>CAZWFJ010000241.1:0-5496 GCA_964633135.1 uncultured Puniceicoccaceae bacterium | reverse complement strand
CCTCATCCGACACCTCCTTCGCCTTCTCCGGCACCTCCACCAAAAGGTGGAAATGATTATTCATCACCGCATAGGTGATCACCCGCACCCCGGAAAACTCGGCCACCTTCCAGATCATCTTCCGGAAAACCTCCTTCTCCACATCTCCAAACAAAACCTCCCCGTTCACCGTCCGACTCATCAGGTGGTGGTAACTCAGGTGGTCCGATACCTTTTTTCGTTTTCTAGCCATGCCCCCATTCCATTTCAAAATTTCCGAATCCGTCAACCACATAATAGGTCGGTTCTATAAATTTTTTCCAGTTTGCAGGTGGTGCGAACTCTTGAGAAGCGCTGGGACCCGCGCGGTCGGTCGGAATGTTTGCCTTAACCCCACCCGGACCTATGATCGTTCGCTCAATGGAAAACCTTTCCCCTTCGTTGACCGACCGGTCTCTCTGGCGGTTCGTTGCCTTGGCTTTTGGAATATCGTGGGGCTGCTGGCTTGCCGCCGCTTGGACGGGGGCCGACATGTTCGAGAACCTGGAGTCGGCCTGATCGTCGTGATCGGGGGGTTCGGCCCGGCCATTGCGGGGATCTCGATGGTGTACCGGACACGGGATCGCGCGGTGATCGCCGAATACTGGAAACGGGTCATTGATTTCAAGAGTAGGATTTAGGACACCCAACGAAATCGGCGGAGACTGACCCAAAGGTCGAAATCGATTTTCTTCTCGTATCCATTGGCCTGCCCCAGGCCGGGCATGGCCTGTCCCGGCCACTGTAAATGTCCATCACTTCCCATTCTTCAATCATATACGCCTTCCCAGAACCATCGGCCGTCCGGGCGACGGGTTAACCGGCAAAAAGAGTCATGCTCCCACTCAACATCCCATTCTTCGCGAGACCACCGATAGCGGGGATCCCACCAATCCCCTGAGATACGCCAAGGACCGCGGGCGGCCAGGATGCGATGGGATTTGCGGTTCCAGGCACAGAGTGCGGGACGCCCCTCCCGGCACCAGACCTCGACGGGACGGGGCGGGCGAAACCTCCGCAAGCCGGGCCCCCGATTGCTGGAGTAGGGATTCGCCCCCTCCTCGACCCGAAACTGTGGCGGGGCAGGCTCGGTCCGGCAGTCATCCGGGTGGTAGCTCCCCCCGCGCACGGGAAGGCCCACCTTACCCTCCCCGAGAATACCCTGGATTCGGCCCAGCGTTTCCTGAAACCGGAATGGACTCTGGGTCGAAACCTCAAAAAAATCTCTCTGTCGGGGCAAGGGTGCTCCGGGGACCACCTGGAGCCGGATGCATTTCAAGGCGGTCTCGGTCCTCACCTCGGCGAGATGGGTCTCGATCATGGCGAAAAGCGGATCGAGCCGGGCGGTAGGCTCCGGCAGGGTGAATTCCCGCCGCCCCTCAACGTCCGCCTCAGTCCGCCAGATCAGCTCGAGGGAACGGGCCACCCGCCCTGCTGCCTGAAGCGAAGTGCATACTTCCGACAAAAGCCGCCGGATCACAAAAAGAGCCTGCTCCAGGGTTTCGATCGGGGTTTCCAACTCCATCTCACCGCAAAAGGAAGGGGCTTCCTCTATCACATTGAGCAGCCGGGCGCGACGTCCGGTCATCTTCTCCCAGAACTCTACGCCCTCGGGGCCGAGCCGCCTTCCGACATCCTCCTTCGTGAACTGCGCGAAGGCGAAAAGATCCTGAATCCCCCACTCCCGAAGATTTTTCCGGATCGTTTCCGGCAAAGGCACTTCTTGCGGGGACATCCCCTCAAACAAGGCCCGATCGGTCTCGGCCCGGCCATTTCCGGACTGCCGAAAGGAGGCCAGGGCGGCCCTTTCCGGTGTATTGGAAATTCCAATGCGCACGGCGATCCCGGCAGCCGCAGCGTGATTGGCGATCCGCACGGCCAGGTCGTCCGGATCTCCCGCCCCCCTCAGGTCAATCGTCACCTGCCCGCGATCGGTCTCCTCTACCCTGGGGGAGATCCCGGAGCCCAGGGCGATCAACCATCCCATCGCGGCCGCTTCCGCCGCCGGGTCCTCAGCCAGGATCGACAAGTGTGGACAGCGAGCCAGTGCCCTCGCCGTCGAAATCCCCGGCGAGATCCCCTGCGCTCGTGACTCATCGTCGACACAGGCCAGAATGGACGCTCGACCGGCTCGGACCGCCACCGCGCGAGGTGGAGCAGGACTCTCCGCTTGCCGCCACAGAGCAGCCGTGAGAGAAAAATCGGGAATTCGAATAGCCGCGAACACTTCACCCAAATCCTCCCCTACCCTGTTTGTTGCGCCTCCGTCCACTCCCCAGCTCGTTCTTCGGTGGCCATGAGGGAAACTCCGGCCCGCAGCTCCTCGCGCGAAGCGGTGAAGCAGTCGGAAAAGCTCCAACGAGCCGCAAGGGACCATCGCCGGGTTGCTGCCGGAATCACTACCGGGGGCGTCCAGAGGATGAGGGCGGAACCCCTCCGGTTGGCCAACCGCTGGAGACGATACCAGCGGTTCAGGGGGATGCGCTTCCACTCGTTTTCCTCCAGCAGCACCCCGTCCAGGCAAACGAAGGGAAAATTCTCGTCCCGCAGGACCGCATCCGCCACCCGGAGTGCTCCACCCAGCCCCCCTCCCCGTGCCCAGAGCAAGTGCTGCGGAGAGCGATCAAAGGCCGTGACCGGGTCAAGACAGTCACAGGGGTCAATCCAGACCATTCGCATCCGCCGCTGCCAGGTCTCTTCTACCAGCTTTAACAGCACCTGCAACGAGCCTGAAACCTTCCGGGGTTCGGCTACCACCTGTTGCAATCCCACCGAGCCGACACAATTCCTCGTCCACGAAGCCAGCGTCGCCCCCTCACTGTCCTCCCGCTCCACCACGTCTCCAAAAGCCGTCGGAAACCGCCCCCGCACCTCGCGGCAAATCTGATCGAAGGAAGAGGGTGAAGGATTCATATCGAATAAGTGTTATTTTGTTCACCTCACTTGGCAAGACCCAAAGTCCTTATTTTTTCGCGCCTACCACCTGGGGGAGCACTGACCGGAGTGCCGGATGCGGGTATCGAGGAGCTTGTGACGACACTCAAGCGAAGCGCGAAGCAAATCCGCACGTCCGGTTCGGAGGGAGGGGTGGCGGCTAATCCCGCGATCCCTACCCCTATCCTTGCAGAAACCCCGCACAAAAAATTGCACCCGTCCCGAATCATCCCGCCCGAAAAAGATTGCGATGCGAAGCCGAATTGCCCCATCGTTTCTGGTTTTACTCACACGGAGCCGCATCCCTTTGGTGGCTTCGCTATTTTCCTCAGCAGGGGTTTGCCACATGATATCAGATTTGCACAAATCACACCGCTTGACCGGGATGAAACTATTTCTGGGGCTGGCCTGCTGTGCATTGTTATCCGGCTGCGACTTTTTTTCTCCGCGCGAGTCCGGGGGTCCCTTTTTTGCGATTCCGATTGCGAACCGGGTAGCGGATCTCGAATTAGCCTTGACCATATCCGAGCGCCAGAGGGGACTCCAGCGGCGACTCGATCTCGGCGAAAACGAGGGGATGGCCTTTCTGTATGAGACGCCGCAGCAAGCGAGCTTCTGGATGCGCAACACCGAGATCCCGCTCGACATTGGCTTCTTCACAGGAGACGGCGTCCTGCGGGAGATTCACCAAATGTATCCAAATGTCGAGGTCCCGGTCGAATCCTTCCGCGACGACATTGTGATCGCGATCGAGATGAATCAGGGCTGGTTCCGGCGCAATGGGATCAAGCCGGGGGATTCGATCGACCTGAAGCGGCTGATGAGAGCCATTGAGGCCCGGGGCGAGGATCCCGGGGATTACGCCTTGCGCAGCAGCCGCAGTCTGAGGTCTGAGTGATGGCCGCCGAATACGAGACCGCCCCGGATTTGGCCCCTCCCGGAGAATCTGGGGAGAACTGGTATTGCCTGCGCAGCCAGACGAAAAAAGAACACCTCGCCGCCGCCCAGATTCGATCGCGGGTGGGGATTGAGGTCTTCGCCCCCCGGATCACTTATTCCAAGAAGACGAAGCGGGGAAAGGTCCGCTTCACCGAGGCTCTTTTTCCGGGTTACCTTTTTTGCTATTGCCAGATTGAGGAACACTTCCGCCACATCCTCTCCATCCCCGGCATCCTTACCATTGTCCGATACGGGAGACGGATTCCGCCGATTCCCGCCGAATTCATTGAGACCCTCAAGGCCCGGATTCCCACTGAGAACCACGAGACGCCCGACCCGGTCATCGAGGTGGGAGCACCTGTGACGATCGTCGAGGGTCCTTTTAAAGATCTTCAGGCCGTCGTCACCAAAGTCTTGAGCGCCCGCGACCGCGTCCGCATCCTTTTGGAATTCCTCGGTCGCCAGGCCGAAATCGAGGTGCCCGCAAGCATTGTTTTCCGCGAGGGCAAAACGCCCAAGGATGGGTTTTGAGCTTTGCTCCGGCCCCATGGAGGCCAGGATCTACTTACTCGGGAACACCGAGGATCGTAAAATCGATCAGCGAATGGCTGATTTCGCCCTCCTCCAGTGCCCCCACATCGGTGCCGGGCCGATCGTCGGGCAAAGTCCCCT
Source organism: uncultured Puniceicoccaceae bacterium (assembly GCA_964633135.1). Taxonomy (GTDB): domain Bacteria; phylum Verrucomicrobiota; class Verrucomicrobiia; order Opitutales; family Puniceicoccaceae; genus Puniceicoccus. The sequence goes on along the minus strand of CAZWFJ010000241.1, from coordinate 933 downwards.
GCCGATACCGAAAGACAAAACCATCGCCCTGGCGTTCGAACAGGCCGGCCATTTTCATGTTTACAGGCACTGTGCGTCGAATCGGGGTGCGCTCGGTCACTCCCAGCGGGAAATTGACGTTATGAACGGTCCCCTGGCGAAAAATCCACTGCCCGCGAATCAGGCTCGCCACCATCCGGCGGGCGTGGGCGGCGGAATTTTCCAGACTTTCAAAATACTCCCCTTCGACAAATCCGTTGGAGTCCCGCACCGTTTCAAAAATCTCCTTGGGAATGAGCTTGCTGAAGGCGATCGCGGGAATGCCGTTGAAGGAGCCTTCGAGTGCTCCGGCTACCGTACCGGAGCTGAGCACCAGCGGCACAGTCGTGTTGAACCCGAGGTTGATTCCCGAGACGACTGCGGCCGGCACCCTCTCCAGGAGGTGCTCCAGCGCGATGTTCACACAATCCGTGGGCGTGCCGCCGACACGCCAGCCGGGACATCCCAGGGAGTCATCCGCCCGAACCGTCACCGCACCCCGGCGGGAAATCCCCCGCCCGATCCAGCTCTGCTCCGACTCAGGTGCAACCACTGTCACCGCGAATTGCTCGAGAAGGCGATCGACCAGAACCCGCAGAAAAAACGAATCGAACCCGTCATCGTTCGTGACCAAGATTTCCTTTTTATCCATGTCCAATCAGGTAGCCGATCCGCCGCCTTCACGCAAGGTCTGGTTGCAAACCGTGGCCAATGAGGGTGTAACCACAAGTGCGGGGAGTGGGAGGGGCTTTCTTTGTCCTGAGCTTGTCGAAGGAATGCCCCGATTTCCGGCGGCGATCCCCCATTCGGGCCTCTGATATCGCGGGATAAGGAAACGAATAAAAATAAGTGTCGCATTTAGCACCGTTTTGGCTAAACAGGATGGATGATAGACATAGAAAGACTTAAGACAAA
>CAZWFJ010000240.1:0-5760 GCA_964633135.1 uncultured Puniceicoccaceae bacterium | reverse complement strand
TGCCTTCCCCAATTCCCCCAACCGACCTAACTCATAACCCTTTTCGAGGAGGCTCAGGCTAGCTAGAGCCTGTCCCCAAAACCGCTATTTTAAAGTGAGAGCTTGCGATGCCTTGGGATAAGAAGCCGCACAGAGGGAGGAAATTTTGGGACACCCCAGGGTCTATTCATTTGGAGCGGTGATTGACAACTGGCTGGTAGACGAAGGCGGGTTTGTACTGGGCTTTCTCGGTGATTTGGAACCATGGAACATCTGGCAACAGTTCAGTCCTAACCCGCAATGCGGCGATGCGGAGCAAGGCTAGATTGGCGTTAAGGCACCAGTTCTTCGAGCGCGTTTTGTCTTCTCCGAAGACGTGGTCGCGAACCCAGTGGTTCCGGTTTTCGCATCCGCCCCAGTGGCCGCGGATGAGCCGGGCGAAGCGCAAGGGACAGCCTTTTCGGCACGGCAGGCTGGAGACGTAAACGTGCCTGGAGCGAGTGGTTTCGCCGTCTGAGAGGGTAACGGTTTTGTCGACGACGATGAGGCTTCGGGCGTGCGGCAGTTCGACCTCGGTCGGCTCGACTGGCCAGACTTTCACTTCCCGCTCTTCGAGGCGTCCATGGCCTTTGTCGAGGGTGCGGACAAAAAGGGGGACTCGCCAGCGGCGAGTAAGCGTCCGGTGAGCTACCTTCCTGCCGCGGCCGTCTTGGACTGGGTTGTAACCCAAATGGTAACGGTTTGGAACCAATATCGTTACCAGTTCTATTCAGCTTCTACTGTTGGTGTCTTCCACCTGGAGGGTAGCAAGTCATCGAGCCGATCCTGATTGGTCATGGCGGGCAGGCGGCGCAGGACATCGCTCATGTAGGCCAGGGGATCAATTCCTTATCGCTGGCATGAAACGATGATGGAGTAGATGATGGCGGTTCGCTGTCCCGCGCCGGGTGCCCCGATGAACAGGTAGTTCTTCTTTCCGACGGCGGAGGGCCGGATTGCGTTTTCAATGAGGTTATTGTCGATTTCGCACAGGCCGTTATCGACCTGGGCATCCAACGCACTCCATTGGCCGAAGAGATAGTCACAAGCCTTTCCGGTCCTGGAACTCGGACGGGCTTTCCGGCGGAGGAGTTCGGCGGCTGCCCGGATCATGCGCAGATGCCCCCGGAAACATTCTTGGCGGGCGTCGGTTCGGCCCTCCGGAGAGAGTCGCCCCTTCCACTTGCGCTCCCAGCCGTAGAGGGCACCAATCTGCGCGAGGATCAAAGCAACCTCCGCGGGGAACTCCTCCCCAAGGGCTTCGACGAACTTGCGCCGCACATGCGCCCAGCAGGCCAGACGGATGACGTTCTCATTGTTGGCGGCAAACTCTTGGTAGGCCTGATAGGCGTCGCACTGCAACAGACCCTCGAAGCCTTCCAGCAAAGTGGTCGCCTCGCCGTGCCTGCGGGTGAGCCTCCAGTCAAAGACCACGTCCGCTCCCGGCCTGCCGATCACCCACAGGTATCCCTGCGTTGTTTTGCCTTTTTTGAGATCCGGGTCGGCGAAGCGCACTGGCGTTTCGTCGGCTTGAACGTAACCGCCCTCGATCAGTCCCTGTCGCATTCTCCCGTAAACGGGTTCGAACCAATTGGCGACCACTTCGATCCAATCACTCATCGTCTTGCGAGAGAGGCGCGCTCCCCACTGCACCGACATCTTTTCCTGGCGGTAAAGAGGCAGGTGGTAAAGATACTTGTTCAAGGCTACGAAAGCGAGCAGCCCCGCCGAGGCATAGCCTCCTTCTACAGGGCGCGCAGGAGCCGGGGCCAAAAGCGGAGGATGCGACTTGTTGAGAAGATCGCGGAACTTGGGGCGGATGATCATGCGCTTCCAAAGCTTTGGAGGGGTGATTTCCACCTCGAAGGTTTCCTCCGCACCGATTCGCTCGTAACGATTCGGATCGGCCTTCACTTCCTCTGGCACAATCTCGACCGTCTCGGCTACCGGAACCTTCTCGAAGTGCTCTGCCGGAACGGTCCGTTTGGCCTTCGCTGCGGAGCGCTCGTAAGCGATCTTCTGCTTGGCGGGCTCGCTTGCCGAGGACTCCGGCATGTCCAGACCAAGACGGGTTTGCAGAGGGTCGATCTTCTCGCTTTTACCCGTTCCGAACAAGTTGCGCTTGAACCATTCGAGCTGCGATTTGAGCAAGACAACCTCTTCCCGCAGTGCGTCGCGTTCGGCTTGCGCCGCGCTCAAAAGCTGCTCGAGTGTCGCCGTGTTCATGCTCTTCGTACTCAAGCATGTGCCGTACCAATCTGCCGGGTTTTTATCGCTCGAACCAAACTTTTTTCGCTCCCTCTTTCAGGTCGATTCCGGCAAGGATCATCCCCAGTGCCTGAGGCGTGATGGACAGCTTTTTCGGATCGCTTCCCTTCGGCCAGCTGAAGCATCCTTTTTCCAATCGCTTCCCCAAAACGCAGACCCCGCTTCCGTCCCAGTGCAGAATCTTCACCAGATTCCGCTTCTTGTTCGAGAACACGAAGAGCGATCCGGCGAACGGATCGCCGCCCAGAGCTCTTGTTGCTTCCGCCCACAATCCGTCGAAGCTTTTTCGCATATCCACCGGCTGCACCGCCAGGTAGACCCTCGTCTGATTGGCAAAGGAAAACATCTCACAACCTCCGGATCAAACGCACCAACTCGGCCAGCTCCCCGGCACCGCTCCCCCTCAATGCAGTCCCGTCAGGCAGAACCACTTCCAACTGGGTCACCGCATGGTGGTCGGCAACCAGGCTGATCTGATGGAATCCCGGAACCCCGTCAGATCCCCCGACTTTGCGCCGACGCCCAAGCCATGCCACGAAGGTGTGGTAGTTGATCCCCTCCCGGCGGCAAAACTCTCGCTGCGTTAGCCCACTGGCATCGTAGAGGCAAAGCAATCGCTCCTGCTCCTCCTTCCCGATTATCCGGCGACCTTTCCCGTCGCGCTTTCCACTCTCCGTTAATACTTCGGCTTCAATTGAGTCCATAGACCCAAACAATACCCGAAATCCGCCCAGCCGGATAGAAGGCACCTCACCGGACGTTTACTGAGCGGGGACGGATTTCATTTTTCAAAAGAGTTCGAGTTGCTGTGGAGCGGGTTGTTTTTTGCGACGGTATTGGACGTGGAGGACGTGGTGTGCTCTGGCGAGGGGTTCTACGACATCGGGGGTTTTCTGACAGATAGGGCACCCGTCTCGACACGATCCAGATTTACACCGAAGTGGCCATCAACGCCCTGAAGGAAGCCCACGCCAGGACACACCCGAGTTCAAAGGCGAATAAAGCTTGAAGAATCCGGAAATACAGCCATGTTAAGCACCATGAATTTTACCGTGACATTAGACCGCGACGAAGACGGCGTGTGGGTGGCCGAATGCCCCTCGATCCCCGGTTGCGTCAGCCAGGGCGAAAGCCGCGAGGAAGCTTTGGGCAATGTCCGGGAAGCGATCGCGCTTTGCCTCGAAGTCCGTGCCGAGCGCGGAATGCCTTTGACGGTGGAGACCCGGCAAGTAGAAGTCGCCGTTTAAGATGTCCACGCTCCCGAATTTAAGCGGCAAGGCCGTTGTGAAGGCCTTCGAGCGCGACGGCTGGACGAAAGTCCGTCAGCGCGGCAGTCACGTTGTCATGGTCAAAGACGGCAGCATGGCCACGCTGTCGGTTCCCGATCACAAGGAAGTCGCCAAAGGCACCTTGCGCAGCCTGATCCGCGCATCCGGTCTCACCGTCGACGAGTTTATCGCGCTGACCCGATAGACGCCTCTTCTTTCTTTAGCCGCTCTTTGCGTCTGGAAAGCCGCCAGAAAAGGCCTTGCTTTGACCGCTGGCCGCGTTCACTTTTGCAGCCGTTGCCATGGTCGCCCTGAACGAAAACTTTGCTCCCGAAAATCCCGCCCTCGGTTCGAAAAACCGCGTCGGGAATTTTTTTCTCCGCGACGGCAAGTCGAGTCCGGTGAATCCGCTGCCATGCCGCCAACCGTGCCGGGAAAAGGGACATGGTTACGGTAGGACGGCGTCGGGTATGTTTTATTACGGCTTCAGATACTATGTCCCCGTTACGGGCAGGTGGCCATCCAGGGATCCTTTGGAAGAAGGTGGGGGAATCAACCTTTACATGTTTAATTGGAATAGCCCATTGAACTGGATTGATGTTCTGGGAGGTAGTCCGCTTGCCCCTGGGGACACTATTGAACCACCAGAACGGCCAGATCCTTACAAATGCGTAGGAGGCTATCACTGTCCTCCTCCTCCTCGTCGTGGGGGTGGATCTTCTTCATTGCCTGATTTTAGTGTCGCTAACATAAAAACTAAAGGGGGCATTAAAGTAAGTGGCTGTGGCATATACGGCCCTGGGATCGGAGCGAAAGTTTGTGCTAATTTTTCAGTAACATTGGAAGCTGGAACTTGCTGTAATTCAGATGGAAAGTTAGCAGATCTAATTGAGATCAAAGGGACGGTTTCTGGCTCCGGTGGGGTTGCAGTAGGATCCCTCCCAGGTATTAGTGTCGAAGGCATTGGAGAAATAAACATTGGGCACGTTAGCGATTGCCCCGATACAATAGATCAATTTGATTTTAGTATTGCAATTTCAGGTTCCGGACCTGGAGTGAGAGGAGGTTGTGGCTGGAGTTTAGGCAGTGGCTGGAGCTGTGATGCAGGTTTTACTATTTCAATGGGTGTGAGTATCGATGTTGAGGTTTCTGGGAGTTATTCTATAATTCAGGTCAATGAGAAATGAGAGTGGATCTATTAGTATTATTTCATCTTTTTCTTTTTGGATGTGTGGCTTGCAGTAAAAGTAATAGCTCAATTGAACCTGACTCGGAATTATTTCGGAAAGGTGATAAGTGGGGAATTAAAAATACTGACGGAGAAACTGTGGTTGAGGCCACATGGGATTTAATAGGTTATCCATCAACACTTTCAGATGATCGACTGGTCGTTTCCAGGGATAGTAAGTTTGGATTTCTGAACTCAAGCGGTGAATTGGCCATTCCTTTGATTTGGGATTATGCATCAAAGTTTGTTGATGGCTTAGCTCCAGTAGCAAAAGAAGAAAAATACGGATTTATTGGAGTTAGTGGCGATATTGTTATCCGATTGAGGTATGATGGGGCTAGTTATTTTTCAAATGATCGAGCTCTTGTGCGCTTAAATGATCAGTATGGTTACATTAATAGTAAAGATGATTTGGTTGTTTCTTTGAAGTGGAAGTATGCACAGCCATTTTCGGAAGGTTTTGCACGGGTAGCTTTAGAGTTAAATAAATTTGGCTTCATAAACTCAGAGGGAAAGCTAATAACTGAGCTTAAATGGGAAAACGCCTTTGCCTTTTCGAATGGATTAGCTGCTGTGAAAAGCGGAGGTAAGTGGGGGTTTATCGATACTTCGGGAGATCTCGTTATTGAACCAAAATGGAAAGTTGCAAGGTCCTTTCATAGAGGTTTTTCAATCATAGCGGATAGTCTTAATAGAAGTATAGCTTTGTATGGAATAATAGATAAAGGCGGGAATATAATAACTCCCATCAAGTGGGATTCGATTACGCGAATAGACGATAATTCGTTCGAGGTTGTACGCGGTGGAAGCAAGTCCATTTTGAAGGTCGACAATGAGTGAAGAGAACACCGGAAAGATGAGTCAAAAACGGGCAGGTCGATGATTCATAATTTAGCTGCCATCGGACTTCCTCTTTCGGAACCCCAAGGCCGTATCGGACGCCCTTATGCCGCCCCGGCACCCCCGCCCCGTCCGCGC
>CAZWFJ010000239.1:0-5775 GCA_964633135.1 uncultured Puniceicoccaceae bacterium | reverse complement strand
TACTGTGGGGCATGGCTTCAGCCTTGCCCGGGGCGGTCCACAGGGTTGCGGCTATCCGGGGAGTGATGGGAGTACGGAAAGCGTTGCCGCCGGCTCAGGTGGGCGCTGAAGCAACCCACCTACTGTGGGGCATGGCTTCAGCCTTGCCCGGGGCGGTCCACAGGGTTGCGGCTATACGGGGAGTGATGGGAGTACGGAAAGCGTTGCCGCCGCCTCAGGTGGGCGCTGAAGCAACCCACCTACTGTGGGGCTTGGCTTCAGCCTTGCCTGGGGCCGATTGCGGGGTTGCGCGGGACAACGCTTCGATGCGAAATTTATGGGGTGACAAGGAATTAGACTGGGGGCCGCTTTTTCCATTGCAGGAGCAGGAGGATGCCGCTGCTGAGCAGGACGGTGAGGGTTGCCATGACCATGGCGTTGGAGAGGTTGCCCTGGTCGAATTCGTTGAAGAGGTAGCTCCCGACGGTTTCGACGCCGGGCGGGAGGAGGATGACGGAGGCCACCCAGTCGCGCATGCAGACGACAAAGGTGAGGACCCAGGCCACGAAGAGGCTTGGGCGCAGGAGGGGGAGGACCACCGAGACGATGATCCGGAGGCGGCTGGCGCCGAGGGAGGCGGCCGCGTCTTCGAGATTCCGTCCGACCTGGCTCATCCCGGCACTCCCGTAGCGCAGGGCGTCGCTTTGGTAAAGGGCGACGTAGGCGAGGAAGAGAATCCAGACGGTATTGTAGATCTCGAAGAGGACCCAGGGCGCGTTCCAGGCGAGGATGAACGCGATGGCCACGACGATGTTCGGGACGACCCGGGGGAGGAGGCTGATCGTGTCGGCAAACCGTCCGGCCCGACCGGGGGAGCGGTGGATGGCGTAGGCTGAAATGCCGCCGATTGTGGCGCAAACGGTCGCGGTCGCCCCGCTGAGCCAGAGGGAGGTGCCGAGGGCTTCGAGTCCGCGGCTCTCGGGGGTGAAGAATCCGCGGTAGTGGTCGAAGGTGAACGAGGGGAGTCCGCCGGCGTTCCAGTTTTCGACGAGGCTTGAGAGGACGATGGCCGCGTTGGGAACGAGGATCCCGAGGAGGAAGAGGAACCCGAAGAAGGTCCACCCGAGGGCCTTCCCACGAGGGCTGAGCGGTCGGAGGCGGATCGCGCCGGGACGGGAGCGAATCAGTTCCTGCCGGGCGAGGATGCGGCGGCTGATGGCGACGAGGGAGAAGGCGACGAGGCAGAGGAGGCCGGACAGGGCGGTGGCGAGGAGAAAGTCAATGGGCCAGCTGGTGACGAGGTGGTAAATCTCCGCCGGGAGGAGGGGCAAGTTGGCCCGGGGACCCATGATGGCCGGGACGCCGAAGTTGGCGATCGCTTCCAGAAAGACCAGAATCCCGGCGTTGAGGATGGCGGGGAGCAGGAGGGGGATCAGGATCCACCGGAGGGTCTGCGGCGAGGTCGCGCCGAGGCTGGCGGCGGCATCTTCCATGCGGTTCGGGAGGCACTTGAGCACCGCCTCGGTGGCGAGCGCAACCGCTCCGAAGGAGACCACGGCCATCACGAAGGTGACGCCCCAGAAACCGAAAAAGAGGTCGTGGATCCAGTTCGGCAGCCCACCGGTCAGGGCATCGGCGAACCCGCCTTTCTGCAGGACGAGGATGTAGGCCAGGGCGTTGATGTAGGCCGGGGCCATCACCGGGATGAGAACGATGATCCGGGCGAGAGGTTTGGCGGGGAGGTCAGTGCGGGCCAACAGCCAGCCGGCCGGAATGCCCAGAATCCAGGAGAGCACCGTGGTCGCCCCGGCCCAGAGGATGGAGTTGAGGAGCATCTCCGGCACCCCTTCGGTATCGAAGATGCGGAGGTAATCGGAGAAAAAGCCGGAGAGCGACCCCTCGTGCAGGTTCGGGAAAAGGCTCTGCAGGAAGAGAAAGCCGACCGGATATCCGACGGTGATGAGGATGAACCCGATGGCGAGGACCAGCGGCCCGTGAACGGCCAACCATTTCCCGAGCTTCCTCATGGCTTCATTCGACGCGCGCCCGCTCGACCTCCCGCTGGAAACGGCGGAGAACGGCGGGCATGATGGCAAGGGATTCGACCGGATCCTGCGGCATTAGTACGAACGACCCGGCGGCTTCCCGGACCGGGGAGGGTTCGACATCGGTCCGCGCCGGAATGAGGAATACGTCGGCGACCTCCTTCTGGGCGACCCGGGTGAAGTAAAAGTCCACGAATTGCTCGGCCATCGCCTTGCGCGGGCTGGACTTCAGGATGGCGATGGGGCGGTTGATGAGGGGGCATCCGCTGGCCGGGTAGTGGATGCGGAGGGGTTCGCCCCGGGCGATCTGGCGGAGAACGAGATAATCGACGGCCGCGAACACCGCATCGTAGGCACCGGTGTTCAGCCCGCTGAGGGCCTGGTTGTTCGCCCCGGTGATGGCGAGACCGCGATGCCGGGCCTGCCGGAATCCCTCCCAGCCCGCCACCGGGTAGTTCTCGAAAAACGCGAGCACGAAGTCCGCCGCCGACCCGGACTGGCTCGGCGAGGGCATGACGGCCCGCCCGTCGAAAGTTCCGTCGAAGAAGTCGAACCAGTCCGGTCCGGGTCCCGGGCGGGAGGCGGGCAGGGCGATGCCGACGACGGCCGAGGCGGTGGTGTGGTAAAACCCGTCAGGATCGTGCAGATCGGCGGGCGTCGACGAGGAGGCGTTGGGCGGACGGTAGGCGTGGAGGCGCCCGCCCTCCTTGAGAGCCTCGGCGGCTACCTGGCTGGCGAAGAGAACCACATCGGCGCGCGGGTTCCATTTCTCGGCCTCAATCTTGGCCATCAGGCTGCCGGTCGTGGCGCTGAAGAGTTCGATCGGGATGCCGGTGTTCTCGGTGAAAGCCTCGCAGACGGCCGTGGCGAGGGGGCGCGGTCCGGACGAGTAGACGACCAGCGGACCGGAGGCCTCGTCCTCGCCGCCCCCGCAGCCGACGAGGGCGAGGAGGGTCGCGGCCACCGCCAGGAGCGAAACCGCCCGGCGGAAGCGGCCCGGGAGCCGACCGCTTGGTGTCGGCGCGAAAAAGGGGTTTTGGGGTTGGCGGATCATTCCTCGATGAATCGAATTTCGGGCAGGAGGATCTTTGCCCGGACGGGTTGGCCGGGGTCGTAGGCCCGGTCGGCACTCCCGCTCAGGCGGACTCCGCCCTCGCCCACGCACTCCACCTCGAAGCGTTCGCCCTGGAACTTGCAGCGCTCCACCTTGGCGGTTACGGACGCTTCGCCGGGGGCGCAGCCGTTTTCGTCGGAAGGGGCGATCTGGACGTGTTGACTTCGGAAGGCGGCCCAGGTCCCCTGCGGCGGCGGCTCGGGCAGGAGGACGCCCCCCGCACCCCCAAGGCGGCACTCGCCCTCGGCGCGGTGGAGGGGGAGAAGGTTCGAGACGCCGAGAAACCGGGCGATGGACCGGGTGCGGGGCTCGCGGTACAGGGTGGTCGGCTCGTCGAGCTGAACGATCCGTCCGTTTTCCATGACCGCGACCCGGGAGGCGATCGTCATGGCCTCGGTCTGATCATGGGTCACGTAGAGGGCGGTAATCTCCAGCGAGCGGATCAACCCGGCGATCTCGTCGCGCAGCTCGTCGCGGAGGAGCGCGTCGAGAGCACTCAGGGGTTCGTCGAGGAGAAGGACCTGCGGCTCGACAACGAGAGCACGGGCGATGGCGACCCGTTGCTGCTGGCCGCCCGAGAGGGAGGCCGGCGAACGGTCGGCAAACCCGTCGAGTCCGACCCGGGCGAGGGCCTTGCGGGCCGCCTTCTCGCGGTCGGCGCGACCCACGCCCTTGAGCTTGAGTCCAAAGGCCACATTGCCGCCCACGCTCATGTGGGGCCAGAGGCTGAAGTCCTGAAAGACCATGGCGAAGCCCCGTTTGCGGATCGGCAGCCGTTCCCCGGTGGACGGGTCGTCGAGCACCCTCCCCCCGCACTCCACCCGTCCGCTGTCGCAGGCGAGAAGGCCGGCGATAATGTTCAGGAGGGTGGTCTTGCCGCAGCCCGACGATCCGAGCAGGGCAATGCATTCGCCCTTCGCCAGATCGAAGGACAGATCTGCGAGGACCTCGTGTTCGCCGAAAAACTTGCCGACTTTGATGCAACGGAGAAATTCACTCACAGGGCGGCACGGTACGAAAAGGTTTCGGAACGGGGAATCTTTCAATTGTTACGATTTGGTCACATAACCGAAGGAGGCCTGCGGCGACTTGCCCTTTCCAAGTGATTTCGATGATCCTCGCTGCATGAACCTCGGACGCCTTCTATTCTTCCTAGCCGCCGCAATCATCGGATGCACCGCTACGTCCGAGCCGCTACCCTTCTGGTACGGATATGCCGGGGCGGAGGGAAACGGCGTCGCGCAGGGGGCGGTCGATCCGGGAACCGGGGAGTTCGTCGAGCACGTCGCTCTTTTCGCCACCCCGCCCAGCCGGCCTCCCGACAAGCTCCGCCTGTCGGAAAGCGGATCGCTTCTGGGCATTTCCTTGCTCGGGAAAAACACGGGAAGTTTCGCGCTCTTCCCCTTGGACCGGTCGGACGTCGTCCCCGCTTTTCTGGCACTGGGTTTCGAGCCGGATGAGTTCCGGGCGGCGGGAGAGGATTTTCTCCTCGGGGGATCGAAAGGGAACCTCGTTCTGATCGACGGGAACGAAGCTCGCGTGCGCTCCCGGTGGAGTAGCCGCGACTCCCTCGAACCCTCCGGACACAAGCCCGAGGACATTCTCGTTTGGGCGGAGGAAGGGAAAGCGTTGTTGAGTTTCCAGAAGGACAGCAGAAGCGGGAAGCACCGAGGAAGCCGCCTGGTGTGGATCGACCTGCCCGACCTTGACCGCTGGGTGGATCTGGAACTGCCCCGATCCCGCCCGGATCTTCATATCGACCGTTCCCGCAAAGAGCAGGGACCCAACCCCGAGGTGGTGCGGATCGATCCGGCCAACAATCTTTTGCTCGCGACTCTGGACCTCTACGGGGCACTTTGGACGGCCGATCTCGGAACGTCTCTGGAAGGCCGGTGGGTGGACGGGGAGATGACCCCGACGGCCGCCGACGGTTCGTGGGGATGGACCTTTCCCGACCGGGTGGGAGAATTCGTCTTCGGGGGCGTTCGGCACTATCTGGTCGTCAACGCGGCAGTCGATGGTGGTTATGCGGTCTTCCGCAGCCCAGACCGGAAAATGGTGGGCCACATGGAGAGCGCCGCCGGAGCCGAGGAGCCGGTCTTCTTCCCGGCGGTCAACCGGGTGGCCACCGTGGTCTCCGGCAAGGCAAAAGGCCGTGGCGAAGATGCTTTGACGAAGGTTTTCCTCCCCGAACCCGCCTTGCACCTGTTCCGACTGGACGAGTGGGAGGGCACCGGTCCGATCCCGATGGACGTCTTTCCCCTGCCCGGACCGGGGAACCGGATTATCCGCCCCTCGGAAGAGTCATTCTTCGCGATTGTCGCCGTGGAGGGAGATCCAGATACTGGCAGCGCACCCAGCATCCTGACCGTCGATCTGCGCGATGGCTCGATCCTGGACCAGACGGATGCATTGGGCAGCGTGAGCCGTTTGCTCGGTGCGGAATTGTAGAGGCTTCTACTGTGGGGCATGGCTTTCTCTGGCTTGAGCTTGTCGAAAGCAGCCTTGCCTGGGAACGGCGGCGCGGGTTTCTTCCGGCCAAACGCAACCGGGTCGCCGAAGTGCTGCCGCACGGACATCCAGGTGGGCGCTGAAGCAACCCACCCACTGTGGGGCATGGCTTCAGCCTTGCCTGGG
>CAZWFJ010000238.1:0-5787 GCA_964633135.1 uncultured Puniceicoccaceae bacterium | reverse complement strand
TATGAAAATGAATAAATGACTGAGAAATGAACTATTTGCTAAGGAATGCGGGTTTTTATGGTGCAATAAGATTTAAAATTGCGAATAAATATATCCTTGTGTCATCAATGGTGCCTTGCGGTTGTTGCGGAAGGGTGCCCGCTGTTAACTCTGAACCGGATTGGCCAGCGAGCCAATCTTCTCAATGGTGATCTCCACCCGATCCCCGTCCTTCAGGTAGATGGGGGGCTTTCTGGCGACTCCTACGCCTTGGGGTGTGCCGGTCAGGATGACGGTGCCTGCGGCGAGGGTAGTGTCTTTGCTGAGAAATTCGATCAGGGAGGGGACGTCGAAAATCATGTCGGCAGTGGAGGAGTCTTGCATGAGCCTGTCGTTCAGGTGGGTCGAGATTCGCAGGTCGTTCGGGTCACCGATTTCGTCGGGCGTAATCATCGCAGGGCCGAGGGGGCAAAATGCATCGAAGGTTTTGGCGCGACAGTACTGTCCTCCCCCCCTGGATGTTTGCCAGTTGCGGGCGCTTATATCGTTGCCACAGGTGTATCCCGCAACCACATCAAAGGCATTCTTGCGGGAGATGTTTTTGCAATTCCGCCCGATGATCACGGCGAGTTCGGCTTCGTAATCCACGGTCTTGGTCACGGTATCGCGGGGCAACCGGATTGGCTGCTGGGGCGCGAGAACGGCGGTGGGGGATTTCATGAAGACAACCGGGAATTCAGGAACCTTCTGACCCGTCTCCTCGGCATGGGCACGGTAGTTGAGTCCAATGCAGTAGATCGTAGGGGGGAGGACGGGAGCGAGGAGCATTCCCTGCACTGGCTCGTCAGTCGAATAAAAGCTGCCGAAAGGAGAACCCTCCAGGCGAGAATATTGGCCCGGAGAGACCTCGACGGCGTGAATGGGGCCAGTTTCCGTTTGAATTCGGGCGATTCTCATCGGTGAGGCGGGGATGCGGGTTCTGTCTGGCTCATGCTTGTTCCAGTTTTCTGCCAGTGAAGGCGGTCAGGAAGCGGGCGAGCTTGTCCTTTAACTCAAGTCGGTGAATGATTTGATCAATGAGGCCGTGGTCGAGCAGGAATTCGGAGGTTTGAAAACCGGGCGGGAGATCCTGCTGGGTGGTTTCCTTGATGACCCGTGGGCCGGCAAAGCCGACCAAGGCACCGGGTTCGGCGACGATCAAATCGCCGAGCGAGGCGAAACTGGCCATCACCCCGGCCATGGTGGGATTGGTGAGCACGGAGATGTAGGGCAGCCGCGCCTTCGCGAGGCGACCGAGGGCGGCACTGGTTTTTGCCATCTGCATAAGGCTGAGGATGCCCTCGTACATGCGGGCACCCCCAGAGGTGGAGACGATGACCACCGGTGTTTTCTCCTTGAGGCCGCGTTCGATGGTGCGGGTGATCTTTTCCCCCACGACAGATCCCATGGAGGCACCGAGGAATCGAAAGTCCATGACGGCCAGATTAATGGGGATGTCGCCCAGTGACCCGTGGCCCGAGAGAACGGCGTCCTTGAGCTGGGTGCGTTTCTCGTATTGCTCCAATTTTTCCGGGTAGGACGAGGAGGGGCCGCGAAATTTCAGGGGATCGACCGAGACGAGGTTGCCGTCAAATTCCTCCCAAGTACCCTCGTCGATTAGGGAGTCGATCCTGGCCGGGGCGGGCAGGGGAAAGTGGTATCCGCTCTTCGGCACGACCATCAGGTTCTGCTCGAGTTCCTTGTTGTAGATGATCTCGCCGGATTTCGGACATTTCGTCCACAGCCCTTTGGGGATGTCCTTTCGATTAACGGTGACCCGCGAGTAATTTGGTTTGCTGAAGAGTGCCATGTGCGAGGGGAGTAAATTTCAACATAAGCTAGACGAGGCCGGGTTTTCGAAGCGAGGAATTTTTTCGCCCTGATTATCCATGTACAAATGCGGCCACATCGATCCGCTCCCATCCAGCCTTACGGAGTACCTGGGAGCAAGTGTTCAGCGTTGCTCCGGTGGTAAACACGTCGTCGAAGATGACGCATCTGGCTTCGTGGGGCGGTGGTTCGGCGTCTTCTGCGAGACCGAAGGCCCCCTTGATTCTTTTCATCCGCTCGCGCCGGTTGGAGCGGGTTTGGGAGTCGGTGTCGACCAAGCGCTGAATCAATGGGCAAATCCGGAGTCCGCCGGGGACGAGCGGGTCCAGGTGGCGGAGGATTTCCGTGGTCTGGTTAAAGCCCCGGTGCCGCAGTTTCTTCGGGTGGAGGGGGACGGGGATGATGATGGCATCTTCGAGAAAGTCGAGGAAGCCGGGCGCGAGGGAGAGAAGTCGGGCAATGTCCGGGGCGAGGTAGGCTTTCTTGCGGTATTTCAAAGAATGGAGAAGGATGCGGGTGTCGCGGGAGAGTAGATAACCGCAGCGTCCGTTCTCGAATGCCGGGTTCAGCGTTTCGCAGTGAAGGCAGACCGGGTTGTCCTCGACCTCGCCGAAAAAGGGGTGGCCGCAGGTCGGACAGCGGGGATCCTTGATGACTGGCAGTCGCCGGATGACCCAGTCGGCAAGGTAGCGAAAATCCCCCTGCCCGAGAGGATCGCCAGTGAGGATGCAGTTGCGGGGGTAGAAAATGTCGACCAGCGGGGCGCTCCAGTTCCGCAGGGTTGAAATGAGTGCGTTTTCGTTGGCCTTTTGCGTTTTCATCACCCGGGATCTTGGGAGTCGAAGGCGGTCGCCGCTCGACCATCGGTTTCGGGATAGAAGACTTCTTCGAGGAAAAGTCCGCAAGCCGGGGCGGTATGTACGTCCGGCGTGCGTTGTTTCCCGCAAAGGAGTTCCGAAACTCTCTCTGGAGCGAGTCTGCCTGAGGCTACCCGGGCGAGGGTTCCGGCGAGCGAACGGACCATCCGGTAGAGAAAGCCGTTCCCCTCGACTCGGAAAATCCAGTCACCGTTTCCGAGGGAGATTAATTGCGGGGTGCGGAGGGTTTTCATGGGGTTCTCTGCCTCGGAAACTTTTCCCGCGAAGGCCGTGAAGTCGTGGGTCCCGGCCAGGGCGGGGAGGACGGAAAGGACCCTCTCAGGATCAAAGTCGCCGGGTAGGTGCCACGAATACCGAACGCTGAACGGACTTTCTGGATTCTCGGAGAAATGGTATTCGTAGCGCTTCCCACAAGCGGAAAATCGGGCGTGAAACGAATCGGTCACCTCCCTCGCGGCCAACAAGCGAATCGATGAAGGGAGCTTGGTGTTCATTGCCCGTAAGAGAGCGCCCCCGGAATGTTTCCATTCGTGGTCGAAGTGAAAGCATTGTCCCCGGGCGTGGACCCCGGCGTCCGTCCGTCCCGCGCCATGGATGCGGATCGGTTTGCGAAGAACCAGGGCCAGTGCGGATTCGAGAACATCCTGCACCGCATCCCCACTGGGTTGGCTCTGCCAGCCCGCGAAATCGGTGCCGTCATAGGCGCAAATCACTTTCCAACGCATTCTCAGACCACGGTGCGGGTGGGTGGATCGCCCTGATCCTCTTGGTGGAGAATGAGCCGCCGAGCCAGGTCCACGGAGTTGCAGAAGCTCTGGGGCGAGGCCTCCCTGTGCCCTGCGAGAGAGAATGCGGTGCCGTGGTCCGGGCTGGTCCGCACGAATGGCAGACCCAGAGTGATGTTTACAGCGGTGTCGAAATCCACCGTTTTCAAGGGGGCGAGGCCCTGGTCGTGGTAAAGCGCGACGACGACGTCGAACTCTCCCTCCAGGTGGCGGAGGAACAGGGTATCCGCTGGGAGAGATTCAGAGAGGCCTGGAAATTCGGGCTGCAGTTCGACCAGGATCGGGTCGATAAAGTCGCGCTCCTCAAGTCCGATAACACCGCTCTCGCCTGCGTGGGGATTCAGTCCGCAAACTCCGATCCGCGGCTCCTTTAAGTCGGCTACGGCCCGGGCCAGAATCGATGCGTGGCGAATGGCGCGGATCAACTTAGCGCGGCTGATGGCACCGGGAACCTCGCGCAGGGGAATATGCCAAGTTACCAGCGCCACCCGCATCCGCCCCCCGGCGAAAGCCATCGTGGGTTCCCCCCCCCACCGCGATGCGAAAAACTCGGTCTGCCCAGCATGGGGAAACCCGGCTTTCGCAAGCCATGATTTACTTACCGGAGCCGTGACGACACCGCTGTAGGAGCCAAGCAGGCAGCCGTTTGCCACCGATTCCAGACAGCCATAGGCCGTCCGGGCACTTTCGAGACTCGGACGTCCTGGCGTTGTTCCCGTGCGCCCGATCTCTACTCCCCGAATCGGATGAATCCCATCCAATCGCGTCAGCCAGTCGGGGGGGCCGACGAACACGTAGTCCTCGAAGTTCGACGTCTGCTTCGCCCACCATGCTTCGACGATTTCAGGTCCGATGCCAGCCGGATCCCCTCCCGCGATCGCGATCGGACGAGGGAGGGAGCGGATGGCCTCCAGTTGCGGTTCAGGCTTGGTTTCAATCTCCGGCGACGCCATTTTTAACATATCCTCTTTTGCTTGGGATGAAGAATTCGAGAAACCGCCTCGCTTCGGCACTGGCGGGCAGGGCTTGTTTCGCGGCGGTTTCGACGGGATTTCCCGGGCTGCGGAGTATCGCCCAATAAAGTTCCTTTAACTGCCGGATCGTATCTGCCGGAACCTTGCGCCGACGCAGCCCTACAAGGTTTAGCCCCGATATTTGATCGCGCTCGGCGGCCAGGACAAACGGTGCAATGTCCTTGGTGATCCGCGCCAGCCCGGAGATCATGACCCCCTCGCCGATTCGGGTGAACTGATGAATCATCGCTCCGCCTCCCAGAAAGGTGTTTTCCCCCACGCAGACGTGGCCAGCCAAGGCGGACTGGTTGGCTAGGACGACTCGGGTAGCGACCCGGCAATCATGGCCGACATGCGAACCAGCCATCAAAAAGCACTCGCTGCCAAGGACGGTTGCTGCCCCCTCCTGGATCGATCGATGGATCGTGACCGACTCGCGAATCACACACCGGTCCCCGATTTCCAGATGGGAGGGCGTCTGAGGGTCGAAACCGAGAAAGTTCGGACATCCACCCAGTACCGAGAAGGAGTCAACCTGGCAATCGGCACCCAGCCGCGTCCCGGAGCGGATCACCGTGTGGGCTGCCAGGATTGTCCGGTCGCCAATTTCCACCCCAGCCTCCACAATCGCGTAGGGACCTATCTGGACGCTGTCGCCCAAAATGGTCTGCCCAGCAACAATCGCAGTCGGGTGGATCATAAGCGGGAAGCTAACGGCCGGAGGTGGCTTGCGCAAGGCAAGAGACGCACCGGATCTCTCGTGGTCACGGTATTTTTAACTACTGGCTGCATAGCCTTGAAAAACTGGAGCCAATGAAAAGTCTACCCGAACCGTCGATTGCTGTCTTTGCCACGGTGCGACGCCATGGAAACCGAACGTGCTTCGGGAAAAGTTTGTCGCCGCTGCACCCCGGAATCCCCGCGCAACATTCTCCGGCAAAACAACCTCCCAGCCACCGCCCACCCCTCATAATAAAAAATGAAATTGTTCGAAAGATAACGCCGGATCGTTGCCGCTGGCACTCCATCCATTGGAAAACAACCTACCGTATACCAAACAGTTAGCTCTGTTCTAAATTTTTCTTCGATGCGGTGATAGAAAGTAGGATTCGTCGTAAATCCACTCCTATCCCTTGCCACAGGCATGCCATTGCCAAGAAAATCCATTGTTCGTATATTGAAAATTCGAACCGTCCTGTTATACTGTTATCAACGGTGTTGGAAATTCATTTGATATAATGGAGCATGAGAGGTCTTAGTTCG
>CAZWFJ010000237.1:0-5804 GCA_964633135.1 uncultured Puniceicoccaceae bacterium | reverse complement strand
ACCGGAAGAGACTCTACACTATCATTAGCGAAGTAAAATCACCCAATTTAAAGGAAGAAGCCATGACCATCGCAGAGCAACTTATCAAAGAGGGAGGCCAGGAGGGACGTAGGGAAGGCGAACTCGCTGGAGAGCGGCTGCTGGTGAACCGCTTACTAACCCGCAAATTCGGCGAGTTATCCTACGAGGCGCAGGAAAAACTCGACCATGCCAACAAGGAAGAACTCGAGTACTGGGGAGAACGAATTCTCGACGCTACGACGCTCGGCGAGGTGTTTGGGGGATAGGTTCCCCTCATGGGGAGAAATTAGGGGAAATTAGGGGACACCTATAAGATCTCGAAAAAACCTTGTCTTTTGCGCCAAAAATAAAGCAAAGGTTCACTTTTGCTAAGTCACATAGGCGGGAATATTCCGGAATATTAGCTCGGCCCACAGTCCGAATTCGATGGGTCTCCAGAATCTTGAGGAGTGAGTGAGGAGGAGGAGGGAATCTTGTCTTCAGCATGAGGGAGTTGTTCCTCTTGATCGGAGATTACCTTCGGCAGCAAATGATCTTTGAGCGCGAGCTTTCCATCAGCCGGATGTAGAAAAAATTTTTGGGCCTGAGAAACCCAAAAGAGATAGAGTGTGTTAGTGGTAGTTAACTCCCGGTTCGCTAGGACCGGGAGTTTTCTATTTTTGGGTGGAACCACTCTTGACCAGAATGCGCCTTGGGCAGGTTCCGATCAAACCTTAAAGGCGATCCCTCTCCTGGCGTCCACCTCGACGGTGGCCATTCCGCAGACTCCGGCTGCTTGCAAACCGGCCTTCCCATCCTCGAAAACCAGACAGCGTTGTGGGTCGACGCCCATCTGCTCGGCGGCCAGCAGAAAGCAGTCTGGAGCAGGCTTGCCACGGGTCACATCCTCCGCCGCCACAATCACGTCAATCATGGAAATCAAGCCCGTGATTTCGAGGGACTTTTCCACCGCAAACCGGGCACTGCCCGAAGCGACAGCGGTTCGGATGCCGGAGGAACGGGCCGCCTCGAGGTGGACTACCACATCCGGAAAGGCCCGCAGCTGATTGATCTTGCCGTGATAGTAGCGTTCTTTGTGAATCCCCACTTCGTCGGCCACGAGGGATTCGGTATAGAGCAAATTCAGTTCCTTCACCACCTGGTGAAGGGATTTTCCCGCCGACGCATAAAAGTAATCCTCCGGGAGATCCCACTGTGCCCCCGCTTGCCGCAGCCCGTGGTTCCAAGCCTCCAGATGAAGCGGCATGGAATCGACCAAGGTTCCGTCACAATCAAAGATAAAGGCATCAAAGGGTCCGGCTGGCAATGTCACTGACATTCGAACAAATTGCGCAGGGGTATCAGCCGGGGTCAAAGAGAAAATGAATCTCTTCAAAAAAGTCACAAAGCGGGCGTCTCGGCAGGATTTTCCGGGCCGGACCCATCTTTCTTGCGCACGCGCTGGCGACTCAGAGCTTTTCCGAGGAGTCCATAGCGGGGAGCCAGCACCATTGCTGCGAGAAAAAACAGGCCGAGAGCTACCGCCATCATTCCGGAAGTGTTGGTATCCACGAATCCGAACCATCCTGGAACCGTCAGAGCCATCAGATGTCCCAGCCCCGCCGCCAGCACCCCGACGACGCAACTGATCGCCACCATCCACCCGAGGCGATCTGTCAGCAAGTGAGCGATTGCGGCAGGGACGATCAGCATCGCGATGACGATGATGCTGCCTACCGCCTCGAAGGAAGCCACAGTCGTGACGGCGACCATGGTCATCAGCAGATAATGCATCAGTCCGGCGGGGATCCCCTGACTACTCCCTAGTTCCGGGTCGAATGCACTGAGGCGGAACTCCTTAAAAAAGAGTATGATCAGGAGGAAATTCACCAAGGCAACGATCGCGAGAACCACGAAGGCTCTCGGAACCTCAATGAGGGTCGAGCCGACCGTAAACGAACCGACCGTATCGAGGGGAGTCAGCTCAATCGCCCCATAAAGAACGCAGCTCGGGTCCAGATCTACATGGTCGGCGGCCTGCACGATCAACAACAGCCCGAGTGCGAACAAAGTCGTAAAGACAATTCCCATCGACGCCCCCCGGTCGACATTCCCCCACTGGCTGATCCACTGGGTAAAGACCGCCGTCAAGACCCCGACCACTGCTGCGCCTACGAACATTCCAAAGCTCGCCCGGCTTCCGGTTACCAAAAACGCAATCGCAAGTCCGGGGAGCACGGCATGACTGATCGCGTCCCCCATCATGCTCATTTTCCGCAGCACCAGAAAGCAGCCGGGCAACGCACAAGCCACCGCGCAAAGGGCACCGATGGCCACGATCCAGGTATCCATTGCCAACCAGGTCACGGGTCCGCCCTCCCGATCGCCGACTTTTTCATGGGTACGGCAAAATCGTGCGGACTCGCGGGAATCCGGCGCATCCCCACCTTATCCTCCAGTCTCCGCACCATCTCCGGGCTGAGCACATGCTCGACGGAATCGGCGTCACGATCGACATGGCTCGGAGCAATATCCGCGTGGGTGATGAGAAAAATCTCCCAGAGCCGATGGTTGCGCGTGGTGCGGGCCGCCTCGCCAAACCCCGACTCGGAGAGGCAGACCTCGGCTCCGTCAAAATGATCGATGTGGTCCTCGCGATCGGCGGCCGCGATCAGTGCCCGCACCTGAGCCGGAGTCCAGGTCCGCTTCCGGCAGAGTTCGGCGAAAGGAACGGGTTCGTTCCGGATTGGCTGTCCGTCGTCTTCCGAATCTTGCTCCAGTATCTCGTAGATCGCTCGCAACAAGTGTTGTCGCCCCACCTTTTGGCGAAGTCGCGAATGCGAGGCCATGCGCCGCAGGACCCCGCGTGCCGAGCCAAAGAGCAGGCTGAACCCAAACATCGCTGCGGCCACGAGGACGATCAAGGCTCCAGCCGGCAGCCCCGGCAAGAGCGAGCTAACCGAGGCACCCAACCATCCGCTCAAGCCCCCGATCACGGCCGAAAGGACCAGCATTCCCCGCAAATCGTTGGTCCAGAAACGGGCCGAGGCCGCCGGGATGATCAGAAAGGCGATGATCAAAATCAGGCCGACGGCCTGCAAGCCAACGACCGTGACCGCCGCAACCAGGCTGAGAATCAGCATATCGAGCCTCTGCACGGGCCAGCCCAGCGAGCGGGCAAATTCTTCGTCGAAGCAGAGGAGGGTGAACTCCTTCCGCAGCAAGATCGAGCCCACCAGGACCAAAACCCCCACGCCGCTGAGCAGCAAAAAATCGTCGAACACGATGGAGGCAGTCTTGCCGTAGATAAAATATTCGAGTCCGGCAGCACTGGCATTGGGGACGGCCTGGACCATCCCGAGTATCGCCACCCCCAGGCCAAAAAACACGCTCAGGACAATTCCCATCGCTGCGTCGTCCTTGATCCGGGTCAGATTTCGGATCAGGAGCACCAGCCCCACCCCGGCCACTCCCGTCAGCGTGGCCCCGAGCAGCAGCCCGGGCAAACTCTTCCCGGACCCACCCGCTGCCAACATAACAAGAAAGGCCAGCCCGATCCCGGGCAGGCAAGCGTGCGACAGGGCGTCGCCCATCAAGGAACGTTTGCGAAGAAGCAAAAAGCTTCCGACCAGCCCGGAGGCGATTCCGAGCAAAGCGGTGCTCAGGACGACAAGCCGGGTATTATAATCGAGCAAGAAGAGAACTCTCCAGACGGTATCCATTATCGGCTATCCTTGCCGCAAGGCATGCCCCACCTCGTCGAGCAGGGTCAGCTTCCCCCCGTAGGTTTTTTTTAGATTCCCGGGCGTGAAAACTTTCTCGGTCGGCCCCGCCTCAACGACCCGCATGTTGAGGAGGATCAACCAGTCAAAATACTGGCTCACGGTGGCCAGGTCATGATGCACGACCAGGACGGTCCGCCCCTTGGCCTTCAATTCCTTCAGCAGCTGCACGATCGCCCGCTCCGTAGCCGCATCGACAGCGGCGAAAGGTTCGTCCATGAAGTACACCCTCGCATCCTGAGCCAGGGCGCGGGCGAGGAACACCCGCTGCTGCTGTCCTCCCGAGAGCTGGCTGATCTGCCGGTCGGCCAGGTGCCCGATGCCAACGTGCTCCAGTGCCTCGCCGGCCAGCTTCCGGTGTTTGCGCCCCACCGGACGGCACCAGCCGATTTTCGCATACAGCCCCATGGCCACCACATCCCTTGCACTGACCGGAAAATCCCAGTCCACGCTCTCCCGCTGGGGGACATACCCAACCAGCGAACGCTGCTTGCGATAAGTCTCGCCGAAGAAACGCACCTCTCCAGAGACCCGCGGAACCAGGTCGAGACAAGCCTTGATCAAGGTGCTTTTTCCGGCACCATTCGGTCCCACAATCCCGACCAGACTCCCTTCGGGGATATCCAGGTCGATATCCCACAGGACCGGCTTGCGGTGATAGGCGACTGTAAGATCGTGAATCGACACTGGCGACTCCGGCGAGTGCTCCTTCTCATAATCATTCTCCCCTTTCACCCGCTGATTTCTCCTCTCTTTTGCCGGAAAGGTCAACCCTACTTGGCCTCCAGCCGACCGTTCATCCCACCCTCCGGCACGTCACCGCCCAGTGCCTGGGCAATCGTGGTCGCGTTGTGGTCGATCATGCCAATATAGGTACCCTCATAGGTTCCGGCCGGTCCCATCGCGTCCGAGTAGAGCGTCCCGCCTATCACCAGCTCGTGCCCTCGTGCCCGCGCCCCCTCAATCAGTGCCCGGACGTTCTTGTCCGAAACCGACGTCTCGACAAAGACCGCCGGAATCTCGTTCTCCACCAGAAAAGCGACCAAGTTCTCCAGATCCCGCACTCCTGCCTCGGATTCCGTGCTCAAGCCCTGAATCCCCCTCACCTCCAGCCCATAGGCCCGACCCATGTAGTTGAAGGCATCGTGCGCCGTGACGAGCATCCGACGGTCCCCGGGGATCGAGCCAATTACTCTCTTCGCGTATTGATCCAGCTCCGCCAGCTCCGCCAGATAATCGGCCGCCCTCGTCTCGTACACTTCGGCATTGGCCGGATCGAAAGTACTCAGGGCAGCCGCTACCTCCCGAACGGCAACCATCCACCCCGATACATCCATCCACACGTGCGGATCCAAGTAGTCTTCCTCCGTGGTCAAAACATAGTCCTCCCGCTCCAATATGGCCTCCGCAACCGCGTAAACCGGCTTCCCCCGCGTCGCCATCTTCTCCAGCACATCCGACAATTGCCCCTCCAGCAGGAGACCATTGTAGAAAATAATGTCGGCCCGGCTCAGCGCCACCAGCGCACTCCGCGTGGGCTTGTAGAGGTGCGGATCCACCCCCTCCCCGATGATCCCCTCCACCGTGGCCAAGTCCCCCGCAACCTCGCGAACAATGTCCGTAATCATTCCCACCGTCGCCACGGCCCGATACGGATAGGTCTGCGGCTCCGCTCCACCCTCTTGCGGGATCACCGCCAGACCCGCCCCCAGCAACACCGCCAGGAATCGACCCCATACCACAAACCGCCACTGCAATCGTACCAAAAACTGAATATCCCATTTCATAACGTAGCCAAAGCTACATTGCGTGAAGGGACTGTCAAGAGGGAAAAAATGGTACTCCGCAAATAACAACCTAGATTCGGAGCAATCCGATTATTTAATTTGCCAGGTCAAAAGAATTTTTGACAGAGGGAGGAAGGTCAGATTTTTCTGGGCGACATGAAAAGAAAGTAGCGTTTCAGTGCTAGCCCGACTTAAGCTGTTTTTTCTCTAAATCGACTATTTTCGGCCTATCAAT
>CAZWFJ010000236.1:0-5816 GCA_964633135.1 uncultured Puniceicoccaceae bacterium | reverse complement strand
TACGAGTATGATTAAGAGTAAGAGGTCGATCTCTACTTAAACTAGTGCCATTCCGGCAGGGGTCAACCATCGCCCCGGTGCCCAGACAAGGGAAAACCCTTGCCCTTGCCCGCGCCCGACAAGGCCTTGGCCAGCATCCCCGCAGGCAGGTTCCTGGGAGGACCTCCCTCTTCCGTTGGCAAGATAGGCCGCAACCGGTCCTCGACCGCATCACAATCGATCCGGAGACGGGTCAATGCCTCCTCCATTTCCGCTTTCCACTGTGAATCCGGTTCGCCCGATACCGTTTCCCGATCGCGCGACTGTTTATCCTGGGAAGCCACAGCCTCGCCCAGCCTCTCCAGTGCCCCGCGCATCTCCAGCAGGTTCCGGTAGGTTTCGTCAAAGGCCTCCTCCACCCGGTCCGGTAAAGGCGGTGCCTCCCTCAGGGCGGCATAGTACCGGAAGTAATCGGGCAAAGCAACCAGCAACGCCCCGGTAATCGCGCAAGCCCCAAAAACCACGACCCCAAAGGCGGACGGCTCCCGCCAGATCGCAATCCCCGACATCCCCGCTGCGACAAAACACCCTCCTCCGCAAAGGCGCGAAATCCAGGTTCTCCACGGCGGCAAGGAATGCTTCCGAAACGAACGACTCTCAAAACGATCCGACATGCCCTACCGACCCCGGGGATAAAAACCAACCTTCCGATACACCTTGGAAAGAGTTCGATACGCCCGCTGCTGGGCAGCCTCCGCCCCTGCCTTCAAAACCGATTCCAAATAAGCCTTGTCCCCCATGAGTTCTTCATAACGCCGCTGAACCGGTTCGAGAAGAGCGACCACCGCATCAGCTGTCTCCCGTTTCAGGTCCGCATAGCCCCGCCCCTCAAAGGAGCGGACCAGCGACTCCACCGTCTCTCCGCCCGTCGCCGACAAAATCTGCAGGAGATTCGAAACCCCAGGCTTGTCCTCGCCAAAGCGCACCTCGGTATCCGAGTCGGTCACCGCCGACATGACCTTTTTGCGAATCACCTTCGGGGAATCCAGCAGAAACAGCGTCGCCAGCGGGTCCTCGTCGGACTTCGACATCTTCTTCACCGGATCCTGGAGCGAGCGGATGCGGGCCGCCTCCTGCGGAATCAACGGCTCGGGCACCGTAAATGTCTCCGAGTAGTTGTGATTGAATCGGCGGGCCAAATCCCGGCACAGCTCCAGATGCTGCCGCTGGTCGTCCCCCACCGGCACCTGATCCGCGTTGTAGAGAAGAATGTCCGCCGCCATGAGCACCGGATAGAATAGAAGCCCCGCATTTACCGAGGCCTGCGCTCGCGCCCCCTCATGGCTGAATCGTAGCGCATCGCCCTCCCCGGAATCCGCAACGGCAAACCCCAGCCGGGCCGCCTTCTCTTTAAACTGCGTCATTCGCTGCAAATCCCCAATCGGAGTCTGGCAACCCAAAACCCAGGCCAACTCCGCATGACCGATCACGTGCGACTGAATGAAAAGATGACTCTTGCCCGGATCCATCCCACAGGCTATGTACTGCGCCAGACAGGAGATCGAATTCCTCCGCAAATCCGATGGAACGGATTTTGCTGTGATGGAATGCATGTCAACTATCCCAAAAAAACAGTCCGCCGAATCAAGCAGCGTCGCCCAATTGCGGAGGGCTCCGAGATAATTACCCAGAGTCAGGACTCCCGAGGGCTGGGCACAGGTGAGAATTACGGGTCTTTCAGGCTTGTCTGTCATTTCTCTCAAAAAATCATGAACGATATCGCGAGTCGAGGCGTCTCACTACTAATCGGATGAAAATATTTCTATTGCACGGATCCATCAGAGCTTCAATAATTCTCGACATTAATCTAAAAATTTCGGCTTAACCTTTTTCACAGAAAGGCCTCTGCTTTTCCATCGCAATCAGAGACCGCACGAATCAAATTTCCAAAGTGGCTACAGTAACATTATCTCCAGAAGATACTCTTAAATTGAAAGAATCCCTCAAACGGTGCCCAGAAGGCACCTTCGAGGCGGCGATCGAGTATCGGGAGACTTCCGACCCGAAGTTGATTCCCGTCATCGTCTCCGGGATCATTGAGCGCTTCCTCGAACCCGAGGCCAAACCCTTTCTGCACTCCGGGAAGACCGATATCCGCCTCTTCGAAGATCTCGGAATCGACTCATTGACGATGATGGAGATTGTCATCCTGGTCGAGGAAACGCTGAATATTTCGTTCGACAATAACGAGCTGCGGGAGCTTCGCACCCTCGAAGACATTCAAGCTTACATGGACAGCAAGGCTACGGGCACACCAACCCCGAAGCGGGCCGCCTCCCTCGGCTTTGAGGAGATAGCCTCCATCCTGCCCCAGCAGCCGCCCTTTCTATTCCTGAACCGAGCCACCGTCGGGGACGATTCCGCAAAAGGGGAATACCGTATCGACGGAGCCGAATTTTTCCTCGAAGGCCATTTCAAGAACAACCCGGTCTTTCCGGCCTCCATTATGATCGAGGCCCTTGGCCAACTCGCTGTCCTCTTCCTGCTGAAAACGGGCGGGAAGCAAGTTTCCGGCACCGTTCTTCCCGAGGCCGTTTTCTTCAAGAGCTGCGATGGCGTTCGCTGCCACCGTGTATGTCGCCCCGGAGATCAATTCACCATGGAAGTGAAACTGAAGCGGATACGCCGCCCGATCGCAATCTTCGA
Organism: uncultured Puniceicoccaceae bacterium; assembly: GCA_964633135.1. Classification (GTDB taxonomy): domain Bacteria; phylum Verrucomicrobiota; class Verrucomicrobiia; order Opitutales; family Puniceicoccaceae; genus Puniceicoccus. Next base: position 3,131 of record CAZWFJ010000236.1, on the reverse strand, counting down.
GGGTTCGATCAACGTCGGAAACGAGAAAGCCGCATTCGCGGAGGAGATTGCCCTCGCCTTTGACTACGCCGAGGAAAACTCCATCGAGGAATCGATCTCGCAACTCAACGGGACTGCCCACGCCGGCGTCCACTCCGCCTGACCGGCCAGCGTGTCTTGGGTTCTTCCCGCCAGCGAACCCGGGGGGGCGGCACCAATCCCTCCGAGAAAAGCCCAGCCGGAACAATCCTCTACATCTGCACGACCTTTCCCCGGCTCTCCGAGACCTTCGTCGAGCGGGAAGTTCGCCACTTGAACCAGAAGCTTCCCCTGCAAGTCGTTTCCCTGTGGAAAGGAAGTGCCGTCAGTGGCATTCCGGTGCGGACAATTCCTTTCCGCACGCTCTTCACACTCTTTGGACTCATCCCACTCTGGCTCCTGCGAAATCCGTCCAGTCTTCTCGGCCTGCTGCAGGCATTTTTCCGGCGCTTTCCCCAATCCCGGCTCAACCTCGCCGAAACCCTGCTGGGAATGGGCATGGGCATCATTCTCGCCGAAAGATTCCTCAAAACTCCGCCTTCCTGGATCCATGCCATCTGGGCCACAGCCCCCGCAACCTGTGCATGGACCCTTCATAAGCTAACCGGTGCCTCGTTTTCCTTTGGTGCCCATGCATACGATCTATTTCAGGACGGGGGTGATTGCCTTCTGCCGGAAAAAATCGCCTCCGCTTCCTGGATACGGACTTCCACCAAGGCCTCAGCCCAGGAACTCACCCGACGGCACGCTCCCGCAGACAAAATCGTCCTCGTCCGAAGAGGCCTTCCGAACCTTCCACCGAAACAGGAACCCCGCCCCGCCACCGGAACGCTTACACTCCTCGCCATCGGTCGCCTCGTTGCCAAGAAGGGCTACCCCGATTTTCTCCGCCTTTGCTGCACTTTGCTCGAACGGAAAATCCCCTTCGAGGCAACTATTGTCGGCGACGGTCCCCTCCGCAAAACCCTGCAGCAGGATATCCAGAACCAAAACCTGGCCCGCGAGGTACGTCTCACCGGTGCCCTGCCCCGCGAAAGCATTGACCCTCTATTCTCCCAAGCCGACCTCTTTGTCTTTACCGGGGTAATCTCAAAGGATGGCGACCGCGACGGACTCCCAAACGTGATCCCCGAAGCCATGGCCCACGGACTCCCCGTCGTGGTCCGGCCCGCATCGGGAGTTCTCGAAGCCGTGACCGATGGCGTTACGGGCCGCGTTCTCTCCGGCAACGCTCCCCACAACTGGGCCGATCAAATATATGCCTTGTGGCAAAATGTAAACGAGCGCAAAGCTCTTTCAAGCCAGGGTCGCCAGTGGGTGGAGGAGAATTTTCTCTCCGCAACCAACACCGCAAAGCTCGAGGATAAACTCCGCTCCTCCTCCCAGGCTTCCATACAACATTTGCAACCATGAAGAACATCATTCTCTCCCGAACCGACCGTATCGGAGATGTCATCCTCACCCTGGCGACCATCCAGCCCCTGCAAAAAACCTTCCCCGAAGCCTCCCTCCGTATCCTCGTCCGCCCAGAACTGGCTCCTCTGCTCGCTCACATCGAAAAGGTCGAGGCCATTCCCTGCCCCACCGGTGGCGGGGCCAAAGGATTTCATCCAAAACGATTTCGAAAGTGGCGGGATTATTTCCGAAACAACCCTGCCGATTGCGTTGTTTTCCTGCACCCGGACAATGACCTGCAATTCGCTGCCGCTGCCGCCCGCATCTCCCGGCGGATCGGCTATCAAAAGCAAATTGGCCGGCTCGCGCTAAACGAAACAATCCCCTATACCAGACACCTCGGAAACCGCCACGAAGCTCTCTGCAACTTCGATCTCCTCCAAAGAATCGGCTGCCAGACTCCGACCGCTCTTCAGCCTCTCCTGCCCCTGCCGAATCTCAATCATACCCCCGATGAGCCCTACGCCATCTTCCATCCTGCTGCCTTTGGCAACAAGCCACGATGGCCCGCCCAACATTATGCAGACTTGGCCAAGCAATTAATCACCGAATTTTCCTGGAAAATCATCCTCATCGGCGCCGAACCCTCCCCTGATATTGTAAAGGCATTCGCCGACAGAGGAATTCCCGAAGAAAAATGGGAGGACCGCAGCGGCAAAGACTCCCTCCTCGAAACCGCCCTCCTTCTCAAGGGAGCAAAGGTGGTAGTCTCACGCGACAGTGGCCCCGCTCATTTGGCGGCCGCAATCGGCACCCCTCTCATCTGCCTCATGGGCCAATGCGACCCCATCCACTCCCCTACCCGCTGGGCACCAATCGGCCACCGTGTTCACACCCTGGTCTCCGACCTGCCACCGCACAAAAATGAATCCCGCCAAAGCCGTTGGCGTCGATCCTTCCAAGCCATCTCGCCCCAGCAAGTTCTCCAGACCATCCAATCTCTCGGCCACCAGAAATAAGCAAACTTCCTCCCCAGGAATCCGTCTCTCCCCAACCCCTGCCTCACCCCCCCCCAAAAAAAACCACTTGCCGTTTCGCCCCCGCAATCACCACCCAGCTGCCTTCGAAAAATCGACCTCCCACAATTTCGCCCCCTCTGGCCATCGATGATAATTCGTCAAATAGCCCGCCTCCCTAAATCACCACCTCCTCATACGTCCAAACAGAAAATAAGACACGACCAGTCAAAACATTTTGTGTCTGGTTAGTCCTATTTAAAATTTATTTTGAAAACCAGACACAAAGTACTTCCCTTGGACTTGAATTTCTGATTGGGTAAATTTCTATGAGAAAAAAGCGTATTAAAATCAGCAATAACACAGCCTACTACCACCTGATGAGTCGGACGGTGAATGGGGAGGCCTGGTTTGGGGATGTGGAGAGGGAGGTTCTTCGGAAGATGATTTGGCAGGTGGCCGGTTTTTCGGGGATACGGGTGATTACCTATGCGGTGATGAAGAATCATTTCCATATTCTGGTGGAGGTTCCTCCTGTGGGGACGGAGGTATCGGATGAGGAGTTGGTGCGGCGGTATGGGTTGCTGTATCCGAAGCCGACTCCGTGGCAGCCGATGCCGGTGAGCGTGCTGGAGAAGACGCTGAAGGAGGATTCGCGGGATGCGGAGGAGATGCGGGCCAGTTTGATCCGGCGGATGCACG
>CAZWFJ010000235.1:0-5873 GCA_964633135.1 uncultured Puniceicoccaceae bacterium | reverse complement strand
GGGTGCCGGGGTTGGAGTCGTTGCCGCTTTCGAAATCGATATAACGAACTTCGCCTGCCGCCTGGTGGACGGAAGGTTCAGGTGCCCATTCGAGGTCGCCGTTGAGCAGGACTTTAGCGTAGTCTTTTTGCCATGCGAATTCTGCGGCACTTGTCATTTGTGAAACGAGCAGCGAGCCGAGTAGAAGGAGTCGGGAGATAGAGTTCATAATTCTAGGGGGGGTGTTTGGTTGTGACTTCGTGACAGATTACTATAAGATACTATCTTGAGGAATCATACATTTGTTGGGGTTTGATAGAGATGAGGTGTATCTTGCCGGCAGGAACCTTACCATTCGATGGCACCGGGTGCACCTTCTACAAAGTCTCGAGGGTTCCCGGCGAAATCTGCGAGAAAGGGGCCGTCGAATTCCCAAGCGTAGAGTTCATCAATGGAAGTGTGCGCATCGGCGAGGGTGCCTCGGCTAATGCGAAGGAAGTCCACCGCACCGTGGAAATTGCCCGCAGGGCCTTTGCCGACATAGAAATCGCCCGTATTGGCGAGTGAGGTTTCGGAGGGCAGATTGATCTCGGCTTCGGTGTCGAGCTTGCCGTCGAGGTAGAGGCGTGCGACGCCGTTTATTCGGTCCACTTCCGCTATAAGGTGATGCCAGCCGTCGCTCACGGTTTTTTCGGAATAAGCGGTCATGGGTTTTCCGCCAGCCATAAGTTTGAGGATGGGTTTTCCTTCTTTGAGTCCAAGGGAGTATCCCGTCCCATTTAAAGTCTTGGAAACCAGATCTGCCGTTTGCGAACCCTCGGCCTGTAAGACGATTTCGATGAGGAAATTGTTGGTGTCCATGTTGACCGTCTTGCGCTTGGTGCCTGGATAGACCTTGTCGGTGGCAGCCTGCCATTTTTCGTTCGCCTTGGCCCAGCGGTCTTTCTGACCTTGACGCGCCTTTTCTCCTGGTTCGGGGCCGGGATCTCTGACGATGCCCATGCGCCCGTCTTCTTTGCTGAGGATCCCGACGCTGCGTGGATAATCAGCCGCCATGATTTCATGCGAGAAGACGGCATAGCGCTGGCCGTCGAATTGCAGAGCGGAGCGTGTCCAGTTTTCCAATACCCCATTGATAAAGGCATCTTCGGTAGTGCTCGGCACCTTGAGGTTATTCCAGGGCACTTCATAGTATTGGCCCGGCGAGAGGTATTCTTCCGAGAAGTAAAGATTCAATCCGATCAAGGTTTCGGGGTCGCCACGGTTGAGTGAAAAGTCCCACTCGCCAACGGTTCGATAGAGAGGGAAGGGAACGAAGAATTTGATCGGACCCACGGGCATGGCCTCGGAGGGTCGGAAGTCTCGGGGCGCATCGCGCAAGGGCGGCTCTGAGAGCACGGTTCCAGTCGTCCAGGCCATGGCACCGTTTTCTTTCAAGAAGTTTCGGAACTCATCTAGGTTGCCTGTGCGAACACCGACTCGGCCCGGGCCTTTGACACCAAGGGAAAAAGCGTCGCGGCTGTCCTCTTTGACGCCCTGAAAGACGTTTCCGGAGAAGGCCAGTGTCGGTAAACCAATCCGTAACGTGTCCTGTGCATCCTCGCCACCATAGGCAGTGGATACGTCGTCGGACATTCCCAGGGCGATGTAATTGCGTCCGATATCGGCGTAGATGTTTCCCAGCGTAGTGCTCCGCGCGCCGCTGCTCCCAACGGGTCCGCACATGAATCGAAAAAATGTGTTATTGAACCATTGATTTAAGCCGCCGCGAACCATCATTTGCGGCGAGCGGTTCTTAAACCACTGTTCGGGGTCGTTTGCCTTGCCCCAGGCAATGTTATTGAAGAGATACTTCTTATGGGAGTCGCCGTCGAGGTAGTAGGCATAACCATTGTGAGAGAAGCTGCGGAAGTGATTGACGCGTCGGTTGTCGTTTTCCTCCAATCCCTCTTCCAGCACTCCTTGTTCGTGTGGATGCGGTCCGACGGGATTGGCGACGAGATTATTGTAAATGATTACGGGGCCGCCAGTATTGTTTTCGATGGCACCCCAGTCATTCGTGGCAAGCAGTGAGTCCACGACTTTGTTGTGATGGACGAAACCGCGGATGAGCGGCTTTTCGTGCATGCCCCACTGGCGACCGCCATGGGTAAAGATGCCCACGCCCCAACTGCGGGTGATGATATTGCCGGCAATCTCGGCTCGGGTTACCGAGTCCACCGCGATGGCCGGAATGTGGAGACCGGGAGAAGGCGGACGCGGGCGGAAGTTTACCCGGTGGATGCGATTGCGCAGGATTTTGATCTCCCCGAGTTCGGTAATACCGTCCTCGCCGAAGGCTAGATTGCTATAGCCGTCTTCGAAGGAAATGCCACCGTGGTCGGCTTCGGTGATTCGGTTATCCGCCACCAGAATATCATCCATGAGTTCGTAGCCCTGGTAGTCTCCTGCTCCGTATTGACCCTCGGCGGGAGGGTAGACTTCGCGCAAACGTGTGACGGCCTGCACGGCCTTGGCCGTGTGATAAAAGTCGTTATTCCGAATGGAAATCTGTTGGCATCCTCCCATCAACTGAATCGCCGTGGGCAGGCGAAACTGAAGCGGGTAGATTGGGAAGTTGAAATTATCCGGGACATTGAGGAAGCTGAAGCGCAGGCCACTGATCTCGATATGGCGGCTGTCGATTAACCGGACTAGCATTTGCTTCTGGCCGAGTTCAATGGTGGTTTCATTGGGACTGCGGTTCTCCGGCAAGCGGAGAAAAAGACGTCCGCCCGCTTCCATCGAGGGAGCGGCGAAACCTTCCTCGTTTGTCGTATCCGCTTCGCCCTTTGGTAAAAAGTAGAACTCTCCCCCGACATCCAGAAGAGCGGGGTGACGCTCAACATAGTAACGGTCGCCCTTTCCACCCATTCCGAAGTAGAAGGCTCCGCCGATCCGCCCACGTTCAATGGTGCCAGTCTCGGGGTCGTAGCTCAGAATTTTGGTGTCGTAGGGTGTTCCCATCGCCGAGAAAACTCCTCCAGACCACATGGTCCAAATGCGTGCATTATCGAAAAAGTCCTTCGGCTTGGCGGGATCCTTAAGGAATTCCTCGTCCCAATTTGTGTAGGAGCCTATGGGGGCACCGCCCTCTTTTTTTGGCAAATGACGGGAGGGACCATCAAAGGTCAGCCACTCCTCCATGACAAAGTCGGGGTTGGAGATTTCCCAGTTTGGGTGACGAGCCAGATGGATGCGAGTCACTTCGGTTCCCTCGCGCTGCCAGACACACCAAGGTTCAACAGTATCCGGCAGGTCGATATACCAGACCTTTTCCGGTTCCGGCATCCCTTTGGGGGTGCCGGAGGTATCGGCGCGTTGCCAGCCGCCCTTGATCGCCTGCGAGCCTGCGATCCAAGGGGCACCTTCGCCCCATGATGGATCGTAGGTCAGACGGATGGGGTTGCCTGGCTCGCCCGACTCGCGGGTCTCTAAGGTGCCTCGGTAGATGACCCCACCTTTGAAAACGTAGGTGATCGGGCCGGATGCCTGAGCGGCTTCCCCGCGGGCATTTGCATCCCATGGATGGTGCTTCCAGGGAGCGGTGCGCGTGCCGGGATTGCTGTCATCGCCGTCCTTGAAATCGATGTAGCGGACGGTGTCACCGGCGACAAATTCAAAGGGCCGGGGTGCCCATTCGAGGTCGCCGGTGGGGAGCACCTTGGCGTGAGGTTTCTGCCATGAAAAGGATGACTCATCGGCCGAAACGAGCGTTGTCGCGAGGGACAGGATACCGAGGAGGAGGGCGATGGGGTATTTCATTGGTTTGGTTTGAATAAGGTTTGCTCAAATTGATTTCTGGAGGATGGTGTTGCCTATGCTTGAAGCGGGTGGCCATGCGGTGAGGGAGTTCGCCAGGGATCATGCTCCCGAAAGGCTTGGAGCATGGGCTCTTTAACGTCAGGTGTGACGCCGATGGCTTCGGCGTCGCCGTAGTCGCCTAGGATGAAGCCGCCTTCCGGCGTGCCCCAGGTGTTCATCAGTTCTTTTGCTTCCTCTGCGATGAGTCGGACGTTCCCGATTGGCAGGGTAGTTTGAATGTCGCAGAGGGTTTCAAAGGCAACCTTACCGCTGAAGCGGCGACCGATTTCCTCGATATCGTTGGTGCGGGGCTGCTGCATATTCAGCACGTCCACCCCGGCATCGATCAAGAGCGGAATCAGATCGTTGATCCTGCCGCAACTGTGCATCCAGACCTTCCAGCCCTGCGCATGCACGGCGGAGAAGAGCTGGCGGTAGCGCGGCAAAAAGAAATGCTCGAAGAGCTTGGGGGAAATCATCGGCCCGGTCTGGGTGCCCCAGTCGTCGGTCAGGTAGAAGGCATCGATGCTTTTTCCTGCTTGAGCCGCCATCTTCTCAATGACCGCCAGGCACCAGTCCAGGATGCGGTCCGCGAATTGATGAATTTCGTTCTCGTCCTCCATCAAGTCGCAAAGGCAGTTTTCAAAACCGTAGAGCATGTGCATGCGCTCCCAGAGGGTGTTCCAGATGGCAAAGATGCGGAACTTGTCGCGGCTCTCGGGTTGAGCCTCGATGGCTTGAACCCGCTGGCGCACGGTGGTGAATCGCTCCGGCAGGTGCGGGTCTGGAAAGGAAAAGTCGCTCAGTGCGCCGAGATCCTGCAGCGGATGCCCGGTGACCTGGCCGATGTTCTTCTGGTCTGTCTTCGACCAGACACAGCCCCATTCGTCCACGCCTCCTTTGGCGGGTGCACCGCCGGTGATGTTGGGCATGAGCAGGAGGGTATCGCTATTTGTGCGCCCGTAGCCAGATACCGGCAAGCGGCGGGGCTGCCTGAACTCGATGGCTTTGAGAACCGTTTCGCGTGAAGTATCCATGGGGGAGATTGCCTGCGGATCTAAGACAGATCGGGCGGGCGTGAAGAGATGACAATGATGTAAGCGCGCCGCTGGCGGTCGGTGGTGTGATTACCACCCGCGTAGTGGGGAGTGCCTTCGAAGTGAACCGAGGCGCCGCCGGCGGGGAAACAGGCCGGGATGGAATCCTCCATATTGATTGCATCGGTGGCGGTAAGGCGGCCGGGATCATCGGGTTCGCCGGACGCGATGTAGTGCGGCAGGAGCGGTTTTACGTGCTGCCCGGGAATGAAGCGCATGCAGCCGTTTTCCTCGTCGATGTCGTCGAGGCCGATCCAAAAATTCAGGGAGTGGTTGTCGATCTTGGTCCCCTCTGGCGCGAAGGGCATCTGCGAGTAGGAGTAGTCCTGGTGCCAGGGGGTTTCGTTCAGGTTGCCCGGATCTTTGGAGATCAGCATGTCGAAAAAGAGCCAGACATCGTCCTGCTGGAAAACCTCGCGGGCGACCGCTTTCGCCCGCTCGACGGCGGGGTTATCCCGGAAGTAATCAATGGCCGAGTGTGGCGACATGACTTGGCGGATCTTCGAGCCGAGCATCCGGTCTCCGGGAACGGTGATCTCCTTATTAAGAATCTTGTCATAATAATCGCGGAGCGTTTCCAAGGTGGTCGGGTCAATGAAGGAATTCCAGGTCGTGAATCCGGACTCTTCAAGTTCTGTTCGTTGTGTCGATGTGATCATAGTAATTTAGCTAGGGCGAAATGGTGCCAGGCGACGGCGGGGTTCATGGGGGTGTAAACGCGGCGATCCCAGAGCTGGACTTGCGTCCAGTGGGCGAGATCGCCAGCGAGGTGGCTGTTGTAGCAGTCGGGGCCGTTAAAGAGACCGAAGGGGGTGTCGGGATAGACTTCGGAGGCGTGACGGAAGCTCATGCGCTTCCAGATCTCGAGGGCTTCCTCCCGCATGCCTTCCTCCGCCAAGGCCCAAATAAACCAGGCGACGGCTTGGGGCCAGACGCCGCCGTTTTCACCTTCAC
>CAZWFJ010000234.1:0-5903 GCA_964633135.1 uncultured Puniceicoccaceae bacterium | reverse complement strand
GATGTGAGCGGGGTGTACGGGTTTTACTCGGGGACCCCGGTTCGTCGGCCTAAGGCTTGCTTGCGGAAGAGGTGAGGTTGGAACAAATCGGCACATTCTTTTTCAAATTGGATTCCAGGTTTTCATCAGATATCGGGTGCGACAACATCTCAGGCAAACCATCTCCACCTTGCTGGAACGCGGTTTCATCGTGTACCCGAGTATGGCTTTCTGGCTTACCCCGGGGATTTGATCCAAAAATGACCAACCTCAACCGAAGTTGATTCTTTCCTTAATTCGTGAGATAAAATTAAATAAAACAGAAACTGTTGGGCACCGATAGGTTCGCGAGTCGAAAAAAAGCAAAGGTTTGCATTCGCTATGCCAAACGGGCAGGAATAGGCTGGAATTTCAGCTTGTCTCACAGGAAAAATATGATGGGTGTCTAGAATCTCTCGATCTCAACTCCGCCGAAGCCGCCCAGCTCGCCGCAGAATGCGGCATCCGTCAGGTCGTACCTCACCATTACGACATGTTCGAGTTCAACACCGCCGACCCCGATGACTTTATCCGCGAATGCGAGGCGAGAGGCCTCCGGCATAAAGTTCTTCCCAATGGCGGCAGACTTACGATAGAACCCTAACGTTCACACCCGCACTGACACACCATGGCCGTCTTCGATCCTCCCGGAAAACTCATCCTTATGCACAGCCCCTGCGGCGTGCGCGTGGAACTCATCATCGGCGAGCTGGATACCCGCCTCGAACTCTGGATCTCGCCTAAGGCGAAATCCAGCCTGCGGCAAGAAGACCGCAACCTCGCCAACCGCGACGACGCACTGCGACTTTACGAAGCGATTGTTTTTCCCGAGTTCAATGAAGGAATCTTGTCGTATTGCGACTGGGACGCCTTCTACAGCGTCGTCCACTTTGGCGACCGCGCCCTGCACCTCATGGCACTCTTCGATGACCCCGGAGTGGCCTTCTGGTCTGATAGCGAGAGGCTCGCCGTCGATTTCAAATCCGGTCGCGACGACCAAATTGCCGCCCGCAGCGATGCCCTGTTTGCCGTAACGCACACGGAGGCCGACCACACACTGAACTTCGCCGCTGCCTCTCGCCCGGGTGCCATGCACCATCAGATCGTTCCCGAGGTCCCGGGCCGCGCCCGCTACAGCCGTGCCCTCGCGGAAGCGGGAACTCCGGTCGTGGTGTTGGGTGAGGACGTTACTGAGGAAAACTACCGCCCGACCACCCGTGCCCTCGAACTGGCGGGCATCGAGCCGCAAGCCCTCCTCGCGGCAAACGAAGCCGCCATAGCCAAAGCACTCAAACAGGGCGCGATCACGCTCAAAGACGATGCCCCGCTCGGCGAACTGACCCACACAAGCCGCCGACTGCTCCTTGCCTGCCAGGACAAGCAAGGTGCCATCCGCACCGCCATCAGCCGCATTTACTACATGATCTGGGTGCGCGACGGTGCCATCACCACCGCCTTTCAGGGGCACTCAGGCTGGGCCGATGCGCTCGCCGCCTGGTCGCGTTTCCTCCTCGCCAACCCGACGGAAATCGAGGATCCGGACTGCCCCGGTCGCACCTTCGGCCAGCTTGTCGGCCCCATCGCCAAGCGGCAGGAGGATGGCATCCTTTACGCGGTCTGGACCGCCTTTGCCGCCTGGTCGCAGTCCGGCGGAAAAGACCCCGGCGCGGACAACATCGCCGTCCTCGCCGACGCCGTCGATTGGCTCGAGCGCTGGTGCTTCGACGCCGAGGCGGGACTTTTCTACCGCGTCTTCGCCTGCGAGACCCCCATGCGCGGCAGTTGGGACAACGGCTACGACAACGCCGTCGGTTGGGTCTGGAAGGGCACCGGCCACTCGCGCGGCGTCTTTTGGAACGACAAGCCGGTCACCCGCACCTACGATAGCTACGTCAACCTCGGCATGGTCAGCGTTTACCGCATGATGGCGGCGCTCACCGGCGACGCCGCCTGGCTGGCGAAAGCCGACGCCCTCCTTCAAAAATCCGAGTTTCTAATCCCTTTCGACGGCCCCGCGCCCTACGGAAAAGTGATCTTTGAAGACAGTTCCACCGCGTTGGCGGGACCCCACGACCTCGACCGCGAAGACTATGCCTGGGGCCACAGTATCCCGCCTTTCGGCTCGGCCCAACCCGGCATCCGCCGCGCCCGCCGGGAAAACATCATTGACCTCCTCGACCAACGCCGCGATGGCTATTTTCTAGCCTCTTACTACAGCGTCCTCGCTGCCGCCGACCCCATCGAGCACGCGCCCGAAGAGGTTTACCGCGCCATCCGTGAGGGCGTCGAAACCAGCTTTACCGGCGGGGGCAACTACCCGATGCCCATGGCCATCCTCGAAAAACTGGGCGAAGGCCCCGAATCGAAATGGCACTACATTCGTCCGCAGTGTTTCAGCGCCGGCCCCATGCTGGCCGCGCTCTCCGGCCTCGGCGTTCGCCGCTTGCCTTTCGGCCTCGCGGTGCGCTCCGGCTATGGCCTCGACACAATCAAAGGCTTCGCCTGGCGCGGCAAGACGTTTGATTTCACCTTCGCCGACGACCCCGCAGCCCCCCTTCGCATCGAAGTGAACGGCACACTTCTAGAGCACACTCTCCAGATCCCAGAGCGGTTTCTGCAAGAGGTCAACCGCGTCACGGTCAACGGCCGCCAACCGTCCGAACAAGGCGCCTTACTCATTGAGTCCTCCCTGCGACTTTTGAGCGTGCAAACCTCCGACGCTGGCATCCGTTACGAAGCGGAGGCCTTCGGCCAAGTCGAACTAGTCTTCCGCAACGTAGGCGAAAGCAGTGTCCGCATCACCCAAGATGGACAAGCCATAGAGGCAGACGTCCACTGCGAAAACGGACAGCTTCTCGTTGAAGCCCAAGCCTTCGGAGAAATCTCAATCCACCTGACCTAGCTTGATGATCAAACTTCACGCAATCCCGCGCCCTATTCCCGGCCCATCTGGCCAGAGGGCGAGTGAGCCGATTAAAATCCGTCGTTCTCACTTTCACTTTCTCTTTCATTCTCACGATGACTCCGCCTTCGTCCTGGATACGGGAGCACCGAAAGGCGGTGCGATGGTGCCGATCAAGGACATGGAACAAAAAGTCGCGCCCGGCTCCACTGTTGGTGGCTGCCTCGTCGGCAACTCGATCAAGGCCGAACCCGCCCAGACGCTTACCACCACCTTCCGCATGAGCAATGTCGATCTCGACCGCTTCCATGCAGCGGGCGGAAAGAAAATGCTGATGGAGCGAATGGAGCACTCCCTCGACCAAGGCACCCATCCACTCCCACTCAGATGGGAACGATCTTTCAGGGCCGACGATCCAGAGATTACCCGTTAAAGCTGGTCTTATAAAAATCGCCAGCGGCCTGAACGGCCTCAGCGCACACGAAGTTTAAGGCATGGCTGCGGAAGAACGAGTCGGACAGCTACATCAGTTCGGTGACGATCGCGGAAATGCGCTACGGGGTGGAGTTGGCCGAGGCTTCCCACCAGCCGCTTTTGAGGCAACGCATCGCCCGAACCGAAGTGGATTTTGCCGAGGCTATCATACCGGTGGACACCGATTGTCTACTGGAGTGGAAGCGGGTTTTCACGTTCCTGAAATCTATCCGCCGGACATTGCCGTGCGAAGACACCTTGCTGGCCGCGCAATGCCTTGCCAAAGGACATACGCTCGTGACAGACAACGCCAAACACTTCGAATTGCTCCGCCCGCTGGGTTTGGCGGTGGTCAATCCGTTGGCGTAAATTCACCCTGTCGTAGGAAGGGATTGCTACTGAGCGGCACACACTCAAACTCTGACTTTCACTATCACCGTCCACCATGCCTGACACCAACTACTCCCTCGAAGCCGAAGCTCTGGCCGCTACTCCGGAGCTTCCCGCTTACAACTATCACCCGGTCTTCCCCGTGCCTACCGCCCGAAGATCGGCTTGATTGGTTGCGGCGGTATCACCGAGCAGCACCTCGCCGCCTACCGCAACGCCGGGCTCGACGTCGTCGCCCTTTGCGACCTCAACCGCGAAAATGCCCAAAAGCGCCGGGAAGCCTTCTACCCGGAGGCGACGGTTTTCACCGACAGCTCCGCACTTCTGGCCAGACCCGACATCGACGTGGTGGACATCGCCCTCCACGTGGAACCCCGTGCCGCCCTCATCGAAGCCGCCCTCGAAGCGGGCAAGCACGTCCTCAGTCAGAAACCCTTCGTCCTCGACCTCTCCGCCGGCCAGCGCCTCGCCGACTTGGCCAAGGCGAAGAACCTCAAGCTCGCCATAAATCAGAACGGACGCTGGGCACCCTACGTCCGCTGGATCACCCTCGCCTTGCGCGACGGCTTGATCGGCGATGCTCAGAGCCTGAACATCCGTATCAATTGGGATCATACATGGGTCAAAGGAACGGCCTTCGAATCCATGCAGCACCTCATCCTTTACGATTTCGCCGTTCACTGGATGGACATGACGCGCCTCTTTTTCGGTGAACAGAAACTCGCCAGCGTTTACGCCAAGGAAGCCTTGGCGCCGGGCCAGGAGATTGACGTGCCGATGATGGCATCCGTCCTCGCCCGCTTCGAGCGCGGTCTAGCCGTTCTCGATTTCGACGGACACAGCCGCTTTCTCGCCGAAGAATCGTTCTCCATTCGGGGCACCCGGGGAACCATCCGCGCAAACGGCGGCGTCTGCGCGGCCAACCACATCGGGGGGGGCGTTAGGGGGTCAGTCCAATTTTCCATGTTTTTCTTGCCTAATCCCGTGAACCCTGCGATATTGTTTTCATGGCTAGGAAAATCCGAGTCGAGTATGATGGAGCGTATTACCATGTATTGAATCGGGGAAACTTCCGTTCTTGGATTTTCGAGGATACGGGAACGCGCAAGAGCTTTCGGAAATGCTTGCGTGAGGTTTGCGAAGCCAAAGGTTGGAGGCTCCACGCCTGGGTTCTGATGGGCAACCACTACCATTTATGCCTGGAGACACCTGAGCCGAACTTGGTAGCGGGCATGAAATGGTTGCAAGGGACCTTTTCGAACCGCTTCAACCGCTACAGGAAGACCAATGGACATGTGTTCCAGGGCCGTTACAAAGCGATCCTCCTCGATGGCGATTCGGTTGGAACGGTATGCCATTACATCCATTTGAACCCGGTGCGCGCTGGGTTGGCGGGTGCCGGTGCTTTGCAAGAATACGCGGACAGCAGTTTCGCTCATCTGTGGTATCCGCGAAAGCGTTGGTCTTTCGAGGAGTTTGATGAGGCCCTGGACTCGGCTGGAGGCCTCAAGGACAAACCAAAAGGACGGAAACTCTACCGGGATTACCTTGGATGGCTCTGCGAAGAGGAGGGGGAGAGAAAGAAGCTCGGCTTTGAGTCGATGAGTCGTGGTTGGGCGAAAGGGACTAAGGAGTTCAAGAAAGCGGTCACTGAGGACTTGAAGGATGAGAAACTCCGGAAGATTGCCGAGAGTGAAGCAGCCGAGATGCGTGAACCCCTGTGGCAACGTTCACTGGAATCCGTTCTGGAAGAATTGGGAAAGGAGCGTTCCGCGCTCTCGCAGGAGCGCAAGTGTGCGGATTGGAAGGTAGAGGCAGCCCTTCGCCTGCGACAACGGCACCTGGTTCCCTATTCTTGGATCGCAGAGAATCTGCAGATGGGCGCCATCTCGACCGTGCAGAGTCAAGTGAGCTTGCGCCGAAAGAGGAACTGACTTTTGATAAAAATACAAGGAAAATTGGACTGACCCCCTCCGGCTCGACCTTTACAGGATGGGCTGGGTATACGATGATATCGTACGTGATCAAGTCTTTCAAGTGCCGTGAAACTGAGCGTATTTTCAAGCATCGCCTATGCAAGATCGTTTGAAGTGCAGTCGATTCTGTCGGAGGAGCCGGA
>CAZWFJ010000233.1:0-5908 GCA_964633135.1 uncultured Puniceicoccaceae bacterium | reverse complement strand
GAAGTCAGGTATTGCCCGGGTCATTCACTCGAAGGACTGAGGATGGGTGCCCCAAGGGGCACCAAAGTCATCCACGCCTACAATCCGGCCATCGTTGACTATCGATTCTGGGCTAAGTGCAAACAAAACGGGGTTTACTACATCACGATCGAAAAGTCCAACTCGGCCCTAATCAAGTGCGGGGACATCGACTACGACTGATGCTTCTACTCTTGCTGCGGCTAAAAACCGATGAGGGCATCACGGATGAAAAAAGCCGCCACCGAAGACTCGAAAGAAAAAAGCATGC
Source organism: uncultured Puniceicoccaceae bacterium (assembly GCA_964633135.1). Taxonomy (GTDB): domain Bacteria; phylum Verrucomicrobiota; class Verrucomicrobiia; order Opitutales; family Puniceicoccaceae; genus Puniceicoccus. The sequence continues at coordinate 5,619 of CAZWFJ010000233.1, read as the reverse complement.
AGCCGAACAGGCAGAGCGAAACGACCGGAAAATCAACTCACTTGTCTCACAGTTCAACAGAGCCACTTAGTGCTACCGTTATTTTCTGACAAGCCCTAAGTACCATTCCCCCTAGTATCTTGTAACAGTTTTTCTTTCGTAGTCGGACCGGCTCTGGACCTTCGTAGCCTTGGCGAAGTTGGTTGCCGTCCGATCCCTTTCGGCTCAATCATCGCTTTGGGTGTCGGGGGCTACGCTTTGATACGAAATTGATTTTGTTACAAGATACTAGAGACGATTCATTCCGGAGCGGAAACTTCCCTCGTCGGCAAAAGCGTGGCCTCACTCATGCCATGAATGATCTTTTTATCCGCTGGACAAACGGTGGAAAGGATGCCCTCCAAAGGGTACTCTCCCTCGCTTCGGCGAAAATAAAACGGGCACATCCGCACCCTGCCCTCCATCATCCGGGATTCGCCGGAATCGGGAAAGACCGGATGACGAACCCGTTTCGGTTTCTGAAACCGTTGCAGAACATGCAGGTTCGACTCGCCCTGGCGCATCGCAGCCCGTAGGGAGGCGGTCCAGGCCTCCCTTGAAACGTCACTCCCGAGCACTACGCTCCTGGCACCCCATGCGGTTTCATGGTATCCGCTGACCTTGAGGATCAAATTGCGCTCCTTCTGTGAACCGGACCCGAGTTCATCCCACGAGGAAATGGGCAGCCCCCCGATGGCAGGAGCGTGGAGAAAAGCGTTTGCCGAAACCGGCACCGGGTCGATCACCCACGACTCCGGGACGATCTGGAATAGCAACCGCCGGGAGTGCTTCGACAAATTCTCATTCCAGAAGAACCTCAACTTCGGATGATGGAGAAGTCCGAGGTTCAATTTCTCCTCGTGATAGTGCTTCATCGGCGGCGTCACCGTGAGCGAGCCTGCTTCAACCGCCCGCAAAAGATCCTCGGCCCAGGGGAAATTTGGAAGGTCGAACAATTCCCAGAATCGGTAAAGGACATCGACCTTCTCCGGGTTGCCATCGAGCGAGGCACAAACCGTATCGCCGAGCACCATAATCTCATCTGGATGAAAGACGAAGACCCGCTTCCCCTTTCGCTGAAGGCGACCTGCCAGCCATTCCATTTCCGGTCGATACGTCTCCGCCTCGTCGCTGACAACCAGGGCCACAAATGGATTCAGGTGCGGATCCACTCCTCCGGTGACAGCCCGGAAAAACGCTTCTGGAATTCGATCCTCCGACTCGACTACACCGCCGTCCTCCCGGTAAAGATCGTTCAGAAAACCGGTCAGTCCAATCCCTCCCGGAACCGAATCGATCTCCGTCAGGCAAAACCCTTGATCGGTCAGGAGCAGGTCGGGGCGTATGATTGCTGGCAGGACATTCTTGAGGGCCGGATGACGCCCATGGGCGATCAGAAACTCCGGTTTCCCCCGGTCGAGATAATCCCGGACCCAATCCGCCTCCAAATCCCCGTTGCGGAGGATGCGACGCCCCTCTGCGGCCCGGCGATAAAGCCTCTCGATGGCGAGCTGGAATTCGACCAATGCCGCTCCGATCCCGCGAATCGTTCGCAGCTGCCCATCCTCAATCGGGAAGGACTCTGGAGAGACAATCCAGGACTTTTCAGCGAAGAGCGGAGTCTCGCGAAAAGCTTTCTCCAGTTCCAATCGATCCATCATTCCTCAATGGCAGTGCTGGCAGCAGCGGCTCGCCCAATTGGACCTCCCGCCCGCAGCCACGCGTGGATAAACGGATCGATATCCCCGTCCATTACCCCTTGGACATTCGAAGTCTCCTGCCCTGTCCGCAGGTCCTTCACCATTTGATAGGGCTGAAAAACGTAGTTGCGAATCTGATTTCCCCAGGCGATCTCTCCTTTCTCGCCGTAGAACTTTTCCATTTCCGAGCGCTTTTCATCCTCCATCTGCTCATAGATCCGGGACTTCAGGATTTTCATCGCGGTAGATTTATTCTTCAGCTGGGAGCGTTCGTTCTGGCAGGCGACAACGATACCGGTAGGCAGGTGGGTTAGCCGCACCGCCGAATCCGTCTTGTTGACGTGCTGCCCGCCCTTCCCGCTGGCCCGGTAGGTATCGACGCGCAGATCCTCGTCATTGATCTCCAGCGAAATGTCTTCGTCGATCTCCGCAATCACATCGACTGAGCAAAACGAGGTGTGGCGCCGCTTGTTCGAGTCGAAGGGACTGATTCGCACCAAGCGATGCACGCCTCTCTCAGCCTTTGCGAATCCGTACGCGTTGTCCCCGCCCAGGCGCATGGTAACCTTCGAGATCCCGGCTTCCTCCCCAGGCTGAATATCCTGGATCTCCAGCTCGAATCCAGATCTCTCCGCCCAGCGCGAGTACATGCGGAAGAGCATGTCCGCCCAATCGCAGGACTCGGTCCCCCCTGCCCCGGCATGCACGCTCAGAATGGCATTCTTCGCATCGTGCGGGCCGCTCAGGAACGACTGCAACTCCAGGCGATCAATCTTTTTCTGCAATTTGACCGCAAGTTGCCCGGCTTCCAGCGCCGCCAACTCGGCATCCTCGCCTTCCTCCTCCTGCGCGAGTTCGATCATCGTCTTTACATCGTCTACCTCGGTCTGCAGGATTTCCATATTCTGGACCAGCCGCTTCATCCGGCTCACCTCTCCCGTGAGCTTCTGCGAGGCATCATTGTCCTCCCAAAAGGAAGGGTCCGCCATCTTCTCCTCGGCGGCGGCAATTGATTTTTTCTTCTGATCGACGTCAAAGATACCTCCACAGGTATCCAGCACGCTTGTGCAGCTCTTCGATTTGAGAGAGAAGTTCAGGTGTGATCATAATATCGGTAAGTTGACATGGATTTGCGCAGATGCAATCCAAGCGGAAATTCAGAAAGAGTTCTCCCTCCCCGTCAAACCTTAACGAGCGGCTGGAAGAAAACGGGGGCGACAGCGATGAATTTTGGGAGTGCGTTGCCCATCACTCTTCCCCAACCTTTCGGAAATTTAACCGATAAGCCGATTCAATTCACACGATGAGCAAGTTTCCTACGATCGATTCCCAAAATTTCCTGATCACGGGTGTTAAGAAGATAAAACTGGATGACTTTCCCACGAAAGTTTCCGATTTTTACCAGGACAAAGCGGACTACAAGGACCAGCTTGGGGAGATGAAAAGCGAGATCAACGACTTGCAGCGAATGATGTATGCGCACGGTCGCTACAGTATGCTCCTGATCTTTCAGGCCATGGACGCTGCGGGAAAGGACGGCACGATCCGGGCGGTCTTATCGGGCGTCAATGCCCACGGGGTAACCGTTCACGCCTTTACCCGTCCGAGCAAAAACGAACTTGAGCACGACTTCCTCTGGCGGACCACGCTCCGGCTGCCGAACCGTGGCCATATCGGCATTTTCAACCGCTCCTACTACGAGGAGGTTCTTGTCGCCCGGGTCCACCCCTCGATTCTTATGAAGCAAAATCTGCCCAAAGAGCTGCTCAAAGACCGAAAAGCACTCTGGCAGGGGAGGTTCGAATCGATTCGCGATTTTGAAAAGCACATGGAGCGCAACGGCACGCGGGTCATTAAATTCTTCCTGCACCTTAGCTACGACGAGCAACGGGAGCGTTTTCTCCAGCGGATCGACAAGCCCCACAAAAATTGGAAATTCGAAGATGGCGACATCCGCGAACGCCGTCATTGGCCTGAATTCCAGCATGCCTACGAGGAAACCATTAACGCCACCGCGACCCCCGCCTCCCCGTGGTACATTGTGCCGGCCGACGACAAGAAAAACATGAGGCTCATCGTGGCCCGAATCATTTACGAGCAACTGCACTCGCTCGACATGAACTATCCCGAAGTAAGCGACGAAAGACGCGAGGAACTGAAGCGGGACCGGAAGCTGCTTGAGGACGATTGAGTGCTGCCCTGCGGCCCCGGTTCCGGCCAGCCGCCGCGCCAGGGGAGGCCGATTTTACCGAAGATTGCGTTCCTTGAAGCCCCGCGAGACTTCGACATATTTCAGTGCCCAATTCGGAAGATCCGCCCGTTGCTCCTTGGTGAGTGTGCGAGCCACCTTTCCGGGAATCCCGAGCACCATTGATCCCGGGGGCACCACCATCCCCTGTGTGACCAGGGCATGGGCGCCAATCACGCAGTCCTCCCCCACCCTGGCCCCGTCCAGGACTGTGGCCTGCATCCCGATCAGGCAGTTGTCACCGATCTCACAGGCATGGATGATTGCCCCATGGCCAACCGTTACCCTCTTGCCAATGACCACTCCATATTCGTCCGCGAGGTGTACAATCGCTCCATCCTGAATATTGCTATCGTCTCCGATCCGGATGGAATTGATGTCGCCCCGGATCACCGCCGAGGGCCAGACACTGCACCGCTCTCCCAGAACGACATCCCCGTAGATCGTCGCGGCATCCGCCACCCAGCAACTGTCCGGGATCACCGGGACCTGATCGAGGTGGCGCGCCAGTCTTTCCGAAACGGTCGAGGACATCAGCTGATCCGCTTTTGAATTTCCTCCCGGACCTTGTTCATGTCGGCCCCGAACTTCCGAATCCCCTCGCTCAACTTCTCGGTTGCCATGGGGTCCTCGTTCAGCATCCACCGGAACGTTTCCTCGTCGACCTCGATCTTCTCAATCGGCTCGTTCATCGCCGTCTCCTCCGACAACTTCTGCTCCACCTTCTCGTCCGAGTTCTTCAGCTTTTCCAGAAGATCGGGCGAAATCGTCAGAAAATCGCAGCCGGCGAGTTGAACGATCTCGCCCGTGTTCCGGAAACTGGCACCCATCACCTCCGTCTTGTAGCCAAACTTTTTATAATAGGTAAAGATCTCGCGCACACTCAGCACCCCGGGATCCTCCTCGGGGGCGAAGTCCTTCCCTTTCGATGCCTTATACCAATCAAGAATCCGGCCCACAAAGGGGGAAATCAACTGGGCACCCGCCTCGGCCGCACCAATCGCCTGCGCCAGTGAAAACAGGAGAGTCATATTACAGTGGATCCCTTCTTTCTGCAATTGCCGGGCTGCCTCAATGCCCTCCCATGTCGTGGCGAGCTTGATGAGGATGCGATCGCGGCTGATTCCATGACTCTCGTAGAGCCGAATCAGCTCCTTGGCCTTCTCGATGCTCCCCGGCACGTTGAAGGAGAGCCTCGCATCCACCTCGGTAGAGACGCGACCGGGCACGATCTTCAAAATCTCGAGTCCGAATCGAACCAGGAGGTGATCGATCACGGTATCGACGCTCGCCCCGTTCCCGTTCTGCTCGGAGGCATCCCCAATGGCCTGCTCCACCAGCGAGTCGTATTCAGCCTTGCCAATGGCCTTGAGAATCAGGCTCGGGTTCGTCGTGGCGTCCTGGGGCTCGTAGGCCTGAATCGTCTGAAAGTCTCCGGTGTCGGCGACAACCGTAGTAAATTGCTTTAGCTGTTCGAGTGAGTTCATAGGCGTAAACAATGCTCAACTCCAACCGAGATGACAACCCCGGAGAACGAGAAAAACAAGAGATCTCATTCTTCGAAGGCAATAATTTCCGTAAAGCCTCCTTTGCGAGGACAGGGTTTATTCATTTGGAGCGGTGATTGACGACTGGTTGGTAGACGAAGGCGGG
>CAZWFJ010000232.1:0-6106 GCA_964633135.1 uncultured Puniceicoccaceae bacterium | reverse complement strand
GCGAACTAAGACCTCTCATGCTCCATTATATCAAATGAATTTCCAACACCGTTGCGCTATCGGGTGAGAATTCTCCAGGAATCCGCGCGTCGTTTGGGATTGTCCGCCTGGCTACCGGGGATTGCTGGCCTCAGCGCCGGACGAGTTTCTCTGCGATCTGGAGGGCATTGAGGGCGGCGCCCTTCCAGAGCTGGTCACCGACGATCCAGAAGGCCAAGCCGTTTTCGAGAGCATCGTCTTTGCGAATCCGGCCCACACCGCAAGCGACCTTTTCGGAGAAATTGAGTGGCATTGGGTAGAGTAGTGCCTCCGGGTCATCAAGGAGTTCGGCACCCTCGAAGCTCGCAATGGCCTCGCGCGCCTCGGGCACGCTGACCGATTGTTCAAACTCGGCAAAAACACTGATCGCATGAGCGCGGAAGACCGGTACCCGCACGCAGGTGCAGGATACGGGCAACAAGGGCATTGAGAGAATTTTCCGGCTCTCGTCCCGCATCTTAAGTTCCTCTTTTGTGTATCCGGAATCCATAAACTTATCGACCTGGGGGATCAGGTTGAAGGCAATCGGATGCGGAAAAGTCGACGGCTTGGCCTCCTTGCCTTCCGACCAGGCACGCACGCCCTCCTCCAACTCCGTGATACCAGTCGCCCCTGCACCGGACACGGCCTGATAGGTAGAGCAAATCATTCGCTTCAGCCCAAAGCGCCGGTGCAACGGAGCGACCCCCATCAAGGTAATCGCTGTCGAACAATTTGGGTTGGCGATCAGCCCCCGGTGATTAGCCAGCGCATGGGGATTGACCTCCGGCACCACGAGGGGGACTCCCTCGTCCATTCGAAAAGCGGAACTATTGTCGATCACGACCGCCCCGGCATCGACTGCCGCTGGTGCCATAGCCCTCGATCGCTCGGCACCTGCACTCAGAAAGAGGAAATCCAACCCTGAGAATTCCTCCGGGCTTGCCTCGCGGACTCGGATCGACTCTCCTCGAAAGGTGAACTCTCTGCCCACTGATCGAGCCGAGGCGAGCAGGCGCAGTTCCGCCACCGGGAACCTCCTGGACTTCAGCAATGCCATCAACTCGCGACCGACCGCTCCAGTTGATCCAACAATTCCGATTCTCTTTCCTTCACTCATGAAATTTTTCTCCGACACGCAAAACTTCTCCCTTCTTATCGATAAATGTCTCTCGCTGTCAACGACCCCGACTCCGGTTTCTCTCACGGTCAGCATCGAACGGCAAACCCTCAGCCTATTCCGCGACGGGTGTCTCCGGAGGTCTTTTGTTGTTTCCACCTCGAAGAATTCGCCTTCCTGCGTCGAGAATTCTTTCGGAACACCCACTGGGCTGCATGAGGTCGCTGATTTAATTGGCGACGGCGAACCCCGGGGCATGGTTTTCCGGGGGCGGGTTCCCACGGGCAAACGCTATTGGGAGGAACCCGCCGCAGAACAGGAGAGAAACCTGATCACCACCCGCATTCTACGCCTGCGCGGACTTGAGGAAGGGGTGAACCGAGGACCCGGCGTCGACACCTTTGACCGGTACGTCTATATCCACGGCACGAACCATGAAGACTGCCTCGGGCAACCAGCCAGCGCGGGCTGCGTTCTCTTGTCGAATCGCGATGTCGAGGAATTGTTCGACTCTGTGGACATCGGTTCGCTGGTTTTGATCTGCGAATGAGGCCCTAAGCCGCCCTGCGACTAATCACCCGAACCCTCCTCCGGCGGGAGCCTCCTCGGTGTAGTTGGCGAAACGCGTGTATTTTCGCAGGAAGGCGAGATCAATGGATCCGGTCGGACCGTTTCGCTGCTTGGCGAGAATCAGGGAGATCTTCTCAATCTCCTCCGAGCGCTGGTTCTCTTCCTGATCATCGTTGCGAGGCCGGTGGAGCAGGAGAACGACGTCTGCATCCTGCTCAATCGCTCCTGACTCGCGCAGGTCGGACATCCTCGGCTCGCGTTTCTCCTTTTCACTCTCGCGATTGAGCTGGCTCAACACCAGAACCGGCACCCCGAGTTCCTTGGCCATCGACTTCATCCCGCGGGAGATTTCAGATATCTGGTTCTCGCGCGAGGCACGATTGTCCATCCCGGCAATCAGCTGCAAGTAATCGACCACGATGAGTCCGAGATTGTGCCGGGAGGAGACCCGGCGTGCCTTCGCCCGGACCTCGAGGATGTTCAGGCTGCCCTGATCATCGACAATGATCTCGGCCTTCTTGATCTCACCGGCCGCCTCGACGATCGCCTGCTGCTCCTCCCGGCTGGAAAACCCGTCCCGGAGCTTGTTCATATTCACGCCTGCCCGGCTGCACAGGATGCGCTGGGCCAGACTCTCCGCACTCATCTCGAGGCTGAAGACAAGGATCGCCCGGGGTTCTGGATTGCTCGGGCCGGGGATCGCGACGCTCTCGGCGATATTCATCGCAAAACTGGTCTTCCCCACCGAAGGCCGGGCGGCGAGCACGATCATCTCGCCAGGGTGGAACCCGAAGGTCAACCGGTCCAGATCAAGGAAACCCGTCCGCGTGCCGTAGCTCGTGTGCCGCTTGGCCAGGATGTCGTTGATCATCTTGATCACCTTGTCCAGGGGCTTACCGATCATCTGGGCCGAATCCGCCACCTGGGATTCCCCGATCCGGTAAATCTCCGATTCGACCTCTGAGAGGAAGGTGGTAATATCCTCCTGGCCCTCATAGCATTTCTCAATCGTCTGATTCGAGAGACGGATCAACTGGCGAAGAAGTGCCTTCTCTTTGACGATCTCAATCCAGTTTGACGCGAAAGCGGTCGACCCGACCGACTCCGAAATCTCGTTGATGTAGGCGCGGCCCCCGGTCTCATCAAGGAGACCCATCGAGTTGAGCTTCTCCTCTACGGTAATTTCATCGACCTCGCGGCCCTGATCATTGAGGTCGAGCAGGGCGGCGAAGACGTTCCGGTGTGCGGGTCGGAAAAAGGATTCCGCGTTGATCTTGCCGTTGATACAATCGGTGATGACCTCCGCCGAATTCTCTCTCATACAGGCGGCAAGCAAAGCCCGCTCCGCCTCAATGCTGTGGGGCAGCCGGCGATTGAGGAGACTCTCGTCGCCCTCCCCCTCCCGGGATTGATCACGGTACCGTCGATTTTTGTGAAATTCCTTTGCCATTTTAGTATTTTCAACCGCCAGTCCGCATCGCACTTGGGAAGCTTTGCGCGAATCACCTGCGGACCCGATCGAATTTCCTTCCCAGTTTTCACTTCCCGGCCCTTTTGGCGACGAAAAGTTTTTCACAGTTGTCGATCGGGAGTATGAGGGGGACCGCTCCTGAGCTATAACTTTCCGTGCTCGCGAATCCAGCGGTATAGGGGGGCGGGTGGCCGCAGTTCCTCCATTTGGGCGGCCAGGGAGGCGGGTTGTGTCTTTAACTTGCCGACCAGCGGCTCCAGCTCCAAGGTGAGGTTTGCCGGACGCTTTGCCCCCCCTGCCGAGGCCGCCTCGACCGATTCGACCCGATCCTCGGGCAAGCCAAATCGCCTCAGGACGGCCCGCCCCAATTCCAACCGCGACACCGCATCCTGGCCGGCCCAGTGGAAGATTCCGTGGAGATCGTTTCGCTCCGCCAGCTCGACGGCGACCTCGGCCACATTCCCGGCTGAACACGGCTGGCGAATCTCGTCGGAAAACAGTTTCGGCCTCTCCCCCGCAGCCACCATGGCAAGCAGTTTTTCGTGAACGCTCCGCTGGCCACTGACGCTATTGCCATTGACAATCGTAATCCGCAGAATCGTCGGACGCTCGTCGTTGAACCGCAGCACCTCCTTCTCTGCCATCAATTTCAATTGCCCGTAGAGATTCGCCGGATTTGGCATCGAGGTGGAGCGATAGCCGCCCTCCTCTCCGTCAAATACCATGTCGGTCGAAAAATGAATCAGCTGCGCGCCGAGATGGCGCGTCAGCATGGCCAACTGCCGGGGAAAGGCGACGTTGATTTTCTCGGCCAGAGATGGGTCGCGGTCGACCTCGGCAGGGCTGCTGATCGCAGCGGCGTTGACGACCACGTCTGGCCACTCCTCCAGAATCAGCCGCTCCACCGATTCCGTATTTGTGACGTCGATTGGTCGCTCCGAGACCACCCCGGAGAGGCCCGATTGCCGACTGCCAACAAACGAGAATGTATCCAACCGACGCCTTACACAGGCCCGGGTGACGGCCGACCCAACCAGGCCGGAGGCTCCGAATACAAATACCTTCATTCCCCTACCGTAGAGGGGGTGCAGGCCGCGCTCAAGGAATCTTCGTCGGGAAATCCACCGGCTGCCGCCCGGGCGAGCATTCCTTCGAACCGGTCAATAGTCGCCTGCCAGGGGTAGGCCTCGGCGGTCGCCCGCGCCGCCGCCCGCACCCCGGACCAGTTCTGCCGCGAGGCGACCAGCTCCGCCGCCATCCGCCGAAACCGTTCCGGATCGTTCAGCGGTGCCAGAAAACCATTGCGGCCCGAATCGATGAACTGGCGACCCGCTGCATAATCATAGGTGAGGACCACCAAACCACTCGAAAGGGCCTCGACGACGACATTTCCAAAAGTTTCCGAGGTGCTCCCGAACAAAAACAAGTCCGCAGAGGCGTAGTGCCTCGCGAGATCCTCGTCGTAGCGCATTCCCGCGAAAACGACCTCCGGCCATTTCCTAGCCAGCTTCTTCCGAACGGGTCCGTCGCCCACGACGACCATCTTCAACTGCGGACACTCCCGCCGGGCCTCCCGCCATGCCTCCAATGCCAGCGGGATGTTCTTCTCGGCGGCGGCACGCCCTACGTAGATGGCCACCGGATCCTCAGGCCCGGCACCCCATTCGGCGCGCAAGGCCTCATCCCTCCGCGACGGGCGGAACAATTCCGTATCCGCCCCGCGACCGAGGAGCTCCAGGTGCTCGATCCCATTCCTCCGCAAGCGCTCGATCAGTCCGGGATCCGGGACCGTGGTCAGGACACAGGAATTATGAAACCAGCGCAGGTACCGCATCGCCCGCTTTTCGAGAAACCGGAAGCCGTAGTCCGCACAGTAATCCTGAAAATTCGTATGAAAGGTAGAGCTGACCGGAATCTTCAGCTTGCGGGCGGCCCGCAAACCGGCAATCCCCAGCGGCCCTTCGGTAGCCACATGGACCACATCAGGACGCAAGCTTCGAAAAATGCGCCCCAAACGCCCCGGCCCCGGCAGGCCGAATCGGAGTCCCGGATAATTGGGAATCGGCACGCCAAACACCGGGACGACCCGGCACCCCGCCGTGCCGGAGGCCGCTTCGGATTTTCTCCCCGGCTTAATGAGAATGACCTCGTTCCCCATCGCCCGCAACCCTCGCACGAGGCGCTGGTTAGTCATCGCCACCCCATTTACCTCGGGAGGAAAAGTTTCCGTGATCAGAATGATCTTCATGATTGGTCCTTCTTCTCCTCGTCAAGCGGAGCCAGGACAAGAAAGGAATAGTGCAATCCGCCCAGGCTCGACTCTTTGCAACGAATTTTTTTCACAAACCGACTCCTCCAGTCTGGAAAAAAGGTGTCCCCCTCGTAATCGGCATCGATCAAGGTGAGATACAATCTTCGCCAGTGGGGCAGGGATTCGCGATAGAGACGCTCGCCCCCCATGATCCATACGGGGTTTTGCTCACCGGCCAGAGCTGCGTACGCTTCCCGCAGCGTGGGGTAGACCTCCGCATCGGGCGGATGCCAGTTCCGGCGCCGGGTGAGAACTAATGTCCTCCGGGCACCGGGAAACGCCCGCCCCCTCGACTCGTAGCAGCGACGGCCCTCAACGACCACCCCTCCCCGAACGCACTGGGCCAGGTATTCCCGGTCTTCCGGGATGTCCCAGGGGAGCCGCCCCCCAGCCCCAATCACAAGATTGCGCGAAACCGCCGCGATCGCCCGCAAATCTACCCCGTCCGGAACCGTGAGCAAACATCCATCCTGTTTCATTCCTCTCTTTTCTTCCCGGAAGCCACAAGTTTCAACCCCCGAGCCAAAAAATAATCTCCCCCTGCAGCACCCCGGCAGGGGTCGAATGGCACTAGTTTAAGGGAGTTTCCGTTCAAGCTCATAATCGTGCTCTTAAT
>CAZWFJ010000231.1:0-6181 GCA_964633135.1 uncultured Puniceicoccaceae bacterium | reverse complement strand
AATTTTTAATCTTTACTTGGAAATCCTTCTCATGGAAGGGGGTTTATCCCCCGATAGCCTCTCACCGCGCCTGCAACCCGAGAATACAGTGCAGGCAACACGCGAAATCGCCGATGACCTTCCGGTCGTCTCCCAGTTGGCTCCTCCAGGAAAAATCCTCCCCCGCCTTCGCCATGTTGCGGCTGAGGATATTGCAGCTATCGATCAATGCATCATGGGCGATTGTTCTCTGACGGTCCCGCTCCCGTCGCTCTTCGGGGGCGACGAGGGTCCAGTCCGTCCGAATCCTGGCGTATCGGATGGCGGCGTCGATCAGGTCATCCGCCAGCTCGGTGTGGCTTGACGCACGAATGGAATCGTAGATCTTCCCGGCCGTTTCAAGATTCATGGTCATTTCCTCGATTCTTCTGCTCCACAAAGATTCCATCGCAATTCAAAAAAATACAAACCCATCGGCGCTTTCCACAAGACCCCTCCACCGCCTGACGGCGGTCCCCTCCCGGCACCAGGAGAGGAGTAAGAGAAAAGATATCGACTCCCCTTCTTTTTCCAAAGGTGGGGGGGGACCAGCGCCAGCTGGTGGGGTGGTTCCGTGGCCAAGTTCCTAAAATAGTGCCCTTCCTCACTATTCCCCGCCCCCTTGGCGGTAGCCGTGATAGGTCTGTCTTCCGCTGCGAATGGTATAGCTTTCGGGACTGATTTGGACCACGGTGAAACGACTGCGGCCATACGCGTATTCCAGGATAAACTCGTCGCCCTCCAGCCGCCAGGTCCCCTTTGCTTGTGGTTTTCCGTTCCTTCCGTAGGACCGGAAGGAACCATCGCCCGAGTATTCATACCATTCGTCGCTCTGGTTTTTCCAAACTCCAACCCAGGGCAACCGGGCCGTCCTTTCGGCCTGCAGATCCTCCCAAGCACCCTCGAAACCGACTTCCTTCGCAGCAAACACGGCCACCTCTCCATCGGGGAATGACACCGCGATCCGCCGACCATCCGGTGACAGGTCCGCAGACCGCACCTGCCGCCCCCGTTTGGATGGATCGAGCTGACGACCGGGGTTCAGACTCCCGAGCGGATGGCCATCCGAGAGTCGGAAAAGGAGCACTTCGTCGTAATCGGTGATGAGGCCGATATTCGCTTGCTCCGAGAACGCATAAGCTTTGTCGCTCCCTTTAAAAAGCTTTGTCTGGCGGCCTGTCGTGGAATTGTAAACCATCCAGTCTCCCCCGAAGGCTCCCGGCAGGTAATGCACGAAGCGACCGTCTCCGGTCACACCCAGCGGCTTGCCGATGCCTTTTACCCCCTCCTTCTTCCACTTCACCCGTCCTTCCTTCAGGTCGATCATGGCAATTTTGTCGTGGAACACCGCTCCCGCGAAACGAGAATCCCGGTCGAAGCAGACCGCGATCGGGCCCGAAAAGCCTCCGCCCGAGGCACCACCGGAAAACTTCAGTTCGTATCGGCCGACATCCCCGCTGCCCGTATCGACCTCCAGAACCGGAAACTCGTTCCGATTCCTCGAACGCGGGATGAGGACGATCTTCCGCCCGTCGGGCGTGGCAAAACCTTCGAAATTCTCCTTTACGGTGAAGGAGCGGGTCCGAATCGAATGGTCGCCGGGCACGGCATACTGGAATTCATAGCGCTGTTCGCTTCTTCCATTCCAAGTCGTGCTGGTAGACGGGCGGCCGGGCTTCGTCCCTGCGACAATCACCGGTCCTCCCAGGGAGAGTTGTTTGCCCAGCGCACGTTTTCCCGTATTCAGAAACCTCAGATTTCCCGTGGCCAGATCCCACCGCGCCAGAGTCTCCGCCCCTCCATAGGATTTAAAGAGATGGAGGTCGCTGCCATCCGCTGAAAAGGCGACCTGACACTCTCCCGGCAGCGTCCATGGCTGCGCCTTCCGCTCCTCGGCGAACAGGGAAGCCCGGACCGGCGTCTCCCCGGCGGTCTCTCCGAGGATACGACGGACCAGTTCTTCCGTCCCCTCCGCCTCACCGCGCAGGAAAAAGGCCCGACGCGCCTCCACCCGCGCTTCGTCGATCCGGCCCGATTCCAATAGCCTCTCCGCCTCCTCCGCAGCCGTTTCGAAGGCAATTTCTTCCCGTAGATCCTTCAAACTCAATCGCACGGCAAGCGGCAGATCCGGCCCGTAAGCGGATCGGGTTGCCTCTTCAAAAGCTTCCGCGTCTCCCGTCGCGGCGGCCGCTCTCGCCCGGGCCAGAATCGAAGCATAACGAAGGCTCTTCGCCCTCTCGGCAACATCCGGACGCCCGTTGGTGACTTTCACCCAGAAATCCAGCCGCTCCGGCAGGTCCTCCGGCGGATCTTCTTCCAGGGCTTCCAGGGCCTTGATCGGGGCCTCGTCGAGGATCTTTTGAAAACCTCCCAGGCCCTCGCCGAACTTTTCCTTCAAGAGATGCCGTAAGCCGTAGGCCCGCAAATACGCATCCCGGTAAGAACCCGAAAGGTAGTCCTGCTGCCCTGCCATAATATTCCCGACCAGTAGACGGTCCACGGTTCCTGCGGGGCGGAAGTAATCCTCTTTGATCGCGCGGCCATTGATGGAATTGCGCCGCAGCATTCCCCGCTCGCTCATCGCCCCGAACTGATCCCAGAAACTGGCACTGGCCGTTGTCTCAAACCAATGCTCGTAACCCCCGGGGGTCTCGTCCCCTTCGGAAACGACGAACGGATACCATTTACGGTCGATCTCGAGGGCGTAGTATCCGACCGGAAGAGGCTCGCTCGGGACCACCTCGAAGGAACCCTTCCGCGGTCCCGGCTTCATTCGCATCGGCACGCTTTTCTCGAAAACCGCAAAACGGCTTCCGTCGTTCGGGTGAAGTCGATACTCCCAGTGGTCATCGACGAGCCCAATCTTCTCGACAATCCGGTCAACCCTGCCCCGCACTTGTAGCTTGGCGATCTCGTCAGGAGTCCCGGCGGAACTCATCGACGGCAAGTAGATTAGGAAACGAGTTTCCGGCGTCACCGTCGGTCCAGCCTTCTGGTCCTCTTCGCCTGCGGTCAACTCGACCCACTCTCCCTTCCCACCGCTATACACCCCGTAAAACTCCGGAGCTTCGCCGGGCAAGGTGCCCGTGAATACGAGTAAGAGGCAGATGCCTGAGATCCATCGGCGAGAAACCGCCCCTTGGAGGATTTCTCGGGTAGCCAAATATGCGTTAGCGATCAAATTCATTGGATTTTCAAATATTGAAGGGATTGGGTTTGCGAATCAACCATTCGGTCCCTCATCGGGTTCGGACATCTGTCTCAGAAGGGTTCGATGACCGCGGCCTCGGGATCTTCCCAGCGATTCAGGACGCCGGGATGGAGTTTTCCCGCTAGAATCCGCTGCCATTCCCGCTTCAACTGCGAGGGTATCGGTTCGTTTCGGCGGCCTGCGGCTTCCGCCACCGTCCACCCCAAACCCGATTTCGCGGAAGACCGCAAGAAGAGGGTCGCCCGGATGGGCGAGTATGCCCGATAGAAATAACCTTTCCCTTCAAGGACTTCCTCTTCGTAGGTCATGAGGCTTTCTCCCTGGGCGAGACAGACCTGCTGGAGCGCCCCTTCCCAAGACAAGGTCTCGCGATCCCGAATCGGATTGAGAATCTCGCAGCCCGGGAAAGGCGGTTCCGGATATTCCCGATTCACCGAGGGGGCCTCGGCCATGGAAACATCGCCTAAAATTCGGTTGAGGACGCAGCGATGCATCTGTTCCGTGGACCGGAAGCCTCCTGCGGGAGGCCGGATCCCCATTCGGCGCAATCTCGGCAAACCGCCCAACGGAAGACCGAACAGCCCGTCCCTTGCGGAGCTCAGAAAGCGAGCCCGGGCTCCCGGAGACAGCCACTCGACCATTGGCTCCTCACCGAAAAGATCTCCGCCAAAGTAGTAGGTGAGATTGAATCCGATCGTAGGCGCCCGCTCCAAATCCCGCGTGTATTGCCCCTCTCGCAGGAGTTCCCGGATCAATCCGGTGATCCGTTGCGTCCGGGCGGAGGGCTGGACCTTGCGGAGAATGCGTTCAACCGAGCGCCGGGGCGGAAATCCCCTCATTTCCAGCAACTCGAGCCGGGGACGGCGCGCCGTGCGCTCCAGCCACTCGATCCGATCCGGATGAAGGCTCCGCGGATAGAAGTCGTCCAAAAGCAGAATCTCGGAGGCGAGAGTCGGGTTGGAGGCCAGAAGTTGCCGAAAAGAGGGCGAGCGACTCGCATAGGTCAATACCCGGAACGGGTGCATCCAGGCGTTTTCGTTCCCGAACGCTTCCGGGAGCGGACATCCCCTGCCAGGCCTTTTTGCCGACTCCTCCATCCAATAGCGGCGCATGTCCGCTGGCAAAGCGGAGACCCATCGCCGCGCCATCCCCGCCATCCGCGCATCCTTGGGACTTACCGGTTCGAGATTCTTTAGCCTGCGGTAAGGTCTCGGCACCGGGCACGCACTCCAAAGAGAATCGGCCCACCCCAGATGCTCGACACGGTCGCGCGGAGACTTCTCGAGCCGGATGTAAAGATCCGGCCAGAACCCCACCCGGCCCATATGATGTTCGGACGAAAACACAAAGGAATCGCCCTCGACGCGAAACGACGGGCGCAGCGGGGCCAAAGCAAACGGATTCCATTTCTCCTGCACGGATGCCATGATATCGAGAGAGCCCGGACATCTGTCGGGGGAGGATGCACAGAATATAGGCGAGAGTATCGGGTCAGTTTTAACGGAAGATCCCCGTTAGCATTCTGCGACCATGCGCCATGAATCCAAACCAAGTAAAAAGTATCCCAACTTGTATCCCAACAAATCGATATTTCTCGCCGAATTTTACAAATAACGTTCGTTGATTTTCAACAACTTACAAATCCAATTTCAGCCTCCCCTGATTTGTAATCATCAGGTCGTCGGTTCGATCCCGACAGGTGGCTCCACTTTAAGATCCTAAGCACTACTCTCTTAGGACTTTTTTGTTCCCATGTCTTTTGCGGTAGTGCGAGCGTGCGCGATAGCCCGGATGTCACTAGCTCAAGCAATCAACCGCTCCTAATCGTAATCTTGCTCGTACTCGTAATCTGCTGTTCCTCAGGGATTTCCGATTAGGATTACGATCACGATTAGGATTAAGATTCATTGTAAATCGTCTTAAACTAGTGCCATTCCGCCATAGCCCGGCGTTTGCACCTCCCTTTGCCCTATGAAACCAATGGCATCCGGATTCACCCTTCCCGTGGGCGGCAGTTGTCGTTGAGCCAAGCCGCGTATGCCGCCTCGTCGATGGCGCGGGCGGTAAGCCCGAGGGTGCGCTCGACGACTTCCTCCTCGGGGGCCACAAGCTCCAGTCCGTTGATCTGAAGAAACAGGGCCGCCGCGACAAATCCAGCGCGCTTGTTTCCATCCATGAAAGGATGATTGATCACGATCCCGCCCGCATAGGTTGCTGCAAGCTCGGGAAGTGTGGGGGAAGGATTTTGGTAATGAAAGTGGTTTAGTGGACGGCCCAGGGCAGCCTTCATTGCGCCACGGTCGCGCACTCCGTCCAAACCGCCGTATCGATTCAATAGTTCAGCGTGGACAGCGGTCAGCTCCTCTTCATCGAGCCTAAGGGGTTCCTTCACTTGGCCAACTCCCGCAAGGCGTTTCGGTAGCGATGCATGATATCCTCCGCGACCGCCATCTTCTCCTTGAAGCCAGGCCGGTCCGGGGTGAGCCGCACCGAACCCTCGGCGTCGCCAGTGATGTAGAGCGAGGCCCCTTCCCCTACTTTCAGTTGGTGGAGGATCTCCTTGGGGAGGACGATTCCCAGCGAATTTCCGATGCGGCGGACTTTGGTTTCCTTGGCCATGGTATTACGAATGTAATAACATGGATGGTTTGTCAAGTTCGGGATCGAGCGGTAAGCAATCCAGGACCCCAGCAAAGATTGCCCGGGCTAAGACCAGGAACATGGTTTCCTATGGAATTCTTGTGCCAATATTCCTTGCAAGCGATCAATCTCGTATGTCTCTGCCATGCGCATCAGTTCGTTCAAAACCCCTTCGTGATCGGCATCAATTTCCCGCAATCGCACGATTTCCTCTTTGACGGTCGTTAGGTCGTTGATGCGGGCCAAAAGGTGTTCTCCAGGTATGCGTTCGATCAAGTGGTAAATTTGATTTTTTCGAAGTAATTCAGGACA
>CAZWFJ010000230.1:0-6211 GCA_964633135.1 uncultured Puniceicoccaceae bacterium | reverse complement strand
TTTTGTATTCCAGAACTCTGGGCGCCATGCTCGCGCATGACTATCACGGCGCCACACTATCTAAATCGGGATCGGGATCGGGATCGTACCGAGCGGAGCGACATCAACAAATCGAGAATTATTAAGTAATTGCTTAGCAACAGGTAATAATAATCGAAACCCGATAGCGATTTCGATAGCGATTTCGATTCAGGCCTTAACCGAGTGCCATTGCTCCCATGGATAAAGCCCTCGCGAACGTCGAAAGCCTCCTGGGTTCGTTCCGCTTGCCGACGATGCGCCAGCACCTCGGAGAGGTCGGCTATAGCTTGCAGAAAATCCTGGGATCACCGCTGGAAATCGCAAACCAGTCTTGCCCCGCATCCCGTTTCTTGGGAACATTGGGCGCTTATGACAAAGATTCTCCTCATCGGTTCGGGAGCCCGGGAGCACGCCATCTTCAAGGCGATTCTTCAATCGGGCAAAGAGGCTAAGGTCAACGTTTTAGGGACCACCGTAAATCCGGGGCTATCAGCCCAGGCAGCGGCCTATCGCCGGGGGCCGACAACCGATCCTGGGGGCGTTCTGGATTTCGCACGTGAATCGGGGTCCGAGCTGGCCATAGTCGGCCCCGAGGCTCCGCTCGAAGCCGGAGTGGCCGATGCGCTCGTCGCGGGGGGGATTCCGACTGCGGGTCCTGGCAAGTCCCAGGCGAGGATCGAGTCGAGCAAGGGTTTTGCCCGGGAACTCCTGGACAAGCATGGGATCCCAGGGTCACCCGCTTACCAGTGCTTCACCTCTCTCAATGGTGTTGAGCGGTTTCTCGCCGAGCTGGCGGGGAACTTCGTGGTGAAGGCGGACGGGCTGATGGGTGGCAAGGGGGTCAAGGTTTCCGGCGACCACTTGGCGAACGCGCGCGAGGCGATTGCTTGGTGTCGGGAGTTGGTTGATGCCGGGTCACCATTCGTGATCGAGGAGAAGTGCGTTGGGCCGGAGTTTTCTCTCTTCTCCTTCACCGATGGCAAATCGGTGGTCCACTCGCCCCTTGTCCAGGACCACAAACGCGCCTACGTCGATGATGAGGGTCCGAATACGGGAGGCATGGGTAGCTATTCCATGCCGGATCATCGCCTTCCCTTTGTGGAAGAGCGCGATTCCCAGGCAGCCGCCCGCCTGAACGAGAGGACGCTGGAGGCCATCGCGAGCGAGACAGGAGCACCCTATCGGGGGATCCTCTACGGCGGCTTTATGGCGACGGGCGACGGCATCCGGCTGATCGAATACAACGCCCGCCTTGGCGATCCCGAATGTATGAATCTCCTTTCCCTCTTCGAGGGCGATTTTGTCGACGCGATTCGCGGCATGGCAACGGGGACTCTCGATGCCTCGACCATTCTCTTTCGCAAAGCGGCCAGCGTCTGCAAATACCTCGTTCCCGAGGGGTATCCTGATGAGCCGAAGAAACTTTTCCCGATTGACCTCTCGGCGGTTCCGGACTGTCGCAACCTTTTCCTCGGCTCGGTGGACGAGCAGGATGGTCGACTCCTGGCGACCGGCTCCCGGACCCTCGCCTTCGTGGGCACGGGAGAAACCCTGGAGATCGCCGAGGCGGAGGCCGAATCCCTCGCGCAGAAGGTGCCAGGCCCGCTTTTTCACCGGACGGACATCGGAACGTCCGCGCTGGTGCAGAGGAGGATCGACTTGATCCGCAGCTTGCGTCGATGAGCACCGTCGGAAAAGTCTCTATTGGTGTCCTCGGCTCAACCCGCGGCAGTGCCCTCCGGCCCATCGTAAAAGCATGGAAGGAGGGCATCCTCGGAGCTGACCTGGCCGTGGTGATCTCCAACCGCAAGTCGTCGGGCATCCTCGATTACGCCCGTGACGAGGGGATACCGGCCATCCACATCTCCGGGAAGGACCGCCCGAGGGAGGATTTTGACCGCGAGGTCAGCCAGCAACTTCGGGCGCACGGCGTGCAAATCGTTTTGATGATCGGCTACATGCGGATCGTCTCTCATCCGTTTGTCGAGGAATGGCGCGGAAGGCTGCTGAACATTCACCCGTCGCTCCTGCCCCGTCACGGGGGACTCATGGATCTGGACGTCCACCGGGCCGTCCTCGCAGCCGGGGACTACGAATCCGGCTGCACGCTGCACCTTGCGAAGGAGGAGGTCGATGCGGGCGAGATCGTCCTGCAGAAAAAATGCCCCGTGGCCCCGGACGAGACGGCGGACTCCCTGAAGGCCAAGGTCCAGCAGTTGGAGGGCGCGACCTTTCTGGAATTTTTAAAAGATCCGCAAAGATGGATCAACATCGACCCGCCCCAGGACCCTACACCAATTTCCCCTTGCTCCAGGAATCCTTCAAGGTGACGGTTCGATTGAAAACAGGTCTCGCCGGGGTTGAGTCGGCATCGCGGACGAAATAGCCCATGCGCTCGAACTGAACACTCGCCCCCTCGGGCAGCTCCCCCAGAGAGGGTTCCAGGTAGCCTTCGATCACCTGGAGGGAGTCTGGATTCAAATCCTCGATGGGATCCCCGCTGGCACCCGGATTGGGAACCGAGTAGAGTCGGTCGTACAAGCGGATCTCCGCCGGGATCGCATGCTTCTGCGACACCCAGTGAATGACGCCCTTGACCTTTCGCCCTTCCGGCTGCTTGCCAAGCGTGTCCCGGTCGATCGATGCGGTGATTCCAGTGACTCGTCCCTCTTCGTCCTTCTCCACTTCGTCGCAACGCAGAACGTAAGCATAGCGCAAGCGCACTTCGGCACCCGGCGAGAGCCGGAAAAACTTCTTCGGAGGATCTTCCAGAAAGTCGGACCGCTCGATCAGGATCTTGTTTGAAAACGGCACCTTTCTCGAACCGGCCTCGGGATCGCCCGGATTATTGACCGCATCCACCTCGAGCGTCTCTTCCTCCCCGAAATTCGTAACGGTCACCGGCAGGGGGTCCAGCACAGCCATGGCCCGGGGACAATCCCGGTTCATAACATCCCGAACGCAGTGCTCGAAAAGCGCGTAATCGGTCACCGAATCAAACTTCGTGACCCCGATCGCACGACAAAAATTCCGCACGGCTTCAGCGGGCACACCGCGCCGCCGAATGCCCCTGAGCGTCGGTAGCCGGGGATCATCCCATCCGCGGACATGTCCCTCATTGACGAGCTGGATGAGTCGGCGCTTGCTCATCAAGGTGTATTCAAGGTTCAACCGGGCAAATTCATACTGCCGCGAGGGAAAAATCCCGAGCTTTTCAATGAACCAGTCGTACAGGGGACGATGATTCTCAAACTCGAGCGTGCAAATCGAATGAGTGATCCTCTCGATCGAATCACTCTGCCCGTGGGTAAAATCGTAGGTCGGATAAATTGGCCAGTCATCACCGGTGCGATGGTGGTGCGCCCGCCGGATCCGATACAGAACCGGGTCCCGAAGATTCAGGTTCGGGTGCGCCATGTCAATCCGCGACCGGAGTACGCGTGAGCCATCCGGGAAATCGCCAGCCCTCATTCGCATGAAGAGTTCACGGCTTTCCTCCGCCGGGCGATCACGATAAGGGCTGTCGACCCCGGGTTCGGTCAGTGTTCCCCGGGTCCGGCGGATCTCCTCCCCATCAAGCTCACAGACGTAGGCATGGCCTTTCGCAATCAAATCCAGACCCCATTCGAAAAGTTGCTCGAAATAATCCGACGCAAAGCACTCGCGGTCCCATTCAAATCCGAGCCAGCGAATATCCTGCCGGATGGATTCAACGTATTCCTCGTCCTCCTTTTCCGGGTTGGTGTCGTCGAACCGCAAATGGCAGCGACCGCCGAATTCCCTGGCGATCCCGAAATTCAGGCAGATCGATTTCGCATGGCCGAGGTGGAGATATCCGTTTGGTTCCGGCGGGAAACGCGTCACTACCCCGTCCGGGCACCTTCCCGATGCGACATCCTCCGCTACGATGCGACGGATGAAATCCTGTTGCTCCTCACCGCTCATGAGTTTCCCTCCCGGTTTTCGGTCGCCAGCCGTTCGAGCCGTTCGGCAATTTCCCCAAGACCGAGGAGATCGATAATCGCGCCAAGGTCGGGTCCCGAGAGTCCGCCGGTCACCGCGAATCGCGTCAACGGGCGATAAGCCCCGGCGCTGCGCCCGTGCTTCGCGGCGGCGTGGTCCAGAGCGGCTTCGAATCCTTCCGCACCAGTATAGTACCCCGATCGAATCTCAGCCAGCAACTCCGCCGCCAAGATGGCTGGATCAGCCTTCTTGGCCACCTTCGCCCGCGCTTTCTCGTCCATGGGATAGTCCCTTCCGAAGAAATAAGCGCAATAGCCGGGCAGGTCTTCGAGCAGGTCCAGTTTCGGCTGGCAGAGTCGAAGCACCTTTTGCAGATAGTCCTCGTCGACGTTCTCCTCGATCACACCGGCCTCGGCGAGTATCGGGCGCGCCAGCCACGCGTAGGATTCGACCGGGAGTTCCCGCAGATAATGGCCGTTGATATGCCGCAGTTTCCCCTCATCAAACCGGGCTGCACCCTTCTGTATCCCCATGAAATCAAAGCTCTCGATGATCTCGCCGATCGGCAAGATCTCTCGATCGCCCTTCGGATTCCAGCCGAGCAGGCAGAGGAAATTGCGCACCGCACCAGCCAGAAAATGGCGGTTTTGATACTCTTCGATCAGTGCGCCCTGGTCGCGTTTGCTCATCTTCCCCTTTCCAACCGCAGGATCCTTGAGAATCAACGGCAGATGGGCAAACACCGGTGGAGTCGCTCCGAGGGCGTAAAAGAGTTCCAGGTGCCTCGCGGTATTCGCCAAGTGATCCTCTCCCCGTATCACATGGGAGATCTCCATTTCAATGTCGTCGACGACGTTGACCAAGTGGAAGACCGGCTCCCCACTGGCCCGGACGATAGGAAAATCCCGCTCGACGACCCGCTCGACTCTCCCGCGAATCGCATCCTCGAAAACCATCGGAACCGCCCGCACCTTTTCCACTTCCTCTCCGAGGTAGGAATCGTGCTCCCGGTAACGCTCGCCCTCGACTCGGAAGAAAATCGCCCCGTCCTTTTCGTAGGCGCGCCCCATTTCCATCAACCGATTCACCGCTGCACGGTAGATGGCAGCCCGCTCACTTTGGAAGTAGGGTCCCTTTGCACCGCCGATTTCGGGTCCCTCGTCCCAATCCAGCCCCAACCAACGCATTCCCTCCAGCAAAACCCGAAGTGCCTCCGGCGTATTTCTCGCTTGATCCGTATCCTCAATCCGGAGGACAAACGTTCCGTCAAAGTGACGCGCGTACAGCCAGTTGAACAATGCCGTTCGGGCACTGCCTATGTGAAAAAAACCGGTCGGACTCGGCGCAAATCGCACTCTTACGTTGGACATCCCGCCAATCTCCTCATCGATCCAAAGGAATTCAACCCTATTTCGCGCTCCAAAACGCTAGCGGGTGCTATTTTTTATGCGGGGTAAGGAGAAGTGGCTTCCAGCCGCTTTCGCTCCTTAGGGCCCGCCAGAAAATAACGGTAGCAATCGCATTGACTCTTAGCTGAACAGATTCTTCCGCAGCACCTCCTTCTCCAACTCGAAGACTTCCTGAAGCGTGCGCGCTTTTACCCCGGCGTTGTAGAGACGCGCGACCAGTAGCTTGTAGTTGACGTGCTCTCTTTGATCCGGAACAACCTCCATCAGTTCGAATCCGTAGTAAATAGTGAGGTCTGATACTAGGTTTTTCCACCTCTCCCCGGCTTCCTCGGTCGTCCCGGACGGCCTCTCAGCGTAGAACCGATACTTTTCCAAAGGTCGGGGTTTTGGGCAAATGTCTCTGCAACAAGATCCTGTGGGTCGCAATCAAGTGCCCGGGCAAGCACGAACACAGTATGCAGCGAAGGATTTCTCCGCCCCCGCTCCAAGCTGCTCACGGCCGTCAGATGCAGGCCACACTCAGCGGCGAGTCCCATTTGGCTGAGGCTGCGCTCGCAGCGGTGCCGCCGCACGACTTCCCCAAAAGCTGTCCCAAGATCCTTTTGCAAGGAGAAAGGTTACTAAAATAACCGTCTCTCAAAAATATGTCTATTGTCAGGTTTATTTTGTGGTTTTTTTCTTCACTTGGTTGCGTGTCGCCTATGCCATCGCCCCGTTTCTCTTACAAAATCTCTGCAATCGACTGCCCCCCTGCAACAAACCGGCTAATCCAACCGATTCCTACTACTTCAAAGCTCACCCCTGACATCTCGAACGCT
>CAZWFJ010000229.1:0-6305 GCA_964633135.1 uncultured Puniceicoccaceae bacterium | reverse complement strand
GCCATGCCCCACAGTGGGTGGGTTGCTTTAGCGCCCACGGAAGGCGGCGGAAGACCGGAAAGCTGCCGGGTTCCGGGGACGTTCCGGACAAAGCCAACCCGCCTGCCATTCCGTATCTGACAACTTTTTGAATTACACCCGGTCGCGCATGATTCGCTGCACCACCATCATGCCGAGCAGGTGCCGGTGTTCTTTGTTGTGAAGTAGGGTTGGAAAACTTTGGGAAGGTCCTCGGGAACCATGCCTTCGCCCTTGTCGGCAAACCTTAGGAGTACGTTTCGCGCATCCTTTCGCCATCGAATGCGGATGGCCCCGCCACCCGGCATGGCCTCTACCGCGTCTTCAGCCAGTTGGCCAAAACAAGAAACCCGCTGGAACCCCATGTGTAGGCCTTGTCGCAGAGGGGTTTGCCGCTGAGCGGGTCGTAGTTCTCGGCGAAGGTCATGGTTTTCGCGGCCATATCGCAGTAGCGGCGGGAGGTTTCGGCAGCCTGCTCCGCATAGCCGCCGCGCCAGAGTCCGTCGATCAGAAGAACGCTTTCCGATGGCCAGATGGGGCCGCGCCAGTAGCCGCTTTCGAGATATTTAGGGCTGTCCGGGGCCTCCGTGGCGGGGCCGTAATCGGTCACGAACGGTCCGCCGGGTTCGAGGAATTGGGCCACCTTGCTGCGGTAGGGGCCGGGCAGGTGTTCGCCCATCACGATGATCATGTGGTTGAGGAGGCTGTTGCCGGTCTCCTCACGCTTGCCGCTGAAGGCCTGAAAGGCGCGGAACTGCCCGGCCTCTTCGTCCCAGAGGCGCTCGATCGTGCGCTCGATATGGCGGTCGCGACGGTCGCGCCAGCGGACGGCCTCCGCCATGAAGCCGAGGCGTTCGGCGATATCCGCGAGCTTGTCCATCTGCGTGACGAGGTGACCTTGCAGGTCCGGCGCACAGTTCGGAAAGCCAACGTCGAAGGCAGTGGAATTGTCCCACCCGGAGTCGTTGCCGTGGCGATATTCCGGCAAGCCGTCGCCGTCCGCATCGCGTGCGTTGAACCACCACTCGGTCCAGCGGCAGAGTTTCGGGTAGAATTCGCGGAGCCGTTCCTCGGTGAGCAGATCCGGGTTGGCCCGTTCCATGCAGTCCAGAGCCCAGCCGTGGATCGGCGGTTTACAAAAATTCCAGCCGCAGGTCTCGGCGTTCACTCCGTCCGGCAGGCAGCCGCCGGGCTCCTGCAGGTGGAAGTGGACGTTGAGCTGATCCCAGGCCGCCTCGGGATTCTTAAAGGCATAGGCAATCGCATTGAAGCAGTGGTCCCAGCTCCAGCAACTCGTCATCCAGTTGCGGCTCATCAGAGTCGTCGGTTTCTTGAGAAAGCCCCAAGCCCCGACGGTCGACGCGTAGTTGACGTGCGAGGCTACCTTGGCTGCGTCCTCGTAGCCTTCGGCCACCTCGGGCGTCGTAGCGTGCCAAGCCTGCCAATCGGCTTCGGCGGCCTCCATGCAGGCCTCGAAGCTGAGTCCAAGCGTCTCCAGCCTTGCGGGGGTCATCAGGTATTCCTGCATCGCAAACTCGACGACGCCCTCCGTATCCGGTTCGAACCGCGCCAGCAATGGCTCCTCAGGTTTCGGGTCTGGCTTGGCCTCGCCTTTCTTCTGCGTGCGCTTGTGGTCGCCGATGTGTACCGGCATGTCCAGGTCCAGTTCCCCCTTGAGAGGGAAGAGCCGGTATTGGATGCCGTTGGCTGCGGAATTGATGTTGAAGACCGTCTCCCCGAGCGGAAAGGCGTAGATGCCTTTACCCTCTACCACCGAGCGCAGGGTTAGAGCAAGCCCGCCGGTTACGCGGAACCGCGCAACTTCGTTCTCGGGAAGGCAGATTTCCACCTTGCCCCCGGCACCGTCTTCCGGCGTCAGCGTGCAGAGTGTTTGCGTCGCCTCGATCGTGTATTTCACCGCTTCGCCATTGCGTAAAAGCAGGAGTTTGAACGTTTCGTGGAATTGCTTGCGGTGCATCGTGCGCATAATCAGGCCCTCATGACCCCAAGAGGGCGGAAGGACGCTGAAGGTCATGAAAGACCCGGCACGTGCGAAGGGTGTATGTTCGATCAGGATTTTATTCATTAGAGAGTGGGTTTTCAGAAACCGACGGCACCGGGTGGGGTTGTCGACCAATCCCGGGGACGGCCAGTCATGTCCTCGAGGAAGGGGCCGTCGGTGAATTGCCAGGCGTATAGTTCTTCAATCGTGGTGTGAGCGTCGGCCAGGGTGCCGCGGCTTACGCGGAGGAAGTCGATTTGGCCGGTAAGGAAACCAGCTTGGCCCTTTCCAACAAAGAAGTCGCCGGTGTTGGCGAGAGATGCCTCGGCGGTCAGGTCGATGCCGGATTCGGCGTCGAGTTCACCGTCGAGGTAGAGGCGGGCGGTGCCGTTGCTGCGGTCCACTTCGGCCAGGATGTGTCGCCATTCGCCGTCGGCGATGGCGGTTTTGCCCTGTAACAGGCTGGTCTTGCCGCCGGAGAGGAGGGCGAGCTGCACTTGGCCCTCGGGGCTGAGGTAGAGTTCGTAGCCCGCGCCGTCATTTGTTTTGGAGACGATGGCACCGGACGTGCCGGGGGCGATGCGGACGACGGTTTCGAGCAGAAAGTTGTTCTTCTGCATGTCCACGGTCTTACGCTTGTGTCCAGGGAAGACCCTGTCTTCCGCATTTTGCCACCTTTCATTGGCTTTTTCCCAGCGGTCTTTCTGGCCCTGGGGACGGTTTTCGCCGGGCTTGCGGCCGGGTTCCGTGGCGGTGCCCAACCAGCCCTTGTCGTTGCGGGTGATCGCGACGGTGCGTGGGTAATCGGCGGTGGCGACCTCATGACGGAGAACGCCGTAGCGCTCTGCGCCGTCAAGGATGAAGGAGGACTCCGTCCAGTTTTCGAGCGAACCCTCAGCGAAATCGCTGGGCGTGGCACCGGGCACCTCAAGGTCATTGCGGGGGATGTCGTAATACATTTGGCGGCTGATGTATTCGGGCGACATGTAGAAATTCTGGCCCATGATCAACTCGGGGTTATTGCGGTTGAGCGCGAAGTCCCACTCGCCGACCACCATGTAGAGGCTGAAGGGTACGAAGAATTTGACACCTGTCTTTCCGTCGAGGACGGATGGATTCGGGCGGAAATCACCGGTGTCGGGATCGGCGAAAGGCGAGGCATCGACCCGCCAGCCCGCTTGAGACGCTTGGGCACCGTGTTCCCGTAGCCAGTCGGAAAACTCCTGCACCGAGTTGGTGTTGATCCGGATGGAGCCGCGCCCTTTGGTGCCGAGGGCGAAGGCGGACTTTGTGTCGAAGGCGGGGCCTTGGAAGACGTTGTGAGCATAGCCGAGGGTGGGCATGCCGATGCGCAGGGTGTCGGCGGCGTCCTCGCCACCGTAGGCGGTGGAGATGTCCCCTGAAATGCCCTGGGCGATAAAGGCGCTGCCCATGTCGCCGTAGATGTTGCCGAGGGCAGTGGAGTGGGTGCCGGAACTGCCGGAGGCGCCGATGAGGAATTTATTGAACGAGTTGTTGAACCACTGGTTGAGGAAGCCCAGCACCATCATCTGCGGGGAGCGATTCTTGAACCATTCTTCCGGGTCGTTGGCCTTGCCCCAGGCGATGTTGTTGAAGACATATTGCTTGTAGCTGCCGTCGAGGTAGTAGGCGTAGCCGTTATGACCGTAGCTGCGGAAGTAATTCTCCTGCTTGCGGTCACCGGATCCCTTGCCGTCCATGATGTGCGGATGCGGGCCGACGGGATTGCCAGCCACGTTGGACCAGGCGTATTGGGGTCCGCCCTGCCACAGAGCGAAGGCACCCCAGTCGTTGATGAACAGGAGAGAGTCGATGACGCTGTTGTGATGAATGAAATTGCGGATGAGTGGACGGTCGCGCACGTCGTTGTTGTTTTGCTTGCCGCCGGTGATCCATATGCCGACACCCCAACTGCGGGTGATGATGTTTCCGGCGATGTGGATGCGGGTCCCGTCATCGACCGCGATGGCCGGGATGTTCAGCCCGGGCGAGGGCGGGCGGGGGCGGAAGTTGATTTCGTGCAGGCGATTGCGGAGGATGCGGATGTCGCCGAGGCGATGATCGACGGCCTCCGGGGCGATCAGCTGTCCGTGCCCCTGGAAGGAAATGCCCCCGTGGTCGGCAAACTGGATGTCATTATCGGAAACAACAATGCCGGTCATGTAGTCGGTTTCGCCATCGGTGCGGGGCTGAATGCCGAGGCTCTCCGGCATCTCCGGCATCCACCGCTGGTAGAAGCGGGTGCGGGCCTGCACGGCCTTGGCGGCGTGGTAGAACTCGTTGTTGGAGATGGTCAAATCCTTGCAGTCGCCGTAGAGCATGATGGCGGTGGGCAGGCGGACATCCAGCGGATAGATCGGGAAATTAAAGCTGTCCGGAACGCTCAGAAAGCTGAAGCGCAGGCCGGAGACTTCGAGGTTTTGGCTGTCATAAAGCCTGAGCAACATTTGCTCCTGGGCGACCTCGACGGTGGCAGTGTTGGGGTCTTGGTCGTTGGGCAAGCGGAGGAAGAGACGTCCACCTTTGTCGCCTTCATTTTTGGCGAAATAGAACTCGCCAGCACTATCCAGAAAGTCGGGAAGGTTCTCGATGTAGTAGCGGTCGCCCTTGCCACCCATGCCAAAGTAAAAGGCACCGCCAATGCCGGGGCGCTCGATCGTGCCGACTTCCGGATCGTAGTTCTGGATCGGCGAATCGTAGGGGGTGCCCATGGCGGAAAAGGGGCCGCCGGACCACATCGTCCAGACCCGTGCGCCGTCGAAAAAGTCCGGCGATCGGGAGGGGTCTTTCAGAAAATCATCGTCCCAATTTTTACGGGAACCAATTGGCGCGCCGCCTTCTTTTTTAGGAACGTAGCGCGAGGGGCCGTCGAAGGCGAGCCAGTCTTCCATGACAAAGTCCGCATCCGAGAAGACCTCCCAGTTCGGATGGCGGGAGAGCCAGATGCGGGTCGCCTCGTTGCCCTCGCGCTGCCAAACAGACCACGGGGCTTCTGCGTCCGGGAGATCGATATACCAGATTTTCTCCGGTTCCGGCATGCCTTCGGGGGCGATGGAAGCATCAGCCTTTTTCCAGCCGCTGGTGATCTCGCGCGAACCCACGATCCAGGCCGGGCCGTTGCCCCAGGTGGGGTCGCATGTCAGACGGATGGGGTTGCCCGCTTCGCCGGATTCCCGACCCTCGAGCGTGCCCCGGTAAATAACGCCGCCTTTAAAAACATAGGTGATGGCGCCGGAGGCCTCGGCGGCACTGCCGGTAGCATTTGGGTCCCACGGGTGGTGTTTCCAGGGAGCCTCCTTTGTGCCGGGGTTGGTGTCATCCCCACTTTCGAAATCAATGTAGCGGACGGTCTCGCCCGCGACAAACTCAAAGGGCTCGGGTGCCCATTTAAGCTCGCCGGTTGGCAAGACTTCGGCATGGGCGTGATTCCAAGTGAACTCACCTTGGGCGGAGCCTGCGGTGGCGAAAGCCGCGGAAAGGGCGGCGAGGAAAAGACGATGAATCTGTTTCATGTATGATGGGGTTGTTCTTTGGCTTCTGACAATTAAATGTTGAAAATGTTTAGCGGAATCAGCTTGGGAATCAACAGAAAATATTGCTTCGGGAATCTCTGCAGGGCAAGATGTCATACCGACAAACGGCGGAATTCACTGATGGTCATCCCAGTCTCGCGACGGAAAACCGTGCTGAGGCGGGAGGGATAGCTGAAGCCGGTCAGTTCGCAGACTTCAGGCAGTGGCAGGGTCGTCTCACGCAGCAATTCCTTGACCCGGCCCAGACGCACCCGCATCAGTTCGGCGCTCGGGCTGGTGCTGAGCTTCGACTTGAAGCGGTGCTCCAATATTCTCCGACTGACTCCGCATTGCCGAGCAAGTGCCTCCCGGGTCAAGCCTTCGCAGCCCTGCTCTCGGATCGCCACCAGTGCTCGCCGAAGCACCTCGTCGTCAACGCCGAGAGCATCGGTCGACAACCGCTCGGTCACGCCCTTTGAGGGAAGCTCGATGTAGGTGTCATTCGGTCCAAAAGGAGCGCAGCCTCGCGCCCCACCTGCCACCCGTCAGCTTCGATCACGGAGAGTGGCGGCGAGCTGATCTCGCACTCGAGGCGTCCTCCGCCGTGGCCGAGAACGGCGAAATCGTCGGGCGAGCGCAATCCCAGTTGACGGATCAGACCCAGCAACTGCGTCCCGATCGCTTCACTGAAAGCCAAGATGCCCAGGGGCGGCTCCAGCCTCTGCAACCAGGCCCGCATCGCCTCCAGCCCC
>CAZWFJ010000228.1:0-6397 GCA_964633135.1 uncultured Puniceicoccaceae bacterium | reverse complement strand
GGCACTCGGTTAAGCGATGATTCGCTATCGGGATCGGGATCGGGATCGGGATCGAGAATTATTAAGTAATTGCTTAGCAACAGGTAATAATAATCGAAACCCGATAGCGATTTGTTGATGTCGCTCCGCTCGGTACGATAGCGATTTCGATTCAGGCCTTAACCGAGTGCCATTGGGGGGCAGGTGCCAGCCGGTGGGGTGGTCTCTCCTCCCCGTAGCGGAAGCGGGGCCCGCTTTCGACCATCCTCCCGTCCACCCCGTAACCACTGTATTCCTGCAACACAGCCGCTCACAGGCTCTATCTATGCTTTCTTTCTAATTCGCTGATCTTCACCTCAATATGATTGATGGTGCTTAGGTTTTCATTTATCCGCTTTTTGAATTCGGCAACATCCCTGCCATCAAAATATCCGGAGGGATCAGACGCCTTCTGCCGCAGGATTTGGTTCTCTTCGTGCAAAGCCATGATTTTCAGCCTCATGTTTCTCGCATAAGTCTCGCTCGCATCCAGCTCAGTCTCGCTCGCATCCAGCTCAGTCTCAAATGATTCACTGGACTCGGGGAATAGAGCAAGAAACTCTTGATCCTCTGTGCTCAGGTTCGAGATGGGAACGATGAAAACACGGTTGTCAATCAGTCGGCGAAACTGAACCTGGTCTCCGTTCCATCCTAGAATTTCAACTTCAATGGATCGCCCCGCTTGATCACTGATGCTCCGAATCACCGGGAATTCTCTGCCCTGTTGACTTTCGTACCATTTGAACGCGCCAAAAAAAAAGGCTCCTGTAATCGTTAAACCCAAAATCCATTTGGCCACACACAATGGTAAAAGAGAATAATCTTCGTTTGGCAAGGAAAATCCATGGAATTCAAGGAAGCACAAGGGGCATTTCACCCGCTGGCACAGAAAAATTAAACCAGATTTCTTTTACTTTGATAAATTGCCCGTTCTAGTAGCTTGTAACACATTTTCTTTCGCAGCCGGGTTGCATAAGTGCCCGCCTTCGATTCGGAACCCACTTCCCCGCAATCCTACCACCTCCCCGCGTCACCGCAACCCTCCCTCCGACCGGAGCCCAAGCTTAAAAGCATGGGCTACTCTGCCTTTCCGTAGTCGGATTGGCTCTGCCGCCCGACTCTCTTTGGCTTGATGAGCTGGCGCAAGAGGTAGGAGGGCAAGGCTGCCCCCAATTGCACTCGGTTAAGCGATGATTCGCTATCGGGATCGGGATCGGGATCGTACCGAGCGGAGCGACATCAACAAATCGAGAATTATTAAGTAATTGCTTAGCAACAGGTAATAACAATCGAAACCCGATAGCGATTTCGATTTGGATTATTTTCTTTCCCAACGACGAATTCGCGGTCAGGCCGTTATGCTTGACTTGAAATGAGCAAAGTGTCACGGTGTCACTATGAAGACAATCAGCATCAAACAACTGCATGAGAAAACGGGAAGTTGGGTGCGGCGGGCTGGTCTTGGGAACGATGCCCTCGGCGTCACCGACCGGGGATCGCTGGTGGCCGTCATCGTTCCCCCCGCCACGGCGAGCGGCGGAAGCCGTGAACGGCAGCTTCTGCCGGAGTATAAAGACCTTCTGAAGAGGCCTCCTGAACCGGCGACCGTTGTCGACGATCTGGACGCCTTGCGGGAGGAACGTTGACGAATGATTTTCTGCGATACGTCCACCTTGGCGAAATACTACGTTTCTGAGCCGGATTCCCCCGCCGTTCGGAAACGTCTGGACGCGGAATCCGGGGTCATGCTGTCCGATCTGGCGAGAGCAGAGTTGATGGGCTTGTTCCACCGTCGGCTCCGCGAAAGACGCTGGAACCGGCAGGCGTTCGATGCGACGGTGCGGCAGTTCCAACAAGACGGACGTTGCGGTTTCTGGAGCTGGGCAACCCTTGATTCGAAGACGATCGCCGAAGCGGCCGAGGCATTTACGGGTTTGCCAGAGACAGTTTTCCTCCGAACAGCGGATTGCCTGCATCTTGTCACCGCAACGCGGGAAGGATTCAATCGCTTCTTCACCCACGACCGACACCAGTTCACAGCGGCTCCCTCCTTCGGCCTTGATCCGATTGCGGTTGCCTGACCTGGGGATCTAGACTTTCCGCCCGAATCAACGCAAGTCATTGATTAAGAGATTCCTGGAAACGAACAGGAACGCCAAAAACCCATGGGTGTCCCGGAAATTTGCCGAATACAATTCTAATTGCCGCAAAATATACGGTGAATAGGGTTGGTTTTCACCGCATGGAACGGTTGCCAACGCTTAAATTAACGCCAAAATATCTTTGCGAATCCAATATAAATAATTTTTTCATACTGAACAATAATTACTTGAGAAAAAAAAGTATCGCCACCAATATCGATACTTTATGAGGGAGAAAGACAGCATCTACCGGACAGTTGGCGCAATGGAGCCATTGCTGCCGAGATCGTTTCGCGAGGGTTGTGCGACGTTGACGACGATGATTTTTAGCGAGGCTGGCGAACTGGAGGGACGACTCCCTTCCAGGATTCTCCGGAAGGAAATCGCTCGTCTGATCCGCAGGATGAACAGCTACTATTCCAACCTCATTGAAGGGCACAAGACCCTTCCCTCGGAAATTGAGGCCGCCGAGAAAAAGGCATTGATATCGGGGGACGAGGAGAAGCAACGCTCGATCCGGATGGGGCTGGCCCACTTGGAGGTTGAAGAACTCATCAGAGAGCGAATCGCATCGCAACCATCCTTGAATCCGTTTTCAGCGGACTTTATTCGGTTCATCCACGGTCAGTTCTACCAAAGGCTGCCAGAGGAAGACCGTTACACTCTCTCAACAACCGGAAAGAAATACCCGATTCCTCCCGGAGAAATTCGGTCTTACCAGGTCGAGGTCGGCGAACACCTTCCACCCGACTACGCAGAGCTGGATCATTTTCTGGCAAGGTTTGAGAGCTACTACTCGTCCGGAGAAATCCTTGCCACAGAAAAGCTTATGGCCGCTGCTGCGGCCCATCACCGGCTCGCGTGGATACATCCCTTCGGTGATGGCAACGGAAGGGTTATACGCCTTCAATCTCAGGCCGCTCTCTCGCTGGCCGGAGTCAGGGGTGAAGGACTGTGGACCCTTTCCAGGGGCTTGGCCCGCCAAAGGGCACTCTATTACCGTCTCCTGCAAAATGCTGATTCGGTGCGACTAAACGATTACGATGGCCGTGGGAATCTCAGCGATAGATACCTCGGGGAATTCTGCGTCTTTTTTCTGGAACAGGTCTTGGATCAAATCCGATTTATGAGCGGCTTGATTGATCCGATTGGGCTGGGGGAAAGGCTGGAAAGACACATCAGGGTAGAGAGGGATGATCTGGGACGTTACCGGGAGGATGTTGCCAAGATCCTGAAACACCTTTGCCTGCACGGACAGATCCCACGAGGCGAGATCGCCGGAATACTCGGAAGATCCGCTTCGGGAAGCAGGCTCATTACGAGGAGAATGATCGAAAAGGAGCTGGTCGTATCCGATGGCGAAAGAAGCCCGATACGGATTCAGTTCACCGGGAAAACCGTGGAAGCCTGTTTTCCGAGGCTTTTCTCGTTGGAGTAAAGGAAGATCGAATTCCCAGGGTAGCGAGGCACGAGCCACCCTGGGTTATCCCTTCTCGGGGAATAGAAGGAGGATTCCATCGTCTCCCCTATTACAACCATCGAATATCCATGCGATTTTTCCTCTTGCTCCTCCCTTTCCTGGCCATTCTCTCGAATTTGTCAGCCGAAAACCAAGCGGGAGAGGAACTGCCCGTCGTCAACGTATACTGGTTCGCCTGGCAGGCCTTTTCGTATCGGGAAATCGCCGATATTCTCGCCATACCGATCGGAACGGTCATGTCGAGACTCCGCTGCGGGAAAGACCAGCTGTGGGAGAAAGTGGAAAACCCTGGCGAAACCACAAAAAACAAGAAAGAGGATTCTGGAAACCCGATCCCCTTTCCCAAGACAAAGGAGTCCAATCATGGATAAGGATATCGCGAGGGAATTGCTCTCGGGCTACCGGCCAAACGGATCCGACGCCCTCGATGATGGGTTCCGGGAGGCACTGGCTTTCGCCGAACGCGATCCGGAAACCCGGGACTGGTTTGCGAGACAGACGCGCTTTGACCGGAGTGCGGCAGTGGCCATGGGCGAGATCCCCGTCCCTGCCGAGGGCAGAAACCACCTTCTGGAGAAACTCTCCTGGGAAAACGATACCCCGCAGCCACGCACCCACACCCTCTCCCGATTCTGGGCCGTCGGTGCCGGTATCGCAGCAATCCTCGTATTCACTTTTGCTTTGATCCGACTCCCTCACTCCGACGAAAAGCAAGACCTCGTGGGGCTTCTCCAGAACGGCAATTTTTCACTGCCAACCTTGGCGGACGAGGCGATGCCCCTCGATTTCCACTCGAATCAGTTCGAAGAAGTCAGGAACTGGCTGGCGACAAACCAAGTGAACCCTCCCGACGCGTTACCCGAAGGGTTCAGCGACAAAACGGTCCTCGGTTGCCGCAGGTTTCCGTTCGAGGGAAACGGGGCGGTAAACCTGCTTTGCTTCGAGTCGGATGGAGAACAGATTCACCTGTTCGTCTTCGAAGGAGAAGCGCGCAGCCTGATCGACGGCGTGCCGGAAAACTGGATTCGGGAGGACGGCTGGAATCTACGCAAGCTCCCCGACTCCGGCTCCCATTCCTTTGCGGTGGCAACAAAGGCCGATCCGGGTTTTTTGGGTTCGCCCACCTAAACCGCATTGTTCACCAACCGGTTCGAAGATAGGATTTTCCGCGAACGAACGGATGGCCCTGAATTTTTCCCTTCCGACCGTATCCTCGCGGGTTGGGGGACCGGCCGCCCGAGGGGCACCCCCCTGCCCCCTAAGGGCCTTGTAATTGCGCGGGAGAACTGCAAAGCTTCCCCCATGGTTGAGCTTCAGAAAGTAGTATCCTTTTGTGACCGGCGCACACGGCGGGTCGACATCAAAGACTTTCCTCCCGCCCACAACGGGCTGCAAATCGAGAATAATGGCGTGGTCTCCAAGATCGGGGCCGCAGTGGATGCCGGGGAGCGGCCTTTCGAGGAAGCCGTGCGGCACGGAATCGATTTCCTGATCGTCCACCACGGCCTATACTGGGTTCCGCCCGTACCTCTCACCGGTGCGGCCTATCGCAAGATCACGACCGCCGTCACCAACAACCTCGCCGTCTACGGAAGCCACCTGCCCCTGGATTGTCATCCAGAGATGGGGAACAACGCACTGCTGGCCAAGGCACTGGACCTGACCCGCGTCGAAACCTTTCTCCCCTACGAGGGCAACAATATTGGCCTGATCACGACCGCACCCCCGACCCGCGAGGAACTTCGCCACCGGCTGGAACGACTCTTTCCCGGCGGTGTCGTTGCCATTGAGGAAGGGTCGGACCAGCCCCGGAAAATCGCCATCCTGACGGGAAGCGGTTCCAGTGCCGTGGAGCATCTTGCCTCAATCGGCGTTGACACACTCATCACCGGCGAACTCAAACAGCACTTTTTCAACATCGCCCAAGAGCAGCGCCTCAACCTCTACACCTGCGGACACTACCGCACCGAAACCTTCGGCGTGCGCGCTCTTGCGGAAGAGGCCGCGAAATATTTTGATTTGCCCTGCGAGTTCGTCGCCTCAGACTGCCCCCTCTAGAAAAACACTCTTCACTCAGCGACTAAAGGCCGCTTCTACCTTTCAGAAACCTCGCATAAAAAATTTGCACCGCACCATCCGGCCCCTGGTATTTCATCCTCGTCCATACGGACCAAACCTGCCACAGTAACCAACATGTCAGCGCATCCCATCGGTCTACTGAACGGTCCCAATCTGGGAAGGCTGGGCCTTCGCGAGCCGGAGGTCTACGGAACGACCACTCTCGGCCAAATCGAAGAATCCTTCCGCGAGGAAGCCAAGAAACTCGGCGTCGTCGTCGATTGTTTCCAGTCCAATCACGAGGGCGCGCTCATCGACCGGATCGAGGCCTGGTCAGACCAGAATTTTGCCGGCATCATCTTCAACCCGGGAGGATTCACCCACACCAGCGTCGCCCTGCGAGATGCCATCTCCGCCAGTCCCATCCCCTTCATCGAAGTCCACCTCTCAAACGTGCATCGCCGCGAAGAGTTCCGCCACCGGTCCCTCACAGCCGGTGCCTGCGAAGCCGTCCTGGCAGGCATGGGTCCCCACGGCTATACCTCCGCACTCCGTTACCTGGTAGGCTCAATCCGCTGCGGAAATCCAACAAAGTAACGGAACGCGCAACCCGTCCCCCCCCCGTAGCGGAAGTGGGAAGTCCTTTAGTATCTTGTAACAGTTTTTCTTTCGTAGTCGGACCGGCTCTGGACCTTCGTAG
>CAZWFJ010000227.1:0-6513 GCA_964633135.1 uncultured Puniceicoccaceae bacterium | reverse complement strand
GCCATCAGTCTCCATCGAGGAGCAAAACACTGACCGGAGAGCCGGATGCGGGAGACCCGCACGTCCGGTTCGGAGGGAGGGGTGGCGGTTAATCCCGCCATTCCTACCCCTATCCTTCGATCCTAAGCCTTAACTAAGTGATGGTTCGACCCCGAATAATCGTTTAACCGAGCACCATTAGGGGCAGCCAGCTGGACTACCAGTTTCCGATATCGTCGCTGGTCCCGTCGACTCCGTCCGGGCCGAATGACCATACGTCGTAGCCCTTATTGCTGCGAGTCCCGGGAAACTGGTATTGGTAGGGGTTGCCCCATGGATCTTTGGGAATATCGTCGAGGTAGGGGCCGCGCCAGTCTTCGTTTGCCGAGGGCTTTTGCACCAAGGCTTGCAATCCTTCTCCGGCAGAAGGGTAGTTGCCAGTGTCCATCCGGTAAGAGGCCAGGCCAGTGCGGGCGGTCTGCGAGACGAAGATCTTGGCGACTTTCTCTTGCCCTCCGCCGAAGAGTCCCTCGACATTGGTCAAGACCACGCCCACAAGAAGGGCCAGGAGGGCGATCGCCATGAGAACCTCCAGCAAGGTGAAGCCGGAGGAGGGGCGTGGGGGGCGGAGTCGCTGACGCCCAGCAAAGGCGGGGAGCGATTTAGTTCGGGTGTTCATTCTGTAGTACTCTATCGCGATAAATCCCAAAGTCGCAAGCCTACTCTTGGATGTTTCGGCTTTCCAGAAGCTGTATTTCGGTGATTTTCCTTTGTTCTGGGGTGATTTCGTATTTGAGATTTGGGAGAGACGCTTAAAGGCTAGGGGGTCATGCAGTCATCTGATTTCAGCGAAGCGGTGGAACGAATTTGTGCAGAGAATGGGCGGTATCATCCGGATGCTTATTTTTTTGTGCGGCGGGGGTTGGATTTCACGCTTTCCCGTTTGCGGGAGAAGGGAGGGATTCAGGGGCGCCAGCATATTTCGGGCGGGAAGCTGTTGGATGGCATCCGCATTTTTGCCCTGGAGCAATACGGTCCGTTAGCGAAGGCGGTATTCGACCATTGGAACATCGAGACATGCCGGGATTTTGGGACGATGGTCTTCGAGCTGGTTGATTATGGTATCCTCGGGAAGACGGAGGAGGACAGCATTCGTGATTTTGAGGATGGCTATGATTTCACGGAAGCGTTTGAGAAGCCCTTTGCGCCGGATTCCGAATAGATGGGGAATGCTGTGGAGAGACCGATGACCCCGGATGGCGTGGTTGCCGGGGTTTTGGCGGGAGGGGTGCCCTTTCTGGCAATGGATCGGCCAGCTTGTGGAGTGGTTTCCTTGCAGATCTGGATTGGAGCCGGGAGCCGGATGGAGATCGACCGACCGGGAAGCGGGGTGGCCCATTTTCTGGAGCATTTGGTCTTCAAGGGCACGGCTCGCCGGACGGCTGGGGAAATCAACCGCCAGGCGGAGAGGCTGGGGGGCTTTCTAAACGCCTATACATCCTACGATCGAACCGTTTATCATCTTGACCTGCCCTCCGACCGGGCTGGCGAGGGACTGGACTTGCTGGCGGATTTTGTGTGGACACCGAGCCTGGTGGAGGAAGGTTTTGCCTCCGAGCGCGACGTGATTCTGCGCGAGATCGGTATGTATCGGGACGACCCGGACAGTGTTCTCTTTGACGCGATTATGGAGGCGGCATTTCGGGAAGATCTTTTGCGGTATCCCGTCATCGGACTGGAGGAAAGGTTTCGCGTGCTGGGGTTGGAGGATCTGCGGCGTTTTCACGCGGACCATTACCGCTCCCGGAATATTCTCCTCTTGCTGGCCGGGGACCTTCCGGACGGTTTGCTGGATCGGGGGGAGAAGATCTCACCGGTTCTTGGCAGCGAGAGCGAATCGGACTGCCAGGCGCGGAGATTCCCAACGAGCGAAGAGCCAGCACCGGTCCGATTGCGACTGAGTGGGAACTGGGAGGGGGGCCGTGGAACGGTGCTGTACCATTTGCCAACGACGACGCTTCGTGAGATTCTCCTGGCCGAGTGGGCGGTCGAAGTGCTGGGCGGAGGGGAGAGCAGCCTCTTGAGTGCGCGGGTTCGCATGGAGAAGGGATTGGTTCATTTCTTCGACGGGTTTCTTCACTCTCTTGGCGGAACGTCGCTCCTGGGCTTTTCCTGGATGGCGGACGGTGATCGGCTGGAGGAGACGGAGGTCACCGTTATGGAGGAGCTGGACCGTCTTGGTTCTGAGGATCTTCCAGAGGAGATTCTGATCCGGGGCAAGTCGCGCTGGCGATTCCAGCAGCGGTGCCAGCGGGAGTCGGTGGATGGCTGGGCTTCGCGGAGCGGGGAACTGCTCCAGATTTTAGGATCGGCTCCCACTTTTGCGGAAGAAAATTCGCTGCTGGAATCCCTGGGGTCGAAGGATCTTCGGCAATTCCTCCATCAATACGCATCGCCCGCACGAGCACTGGCGGGACAACTGCGATACAAGGGATGATCATGCACCGAGCCGATGAAGGATCGCTTTTACTGGACCCGGTGCCGGGCGCGGGAATCGTCAGTGTCTGCCTGGCCTTTCCAGGACCGGAGAGGT
Organism: uncultured Puniceicoccaceae bacterium; assembly: GCA_964633135.1. Classification (GTDB taxonomy): domain Bacteria; phylum Verrucomicrobiota; class Verrucomicrobiia; order Opitutales; family Puniceicoccaceae; genus Puniceicoccus. The sequence goes on along the minus strand of CAZWFJ010000227.1, from coordinate 3,941 downwards.
TTGAGGAGGAGGGAACATTTGGCTGGACGGGCTTCGGGGTTGAATTGCTGCGGGCGGGGGCAGGAGTCCTCCCCGAGGCGGAAATTGCCAGCCGGTTTGACGAGTGGGGCAGCGGGCTTTCGGCCTTCTGCACCGATTCTGCAGCCGGTCTTTACTACTCCTGCCGACCCGAGGTGCTGTACGATTCCCTGGATGTTCTCTCACGATTGATGGCGAGGGTCGCAGTTTCCCGTGACCTCTTTGAGCGCGAGCGACAGGCGCGAATCGCCTTGATCCAGGAAGAGCGGGATGATCCGGCTGCAGATGGGCTGCGGCGTCTGCGCAGAAGGCTCTTTGGCGAAGTCGCGATGGGATATTCCCCTCTTGGGCGGTCTGAAAACCTGGAGGCGGCCTCCGTGGATGGGATGGCTGATTTCGGGGAACAGTCTTTCGGGCGGGGCGCAGGTGTGCTCGCGGTAAGCGGCGAGTTTGACACGGCGGGGGTGGGGGCGCGGGCCGGGACGTTTCCTTTTCGCGAGTCGTCCTGGGAGGGCCACGGATCCGGCTTGTATCCAATAAAGTGTGACTCGAAAACAGAGACCGTTCGCCACTCTCGCGAGCAGAGTGTCGTCGTGAGCGGATTTCGGACGGGCGGGGTGTCGGACGAGTTGGCCCTGATCCGGCAGCTCGTGCTTGCCTGCCTCAACGGGTTGTCGGGTCCTTTGTTTGAGGAAATACGTGAGCGGCATGGGCTGGCGTACTATTCTTTTGCCCGGCTGGTTGCGGGGAGGGACATGGGCTTGATTGCTTTTGTCTCGGGCTGCGAGGAGGCAAAATCACAGTTTCTTCTCGATCGCTTGAATGAGATCATCCAGCGGGTAGGGGACTCCGGTTTCACGGAAGAGGAGTTTGAGAGCGGGCGGTCCCAGATGAAAGCGGGATTCTTGATGAACCGCCAGCGCACGAGCTGGCGGGCGCAACGCTTGGCGATTCGGAAAATGCAGGGCCTGGCACCGGACCTCGGTGAGAATTCGGAAATTTTCCTGGACAGGGTGAGGTCTGGCGATGCGCAGCAATGGTGTGCTCACAACCTGAATCCATCCCAGGGTACGACGCTTATGCTCCTTCCTTCTCCTCAGAAATTAAAGGACACCCATAATATAGACCGGCATTCCTGATCGTTTTCTCCAGAATATTTCGCTCCGCTTTTCTATAGAGAAGAGCCGATTGACTCTCACCGATCTCCAAGGACGGCGATACGGCTGCGAACTTCCCACTGCACGGGGTCAGGGGCGCGTTTCTTCGTGCACCGAAGCCCAGGGGGGGTCCGTTCCTTGGAATTTGGCGTCTGTTCAGGCCGTCTTGGCAGGTGGTCTGCCGTAGAATCGGCTACTTCCGGTCCGTCCGCAGAACCACCGCTGCCCCTTGGCCAGCGCGTAGTCGCGCAGGTCCGCCAGCGAGCCGGCTATCCGGTGGAAAAGCCCTCCGTAAGCTTCCACATTCTTGGCCCAGGATTCCGCATCCAACCCGAATTCCACCAAAGGATCCTTCAACTCCACCGGAATATACCCCGGCTTGTCGGCCCGGATCGTGCGCCCCGTCCACTCCACCAGACGCAGGTAATACTCCTCGGTCATCTCACCGAACGGACTCTCCGGTCCTTCCAGATCCAAAAGCCATCGGCTCCGCTCCGCCCTTCTCTCCTCCCGCTCGATCTCCCCGCGCTGTTTCCGCGTCGGATTCTCCACCGAAGCCACCTTCGAGAGCCTTTCACGGGCCTTGCGGGAGGCAATCCGGTCGTAGACACTTGTAAACTCGCTGTCCTCCAATCCGTCGGCCATGCGCGCCCGCACCGGGTTGAGGTCCACATAGGCCATGCACGCCAGCACCGCTGCCTCGTCCATCAACCGCTGGCATTTGAAACGCCCCTCCCAAAAACGACCCGTGCACTCGTCCTCCCGGTTCGCACGCCGGGCCACCCACTCGTTCGTGCAGCGCATGAACCAACTCAAGTCCGACAACCGCTTCCGGCAAAGAGCCAGCTTTTCCGGATCTTTTAACAACTGTGCCAGCTTCTTCTCATCGTAGGCCCTTCCCTCCTCAATCGCCGCCTTCCCGCGAAACAACCGGCACCAACGCTCCGCGACATCTTGATCGCTCCAGCCATCCGCCCAATCCGGGCGAATCCGCAGCACCACATGCAGGTGGTTCGACATTACGGCGTAAGAAAACACCTCCACAGCAAACAGCCCGCTGAGTTCCTCCAAGCGATCCCGCACCCATTCGCGCCGATGCTCGAAGTCCCGGCCACTGTAATCATCCCAACCACACAAGAACGCCCGCCGCACACAGCGACTCACGCAGTGGTACACTCCCACCTCTTCTCGGGATACGACGGAATGGCGCGCCTGTGGCATAATAGGTGTATAATTGTTCACATTGCCATTGCCCGTCAAGAGATTTCTTTCCAAAATCTATGGGTGTCCAAAATTCTCCTTACAAAATTCTCCCTGGGATGGAAGTCGTCCTGGAGAACTTCACCGAGGCGGCGGAGCACTATTTGAGCTTCGCGGACCAACCCGGGATCGCCCAGCGCTTCCGGGTGCAGGCCCTCTTGCGTTGGACCCAATGCTTGCAAAAGAGCACCGCCAAGTCCATCCCCTCGCAACAGATCGAGAACCGCTTGAATCGTATCCTAGCCGGTGTGGACGATTGCCACGTGCTCCTGGATGTCGGGCGCGACTTGGTCATGCTTGGCGGAGTGCTTGACCAGCGTGTGCGCAGGTCGATTATTGCGACCGCCGAGGCGGCGGCCAACAAAGCTTTTTCCCAAGCCGAGACCCCGAACCAGGCGCTCGATATACTGATTCATCTGACCCGGCGGCAACGCTACGAATTTGGTTCCTACGCCTCCGTCGTCGGACTCTGGGAAAGCTTGAACACCGAAAAACGGGCATGGCTCTGGAGCCGCCGTTCGGATTATTGGGAATACCTCGCCCTGCTCTTTGAGAGCTACGTGCGGGTCGATCGCCTGGCAGAAGCCGAGGCCTTGGCCAAAGACGTGGTTGAAAATGCCGACGCGCCTCCCGAAGGCTACCTCTTTATGGGAACGGCTTATGGCGACTTCTTAAAGGACCGGGGCCGGACCAAGGACAGCTTGGAGACCTACGCCTGGGTCGCCCAAGAGGTGCCCACCCATGCATGGTCATCCCGGTCCCACTACGAACTGGCCCTCAGCTTCCTGCCCGCCAACCCGGAAAAGGCAAAAAAATCCCTGCAGGCCGTCCGAAAGTGCTTCAACGGCAGCCCCCCATTCCTCTGGCAACAGAAACTCGACGCCCGGGCCTATTTGATTCTCAAGAACCGATTCGATTTTGCAGGCAACTCGAGCTGGTATACCGATGGCTTCCTCTCCGCCCAACTGAATGACCTCAAACAGGAGGGTGTTTTGTGATGAGATTAAACAGGTTCAAGAAGTTTGGTGCAGTGATCCTTGTCTGGGTCTTTCCGTGTGTCGGGTTTGCGCAGCAGCAAGGCTCATCCGAAGGTCATGATGCAACGACCGTAAGCTTGACCGCCTCCTCCAGTCAGGGCTATCCTGCTTCAGACATCAGTCCAGATATCTGCTTGAACGCGCAGAGCGAGTACAAAACCATCAAATACGACGTGAGCATTACCCCTTCCGACAACACCGCAACCCTGAGTTCTAGCGGGAACGTGAGCCTTGACAAAACCTCCGTTAGCGACGGTGATACCGTCACTGTGACCGGGAATTCAACTGGCAGTTACACTGTAACGATCACGCACGACGAAGATTCGAGTGTGACGGATTCTGCGAGCGGGACTGTGTTTGAGTTTCTATTTGAGATGTCGGCCCTACAAAATACTACTCCAGCAGATACTGATGGGAAGATGACATGGGAGGAGTTGTCAGGAGCGAGAAATCGCCAGATGACTTTCCT
>CAZWFJ010000226.1:0-6564 GCA_964633135.1 uncultured Puniceicoccaceae bacterium | reverse complement strand
AAAGTTTTTAGACTTACGCTGTTATTGGCTGATAACCGGCCCGCAGCGCACGCTGTGGCTTTGGAGGGTTGGGCTTCGAGAGACCAAGGCTACCCTATTGCTTCTTGTTAAACTAGCACAGCCCTGCAGGAACACTTGCACAATTTTGACCACCCAAGTGACGGACCCAGCAGAGAAGTTGCCCGACCCAACAAGGAACCCTCTCGCGAAATAGCCTATCAACTGGAACGGAAGCGGAAAGCGGTGGGAGTGAGGCCCAGCAAACGTTTAAAGCGGCGATTGAAATAAGGCACCTCGTTAAAGCCGCAGGCCCCCGCGATTTCTGCCACGGATTGGTTCGTGGCCAGTAGGAGGTGCGCGGCGCGTTCGACCCGCATGCGATTGAGCGTTTCCGTTATGGTGCTGCCTGTGTGGCGTTTGAAGGCCCGGGTGAGGTAGCCGCCAGACCATCCCACCTCGTCGGCGAGCCCTTGCAGGGTCAGGGGCTGGGAATAATCGCAAGACAATCGGTTCAGGACGCAGTCGACGCCGGGGTGGCCAGTATCACTGATCGCACCGGATTTCCCTGCGATCCGACGGGCGTCTCGTAAAATAAGCAATACCCTGGCGAACTGCAGGGCCAATGGCGGTTTCTGGGCCGGCAGTTCCGCGGAGTCCTCTTTCAACAATGCGCAAAAACTCTCGAGGAAAAGACTTCGGTATTCGTGCCTGATCGGGATGAAAAGCGGCCGTGGCTGAGCGGAACGCCGCTTCAAATAATTCCACAGACCGGGTGCCTGCTCGTGCCATTGGGGAAAGGTATCCAGCAGAACCGGGGCGTTGAATAATACCTCGTAGTGCTCCACACGCTCATTCCCGGCGGGAAACGCCTGTGGGGTGAAAGGTTCGCAAAAATACAAGCTGCCCGGCCTGAGTGGGTAGCGTTCGCCGGATGAGAGAACAACCCCCTCCCCACGTATAACCATAGAGATTTTGTGGACGGGCAGTCGGTGGATGGGGATGTTATGACGGCCCACCCGACTGCGCTTGACCCGCAAAAGTTGGTTGCTGCCCAATATCTCATGGAGAACCTTTCCGGTCGACTCTTCATCATAACGTGGCATCCTATAATCATATGGTTCGCGACAGGTTCCCAGCAAGCTTGTAGTCACTTTTGTGCAAGTTTTCCCTCAGCAAGGTGCTAGTCCGCCCACGAATCTTTTGCTAAGGTTGCGTTGAGTTGTCCCTTAGTTAATCAATCCCGAACCAAATACTACTTTATGGCCAAGTTCCGCATTACCCTGAACATGGAATACTGCCGCAGCGCAGACAAAGACTTCCGCGGCGGCGTCGAGATCGCATCCAAGCTCGGCTACCAATGGGTCGAGCCGATGGTGCACACTGGCTGGGGCCTCCTCAGTGAAGTCGGTTATTTCCACTCTTTTTCGATGGAGGAAGATCCCCTCTTCATGAAAGAGATTTGCGATGAGAACGGCATCCGCGTTTCGAGTTTCAGCTCGCACAGCCCACTGATGAAGCCCGAGGCTGCGGTCAGCCGTCTGACGCGTGCGATCATCTGGGCGACGGTAATCGGTTGCGACTTCTGCAATTCCGACGAGATGCTCAAGCCCGACTGGATGGATGACGATTTCGCCCATGAGGCGATGAAATACACTCTCACGAAGGTAAAGCTGGTGGCCGAACGCCATAAGAAGTTTGTCTGCCTGGAGCCGCATGGCAAAAATTCTCGAACCGCTCGACCGCGAAGTTTTCCTCAGCGTCGAGTGCGGCACGATCGACGAGGCCGAGCGCTCACTCGCCTTCCTGAAGAAAGAATTGAAACCCTGGCTCATGGAAGACTGATGCGACCCAACATTCTGTTCATTATGTCGGACGACCACGCGCCGCATGCGCTGAGCTGTTACGGCAGTAAAATCAATCAGACACCGAATCTTGATCGCATCGCTCGCGAGGGAGTCCGTTTTACCCGCTGCTACGACACCGTAGCGCTCTGTGCTCCCGCACGAGCCTCGTTGATCACCGGCAAATACTGCCACAAGCATGGTTTCTACCGAAATGAAGATACCTTTTAAGCTACTTCCAAGAATTTGGTAAGAGCCATTCTCTCAACGCACCTTCAACCTACTCAAAACTTATGTCATTAGATTCAAACCCTTCCCCGCTTCGTATCGGCATCGTTGGAGCCGGCCAAAATGTCACCGGCCACGCAAAAGCCTTTGCGGAAAAAGCCGACGCACAAATTGTTGCCATCGCTGACCCTGTAGCCGAAAAAGCCACGGCGCTTGCTAAGGCAGTTGATGCCCGTGCCTGCGGCGATTTTACCGAATTCCTCGACGATGTCGACGCCGTCGTCATCTCGTCCCCGAGCTTTTTGCACCTCCAACAAGTGGAAAAAATCGCTGCGGCCGGAAAGCCCATGCTCATTGAGAAACCAATGGCGAGGACGTTAAAAGACGCCATTGAGGTAGAGCGCATTGTAAAAGAATTCGGCATACCCACATTCGTAGGCTTTTCGATGTCTTTTGTCCCATACGCCGGTGAGTGCTTACGGGCACTGGCTGATGGCCGCATAGGAAAGCCGCGATCATTAGCAGCTCATCGCCACTTATACCTCGATGAGGCGACTACGGCGCGGTGGTTGCTGGATGGCAAGGTGTCCGGCGGCATGATGCTGGAAATGAATATTCATGAGATCGAGTGGTTGATGCGTGCAGGCGGCCCTGTCAAAACGGTAGACGCTCGCATGGATCTTGAAGACCCTGCTTACCCACGAATGAGTGACCATTGCTATGTGCTGATGGAATACCAATCGGGTGCAACCGGCCTCCATGAAGGCAGTTGGAAAAGCCCCCTTACCAGCTTCTACAAAAGCGTCATTGGCGACAAGGGCTGTCTCTACACCAATGAATGGGGCAACACGATTTATGAGCAGCATATCGGTGAGGATCGCCAAGAAGTAAAAGCCAAAGCCTTCGACAAACAGCAGCACTTCATCGACGTGGCCCGCAACAAAGTGAACAGCGAGGCTGATGCCGCTTGGTCGCTTGAAGTCCATTATGTGATTGAAGCGATACTCAAATCCGCTCAGGAGAAGCAGCCCGTAGACATCAACACATTCAAGAAAGAGGCCACTAATGGATAAGCCTAGTTACAAGACCGCTCACCTGATTAATGCCTGGCAAAGCGCCGCTCAGTCACGCGGCGAAATTTTCCGTATCCCTGATGCACTGGCTGACTTGCGCGACCTCGGCTATCAAGGAATATTTGCAGATGCCGCCGACCTAATGCACTTTCGTGCCAAGGACCTCACGGGCATGCTGGAAGACTACGAACTGGAGTTGGCGTCGCTCGTAGTGCTCGTCACTGCGAATGAGTATGCGCCCAATGAGTTCGCGTATAAGACTGGGCTGGAATTGGCAGCGGAGATGGGGCTAAAGACCGTATGCGTATGCGGAGGGTTTCCCATAGCCAAACGACGCACAGTGCTTGAAGCGGATTGTGCCGAATTCGGAGCCAATTACAGTAAGGCCTCCGACTTTGCCAATAGCCTTGGGATACGGTTGGCTTTCCATCCCCATAGCAAATGCTTGGTGGAAACGGGGGCCGAAGCAGATCGGCTTGCAAACTATGTCCCCGATTTAGGTCTCCACATCGATACCGGACACATCCTTTGTGTCGGCGAAGACCCCTTAAACGTGATTGCCTCACGAAAGGAAAGGGTCATGCAGGTGGCGGTTAAAGACTGGAATTCATCCACCGAGACCTTTGCCGGGCTGGGCACAGGTGAAATCGCCACAGATACAGCGGGACTTGCAACCATACTGCCCCAGTGTCCGCAGTTTGATGGCTGGATTTACGTTGAACACGATGGCTGCGCCGGCTCGGCCAAAGAGTCCGCTGGCCGCTCCTTGGAAAAACTTGAAAAGCATTTTGCGGTCTGATTCTGGCCCGGAATGCTGTGAACCGGGTCAAGGCCGCCCCGAGTGCTTCGCCCGGCTCATCAGGGGCCACTGGGGCGGATGCGAAAACAAAAGCCACTCCAAATGAATAAACCCTGGATACGGCGTCCCAAGCTGGTCCGGGTCAGTTTATTGGGGATACCCCAGTGCGGCCTCGCGCAGAGCGAGAAAGTTTCTCCGTGGCACATAGCGGGAGATGGAGTTGCCACTGCCGAGGTCATAGCCTCCTCGCCCGGAAGCCATGCGAATCAAGCCTTCTGCACGCTGACGCACCTCTGTCTCGTTATGGCGAACGAGGTAATCCCATATCGATCCCGCCGAGAATAGCGATCCGGTCTCCGTAGGTTTGATAGGCCTCCTCCACCGGGAGAATAGTATCCTCGTAAGAATGTTTGGCATCGTAACCAATGTCATCAATGATGTCCTCCCATAGCGGCACCAGATTCCCGCAGGAGTGGAGGATTGCTGGTCGCCCTGCCTCATGAATCAGCTCAACAATCTTCTTGTGCCACGGGGTCACATACTCGCGCATTTGGGCAATTTTGCGGTATCGGTCGATTGCGTAGTTTGGCGGAGCCAGGGTAGCATGCGTCAAGTCGAGCCGGAGAGCGTTCACCCGCGGCATTGCCTGAGATACTTGAGCGCTCCGGACATTCCCACCATCTCGGTTTCGCCTTTAAAGAACGGGTCGTGGTGGCCTTCGATATCGATGGCACCACCGAACCCAGCCTGTCGCGCCTCGGTAATAATACGCCGCCAGTCGGTGTCGCCATACCCGGGAAACCTTTGCCAAAACCACGGTTCGGAACCCAGGGTGCCGGTTCGCCGCAGGATTTCCCGCCGCAACAGCCCGTCTTTGCCGTGGTAATGGAAGATTTTGGGTGCCCACGCGATCAGGTTTTCGATGGGATCCACCATTTGCTTGATCAGGTGCGCCGGTTCCCATTCCAGCCCAATGTTCTCGCAGGGCAGGGTCTCGAAGATCAGTTCAAAAGCCTCAGGAGAAAACGCCAGATTGCGACCCGCGGCTTTCCAAGTGCTGCCCATCACGCAATTTTCGAAGGCCAACCGCAAGCCTTGTTCTCCGGCGCGCTCAGCCAGCGGCAGGAAGACCTCCTTCAAGCGCGGCATGTTTTCCGGGACTGACCGACCGCTGAGGGCCCCGGTGAACCCTGTTACCAGCGGACAACGAAAATCGCCGCCGGCGTCGATCAGCCGTTCCCAATCGCGGCGCGCTGCGGCTCCATCGTCCCCTTCATCCAATGGATTTCCGAAGAGCGTGAGCGCGCTGATCTCCACGTCGCGCTCGCCGATCAATTGCAGGATCTCATCCCGAAACCGCGGAAGATCAATCTCTCCGATCCCGCCCCAGAACGTGATCGCGAGAGATTCCACATCGAGCGCGAGCAGCTCTTCGATTTCCGGTAACGGATTCCGCGAGGCTTCCACACAAGCCCCAATCCGGATGTCAGGGTAGTCTTTTGTCTTCATAAAAGGTCAAATGTTCAGAGGGAAATGGAGATACGCTCACCCGTCTCGGCGCTTTGGATGGCGGCATCGACCATCGCAAAACTCTTGAAATTGTCCTCGGCCGGGCACATCGGCGGGCGGTTTTCACAGAGGGCATCAAAGAGATCGTTCACCGCGCCGGCGTGGGCGGTCTGGTGGCTCTCCATTTTGGGAACCGGCACCTCCAGGTCTTCGCAGGTGGCAACGATGCCTTCGGTTGTGACGACCTGACGAGCCTTGAGGCCGCTGGCCTGGCGTGAGGCGAGAGTGCCGCGCTCCCCGACGATCGTCCATTCCAGGCCTGTGCCCCCATCGGTGCACCAACTGCCGGTGTAGGTAAACCGCACGCCGTCGGACATCTCAAAGTCCGCCGTGGCATTTGCCCCATGCGCAAACCACGACTGCCGGGGGTTCCAATCGCTGCACAACACACTGACCGGATCCTTTCTGGTGACCATGCGAACGAGATCGAAATGGTGGATCGCCATGTCCAACAGCAGCACGTGTTGCATTTTCCGGCGGAAATCGCCCTCAGGAAAATGTAGCCCCGTGAAGAACCGGAGATCCACCCCGCTCAATGCCCCCAGCGGTTGATCGACGAGAAAATCGCGGATCGCAAAGTGCATGGGCGAAAATCGGGCGGTCTGGATGACGCCATATTGGCGATCCGTCGCGCGCGCCTTATCCAGCAGCGCCCGGGCATTCTCCAAGGTGTCCGCGAACGGTTTCTGTCCCAGCAGATGGCAGCCATGATCGAGCGCAGCAGTGACGACGCTCCGGTGGATCGCCGGCGGAGTGCAATCGACCACCACATCGGGCCGCTCTCGCTCCAGCGCCTCCGTCAAGTCGGTATAGCGCGGCACTTCCGACAACTGGAACTGATCGGCGAGAGTGCGGGCGCGTTCCGGGTCGACATCGACGAACGCGACCATCGTCACGTCATCGCGCCGGGTCATTGGCTCCAGTTCATGGCGGCTGATGCTGCCGCAGCCGACCAAAGCAACTCGAAAGGGTGTACTATTCATAAGCAGGATAATCAGGATGAGGTGGTTCCGAACCTTGGACAGGTAGCAGTGGTTGTTTAGATGTAATCCAG
>CAZWFJ010000225.1:0-6647 GCA_964633135.1 uncultured Puniceicoccaceae bacterium | reverse complement strand
CCGAGAACCAACGACTTACGTAAAATATACCCTAAAACAGCTTAAGTCGGGTTAGTAACAGATGGCAATATGCTCCATCGCCGCGCCTTGTCAGCGAACAAAATACCGTGGGCATATCGCTATACTTCAGAATCGAATTCCCAGTGTAGGCCTTGCGGCCAACCCTGGGCTATACGATGCAACCGCGTTGCGGTAGGATTGCGGCGGGCGTGCGATGCGGGCGTTCCCGGGTTCGACGCCAATGGCGTTGCCGACATACTACGCCGTAGGCGTTGCATCCTACAGCCCAGGGATACGACCATTCTCTGGCTGGGTTGCCCGTCCTCGTTGCGGTAGGAACCCAGAGCTTGGGAAAGAGTGCCCCGATTTTCCAGATCTTCTACACAATGCAGAGACCAGGCATTCTCAGGAGCATCCGAGGGAAGTCCCGCAATTCAAACAGCAGGCACAGGTGCCGGTGACTTTCACCCGGTGGCTGCCACACTCCGGGCAGGTGAGATTTCCCTCGCTCTCGGTCAGTAGCTCCAGTTGCTGTCGACTGCCCAGACTCGGCTCCTCGACCGAATCCATGACTTGCTCGTTGGCCAACTTCTCCTCCCCGACCGGGGACATCTTGGCACGGTAGCCCTCGATAAACTCCATGCCCAACCATCTTCCGAGATAGTCGACCACGCTCTTGGCCATCGGGATGTCGGGATTCTTGCTCATTCCCTCAGGTTCAAACCGGACGTGGCTGAACTTGCGCACGATGGTTTCCAGAGGCACTCCGTATTGGAGGGATAGTGACAAAAGGATTCCAATGGTATCCATCAAGCCGTTCACGGTACTCCCCGCCTTCGACATTTGCAGGAAGACCTCTCCCGGCCGTCCGTCTTCAAACTTTCCTACGGTGAGGTACCCTTCGGATCCCCCGATGCTGAACTTGTGAGTCACCGCCTCGCGCGTGTCTGGAAGCCTTCGCCGGTAGGGTTCGGTGACGATCTGCACGACCTTTTCCTCTTTCTCCTCCTCCTTGCGGGTCTGAATGGGAGCACTCCGCTTGGATCCGTCCCGGTAGATGGCGACCCCCTTGATGCCCATCTTCCAAGCTTCGATGTAGGCCTCGCGGATATCATTGATCGAGGCGTGGTTGGGCATATTGACAGTCTTGGAAATACCACCACTGAGGAAGGGCTGCACCGCCGACATCATGCGGATGTGCGACTTCCAGGAGAGCGAGCGTTCGCCCAGCCCCGAACGGAAGGCCGTGTCAAAAACAGGCAAGTGCTCCGACTCGACCCCGCTGTCGAGCGTCTCGCCCCCCTTTTGAATCGGCTCCACTGTGCCGTATTCCTTGATGTATGCCTGGATCCTTTCGATCGCCGGTTTCCCGTAGCCCAGCTTCTCCAACGCTTTCGGAACCGTTTGAATCGGCAGGGTTAACATTCCTCCGCCCGCAAGCTGCTTGTAAGCGACCAGACCGATTGCCGGTTCGATGCCGGTGGTGTCGCAATCCATCAAAAACCCGATGGTCCCCGTCGGTGCCAATACGGTAACCTGGGCGTTGCGATAGCCGACTTTTTCGCCCTCCTGACAGGCCTCCTCCCACAAGTCGCGCGCCAATTGGCGAATGCCCTCTGGACAGCGCGGGGAGAGGGCCGATGCGTGATCCCGGTGCATCTTGATGACCTCCCTCATGGAGTCGACGTTATCGGCCATGGGTGGAGTCGGCACTCCGTAGTGGCGGGCGTCTGTGTAGCCGGCAAACGCACCCCTGGCCCGAGCGATTTCGCTGGATGCCTTGTAGGCGGCCCCCGTCATCACTGCGGTAATCCCGGCTGCGTACGCCCGGCCCTCCTCGCTGTCGTAGGGTAGCCCGAGACTCATCAAGAGACCTCCGAGGTTTGCATAGCCCAGGCCGAGGGTGCGGAACCAGTGTGAATTGTAGGCAATCCCCTCCGTAGGATAGGAAGAGCGGTCGACGATGATGTCCTGGGCCAGGATGAAAATCCGGCAGGCACGGGCGAAGGACTCCGCGTCAAACTCGCCGTCGTTCATGAACTTCATCAAATTGATGCTGGCAAGATTGCAGGCGGAATTGTCCAGGAAAAGGTATTCGCTGCAGGGGTTTGTGCAGTTTTGCCGCCCCGAACCCTTGCAAGTATGCCAGCGATCGATTGTATCGTCGAATTGCAAGCCGGGATCGCCACATAGATGGGTGCCCTCAGCGATTTTCCGAAAGAGTACTTTCGCGTCCTTTTTTTCGCACTTCGACCCATCGGAAACTCTCCTCGTCCACCATGTGGGTTCAGCATCGCCGCTGGCCGCTTTCATGAATTCATCGGAAACCCGAACGGAGAGATTCTCATTCTGGAAGCGAATCGAACCGTACGCCTCGCCATTGAAACTTGGATCGTAGCCTTGCTCGATCAGTGCCCATGCCTTTCGCTCCTCCGACATCTTGGCATCGATGAACTCTTCAATGTCGGGATGCCAATCCTTGAGAACATTCATTTTGGCGGCTCGCCGTGTCTTGCCCCCGCTCTTCACCACCCCGGCCACAGAGTCATAAACCGCCAGGAAACTCAACGGGCCGCTGGGATGTCCTCCGCCGGAGAGCTTTTCGCGACTCGAGCGGATTGAGGAAAGATCCGTCCCACTGCCGCTGCCGAATTTAAACAACATCGCCTCGGCCCGGGCGAGATCCATGATCGACTCCAGGTTATCCTCCACCTTTTGAATGAAACAGGCCGAACATTGCGGATACTCGTACTGGCTATCGGCCCGGGCCACCGCCTCAAGCTCCGGGTTCCAGTAAAAATTCCCCTTCGCCGAATCCTTCCCGATTCCATAGGCCTGGTACAGGCCCAGATTGAACCAGACAGGGGAGTTGAAAGCGCCTTTTTGTGTTACGCATAAAGCAGTCAATTCCTCCCGGAAAATCCGCGCCGTACCCTCATCCGAAAAGTATCCGTCCTCCCGCCCCCACTCCGCAATCGTTCCGCAGACACGGTCCAGCACCTGCTTCAAGGACGACTCCCTCCCGCCGTTCGCAGGATCCGTTCCGTTATCAATGTCGCCGTAAAAATACTTCGAGGCCAGGATCTTGGTCGCCAGATCCGAAAAAGCCGCTGGAACCTCAATTCCGGTCTGCTTGAAAATGACCTCTCCTTGATCACCCGAAATCGTAGCCTCCCGCAAATCCCATTCCACCTCGTCGTAAGGGTGGCGGTTTTCCGAGGAAAAGTATCGCGCGAGGGCAATACCGGTTTTCGCTGGCGAGAAGGATGATTGGGTCGGGGTTTCGGTTTTCATGATTTTTGGTAAGTTCTTCAAGGTGAGGGCTCAGGCACAAGATATAGAATAAAACGATTGTGCTTACACAATATCTTGTATCAAATCCGCACCTCGAGACGCACGAAAAATTTCCGCCCGCGCATTTATTTTTATCGCAACTTCTCGCCAAGATTAGCAATTCTGTTCAGAGACTCCGGGTGGGGCGGGCAATTTTCCGAATCGCTGGAGAGCCGCTCACCGCTGTTTCTGGATAGGATTTGCTGGCAAAGTACCGCCAAGCCACTAACAGTATTCGTATGGCTACCGCTAAATTGGAAATCGAAGCTTGGTTCAACGGACTCGTTCAGGGGGTAGGATTCCGTTACGAGACCCTGAAAATCGCCAAGGGCTACGAGGTCACGGGATTTGTTGAGAATCTTTCCGACGGGCGTGTGCATCTCCTCGCCCAAGGAACCCCGGACGAAACAAGAGCCTTTGTCGCCGCCGTTTCCGAGAACCTGTCGGATTACATCCGCGAGGTCGAGGAACAGTCACGCCCTTGCGCGACTCCCTTGGGAACTTTCGAGATCCGACGCTGAACCGAGTCCCCTCTTCCGTTCGCATGACTGGCTGGGGCAGCTTCTCCCCAGGGGCGATGACTCGCCCTACTCCGCCGTCACCGAGAGGGGAATCGTCACTTCCTTCATCCCCGGCACATCCGCAAAGAGTGCCCCTTCGCCTGGCTCGGCCCCTTCGACAGTAACGCTCACTGACCGGCTCCCGGCCGGAATAATCACCTCAGGCATGATCACCGAGGAGGGGATATCCGTCGTGACCCGCACTGCGAGTCCTCCTGTGGGGGCGTCGAAATCAACCGAGAAAACCAAGATCGCCGTTTCCCCCGAAGCCAGAGTCAAGCTCTTTGGCGCAACCTTTAAAAGCGAGAGATCGATCATAAAATTCCCAATCGGAACCATCCTGCCATCGGTCTCGAGCTGCACGAAATAAGACTCCCCGGCAGGGAGTGGCGGCACGAGAAATTCAATCTCATTGTCCGACTTGAAGCGGGTCTCCGCCTCGACCCCACCGATGACGATCTTATCCGACCGGAAAAATTTTCGCCCCAAAACCGTGACTGGTCGCCCTACCGGGGCGCGATCCACTTGCATTTGGATCACATATTTGTTCATCAGCTGGAAGCTGTACAAATCCGATACTACCTGCCTGGGCTTCTCCTCTGAGCCGCCCAGCACATTGTAATCGAGAATGAAGAAAAAGGCTGCTTCCGCCTGATCCTCCGGCATGACATAGTCGAAATCAAAAAGACTTGGGTCGACCGGATTCCGCACCATCGGCAAAGTCTCTCCGTCAATGACGATATTACCTTGCAAACTTTTCTCGCGAACCGCGCCTCCCTTGAGCTCTGTCTGCATCGTGATCGTATAGATCCCGGATGGATTCTGGGGGATGCGCCCCGGAGTGAGGTTCTCAATCGTGACTCCACACCCGGAAAGGAACAGAATCATCCCGATGACGGGGAACAGGATGGAAAGACGCTTCATAAACACCTTCCTCATTTAGCTCCTCATTCCTCTCCGTGCAAGCAAAAGTTAGCTGAGCATCCATCGGGAAATTTCATCGGCGAGCAAACGGCCCGAAAGTGAAAGAAGCATCCGTTCCCCGGTCCTCGACAAATGACCCTCCCTCTCCAATGCAAGCAGGAAGGATTCGATCGCGTCCCGTCTTTCCCGAGAGAGTTCGCTCAGAAGTTCCCGGGAAACACCCTCGTTCATCCTCAGCCCAAACACCATTTTCTCCAAAGCCCGATTCTCCTCAGTGATCCTCTCAACTTCAGGGAAACGCTCCCGATCATACTGCCGCGTATATTCGGCCCATTCGCCGAGTCCGTGCGGATTCGTGAACCGGAAGCCTCCGAGTTGGGACGCAGCCGATGGACCAAATCCCCGCCAATTCCCCATGCGCCAAACGTTGAGATGATGTTCACACTGGAATCCGGGACGGGCGAAATTTGAGATCTCATACTGCGAATACCCGTGCTCCTCCAGAAACGCCCATCCCAGCTCATACCGCTCGGCCTCCTTATCCATGTCGGGCCGATGTCCGGATCGTGTGAATCGAGTATAAAGCGCGGTATCTTCCTCCAGGGTCAGGCAATACAAAGAGATGTGATCCGGTGCCAGACCCACGACGGCCTCAAGATCCGCGATCAACTCCCTCTCCGTCTGCCCGGGGAAGGCGATGATCAAATCCAGGTTCAACCGCTCAAATCCCGATTCCCGTATTCGATCCACGATTCCCGGGATTTTCTCCGTCGAATATGGCCGCCCCATCGCTTCCAAAAGACGAGGAGAAAAGGACTGCACTCCAAGCGATATCCGGTTGACCCCCACCTCCCTCCATGCCGACAACTTCTCCCTGGTTGGGCATAACGGCGTCAGCTCCACCGTCCATTCCGCACCCGGCGTCAACGCTTCCCGGAATTTCCCGCCAATGCTCCGAATATCCGAAGCCTTCAACAGCCCCGGAGTTCCCCCTCCCCAAAAAACACTGCTGGCCGCACCCGCAAAATTCACCGAGTTCCACTCCCGCTCAAGACCATCCCGAAAGACCTTCCAGTCTCCCGGCGAGGGCAGTGCCTTGTCAAAAGCACAAAAGTCGCAGATCGCCGAACAAAACGGGACGTGCAGATAAACCGCAGCGTCCGCCGGAACGCGACTGGGGTCAAATCCATTGGCTGAGGCCACACTCATTCACCCCTCATCTGCCACCAAAAATAGAACGTCTGGAAAAACGCATACCCCAGAATCGCATAGAAAATCCACCGCAGGGGAATTCCTTTCTTCTCCGATGAATCCTCTTCGGCGTTTGGATTTGAATCGTTCTTCATAAATGCTTATATTCCCACTAAAACGTTAACACATCACGAAAAATGGCCATCCTCCACATTAACAGCAATATCCCGCAAGACGAAACCAGCTTCGCGGAGCTTTCCGCCAAGGTCACTGAATTACTCGCGAAAACACTCAAAAAAAACAACTCGTATATTCAGGTCATCTACAGCCGCTCCCAAATCTCCTTTGGGAACCAGTCGGGTGCCAGCTCCCTTGTCACTCTTTCGTGCCCCGGTCTGACCTCGGAGAATATCGAGAGCCTCGTCACCCCTCTCTCCAAACTACTCGAGCGTCTCATCGGAACTCCACCGCCCACCACCTATATCCGGTTCGAAACCATGGATACCAATAAGACCGCGTGGAATGGCCGATTGATCGTGTAAGGGTTGACGTATAAATAACTGTCGCATTTAAGGTTGTATCAGATAATTCCATTCACCGTGAAATTCTTCCCGTTTAATCTTTATGGCGGCCATTTCC
>CAZWFJ010000224.1:0-6785 GCA_964633135.1 uncultured Puniceicoccaceae bacterium | reverse complement strand
AGCAATCCCAACAACCGAAGTAAAGACCTAAATTACTATACATCAACGGTTTGAAGTTTTCGATTTTGTCAGAAGCCCTTCTGCGCCCTCTGAAGGCAACCAGAAGCCACTCCGAGAATGTCTGAGACTCAAAAGCAGGGCACCCCGGAAAAGCCCTCATAAAGCGCTCCTGTGGGCCGTTGTTGGCCGGTCTGGCGCAATTATTTTCTGAGTTTTTCCAACACCGTTCCGATAGCGATTATAGGTCAGTCCTATTTTTTGTTGTTGCTTCCGTGTTATTTTGTGTGAATTACGGAAGTGCGCTAGGAAGAAATAAAAAAAAAAACGACAGTTTTTTGCAAAATATCATATCTAGCGCTTTTAGGATCAACCCGGTTACTTAGTAGTAGATAATGCAGGATTTTCTCTGAAAATATAGGAATACGAGAAGATGCAGGCGGAAGATTTTCCGCAATATCGGATATTACCACTAGGGCAAGGGGTTAAATGCCGACGAAAGAACAAACCAGGTTCAAAATATTTGACGCGCTGAATATCTCCGAAGCAACAGGAAACAACAGGAGCATGGGTAGGTTTAGACCGAGAAACGCCGATGATATTGGCTATTACCATCAGGGGGAGGGTTCAAGATGCACCAATATTTGGAGGTGCTTTCTGATAATCCCTTAACGCCTTTGGCGCACGGCTTCGTAAAGGCAAACCCCTGTCGAGACGGAGACATTTAGGCAGTCGACGGATCCTCGCATTGGAATGCTGACCCGGTGATCGGCGTTATCGGCAGTTTTTGCGCGAACCCCCCAGCCCTCGCTGCCGAGGATGATGCCGAGGGGGCCAGTCAGGTCGACGTCGTAGAGGGTCTCGTCGGCTTGATCCGCAGTGGCTACCAGGCGCAAGCCCATTTCCTGGAATTTCCGCAGGGTCTGGCTGAGATTGCGGACCTGTAGAAACGGTACATCCTCTGAACCCCCGCAAGAAATATCCCGCACCGTATCCGTGATTCCGCAGGCTCCTTTTTTGGGGGCGACGACGGCGGTTACCCCCGCTCCTGAAGCTGTGCGGAGGCAGGCTCCGAGATTATGGGGATCCTGTACACCCTCAAGGATCAGGATAAGGGGATTCTCGGTGGATTCGATTAGGCGTATCAGGTCGGGTTCGTCAACAAGGTGAACGATGGCCGCCCCCCGGTTGTAGCGAGGGGGCTTGCGCAGCTTTTTGATTGAGTTTCGGCCCATGCGTTTGAAGATCAGGAGTGTTGGGTTGCTGTGCGTCGCAGGAGAAGACGAAGCACTCCATGGCGGAATCCAGTCAGGTAGGCCAACAGCACCGCACCTCCCAGCATGAGGACGATTACGGCTCCGACCCGAAGATCAAGCCAGTAGGACGTAAACACCGCCAGAACCGATACTACCGAGCCAATAATGGCGCCTCCCCAGACGAGGGATTGGGGGCTTTTGGCAAACTGGAGCATCGCCGCTGCGGGAGCCACAAGCATGGCCACGGAGAGAATACAGCCGACCGCCTGAATTGAAACAACAAGACCGAGGATAACCAAGCCCGTCAGCAAGTACCCCATCCGCCGGACGGGAACACCCTGGCTCTCGGCGATGGTGGGTTCGAACAGGAAAAGAATCAGCGGGCGGGCAGTTGCGATCAAGGTCAGCAAGATCAGGGCCGCAGCTAATAGGGAGATTTGGAGGTCGGCGTTTGAGAGGGCGAGAATATTACCGAAGAGCCAGTGTTCAAGCTCCATGGGGGTGGGGATTTGATCCAGAATGAGCAGGCCTCCAGCAAAGGCAGCTGTGTAAAGGACGGCCAGAGCGGAGTGGCTGTCGATCCGGGAGGTTCTCGCCACGAACACCGCTGCGAGGCCGACGAGGAGGGCCGATAGCAGTGCTCCGAAAAAGGCGGTAGCTGTGGTGAGTCCGGCGATCAGTATGGCAACTGCGATCCCGGGCAGAAGGGTATGGGAAAGCGATCCGACCATTAAAGCTGATCTGCGCATGACCACGTATCCGCTCAGGAATCCATTCGTAAATCCCACGACGGCTGCCGTCCAGACTGCACGCTGGACGAATTCGAAAGAGAGGGGCTGGGCGAGGAAATCCACAGGAGAAATCGTTTCTGGGTGTTGCTAATGAGTCGGGCGGGATCACCCGGCCAAATCCTCGAGAGGGTAAGTCCAGATTTCCGACAGGGTTGGATGGTACCAGGGTGCCCTGATCAGCTCGTCGACCGTGACTCCGGTCCCTACCGCGACTGCCATGGAGTGGATCAGCTCCCCGGCGTCTCGTCCCACGCATTCGGCTCGATGAATCCTTCGATCCGAAGTGCTCGAGAAAAGACGCACGAAGCCGCGCCGGGCTTCCATGACCACCGAGCGACCGTGGTCGGAGAAGGGGAATTCCGCAACCTGAAGGGACTTCCCGAACTCTTCCCTGAGCAAATGTTCCGGCGGCCCGACTGAGGCGATCTGTGGGTCGGTGAAGACGACGGACAGAATCCTTTTGTAGTCGACAGGGAGGGGTTCCAGTCCGAGCGAATGCCGGGCGGCCGTCTCTCCTTGCAGGATCGCTACATGAACGATCTCGTGCGGACCCGCGCAGTCGCCCGCCGCGTAGATCGAGGGTTGCGAAGTCATCTGATATTCGTCGGTCCGAATGTGGCCACCGGGCAAGAGTTCGATGCCTGCTTCCTCCAGACCCAGCCCGGCCGTGGCTGGCTTCCGCCCGAGGGCGTTGAAGACGAATTGTGCCTGGCGGATCACGGTACGATGCCCGTGAAGAAACTGGACGGAGGCTCCATTCTCGTTCGGTTCGATGCTCTCAATATGGGTGTTGGTAAAGAGTTCGATCCCATCGTCGATCAGAGCTTTCTCAAGAACCGCAGCCATGTCGGGTTCGAAGTCGGAAAGAATATGCTGGCTGCGTTGAATCATGGTTACCTTCGATCCTATGCGGACCAGGAATTGCGCCAACTCGCAGGCCACAACCCCCCCGCCAAGCACCAGAACAGACTCGGGCACAGAATCGAGGTCCAGAATGTCGTCACTGGTCAGGAAGGCGGTGTCGGCCAGGCCTGGTATGTTGGGCACCGCAATGGTTGATCCTGTCGAGATCAGAATCCGGTCTGCAGTCAGGCGAGTGCCGTCGTCGAGCATCACGGATCGGTCGGGAGCGATTCTGCCCTGCTTACGGAATAGATGAAAGCGGTCCGATTCGATCTGCGATCTGCGGTGGCGGGCAAATTCTCCGATAAGATCCATTTTGCGCTGGTGGAGTGCCGCCATGTCGACCTGTGGACGGGGAATGCTGAGTCCCAGCTTGTGACCTTCCCGAGCAAGGTGGAGAACGTCGGCAGAGTAGAGCAGTGTCTTGGACGGCATGCAGCCGCGGAGGATACAAAGTCCCCCTAGTTCTTCGCTCCCGTCGACGATTGCGACCCGGTCGACGTGCGTTCTTGCGATGGAGGCCGCGTTATATCCGGCACTCCCTCCGCCCAGGACGAGAAAATCAAAATGCTCTTCGTTCATATCTTCCGCTTAAATTGGGAGAATGTGGGCGTAAGGCAAGCGATTGATCGCGTTGCCGGATGTCCCGACTCTTCGTGGAATGCGGCTTTGGTGAACCTTTGGTCGGACACTTTTTGAGGGTACCGAATAGGGGGGATTCTCGCCAGTGCTTCCCACTGGGGAGCGGGCCTTTGTGCAGAGAATCTACAAGCCGGAACATTTCTTCAAGTCCACATCTGCGGATTAAAGCCTACCCGCCCTAGGGAAGGCAGATCGCGGACGCGATTTCCCGGGCGGTTTGTTCGTCGAAGAGACTGGAAACGAGGGAAAGGCCGAAGGCGACGGCCGTTCCCGCCCCGCGCGAAGTGATCAGGTTCCCATCCCTCACCACTGGATCGGGGAGGATGTCCGGTAACTCGTCCGCGACTGAGAAATGAGCCGTGTAGCGCCGCCCGGACAACACGGATGCCGCGTTGAGAACTGTCGGAGCAGCGCAGATGGCACCGATCAGGAGGTTCCCTTCGTCGAAGGAGCGGATGATTTGCCGTACCGTGGCATTTTGCTTTAGCCTTTTGGCCGCCGGGCCTCCGGGAATCACAAGGGCATCGAACTGATCGGGCTTGCAATCGGACAGCAGGGCATCGGCCCGCAGGCAAACTCCCGTCTTTCCGGTCACCATGAGGTCGTTCCCGGTGGCCGCGATGACAACCTCCGCATCTGCCCTGCGCAAAAGGTCTATCGGGCTGACGGTCTCGATTTCCTCGAAGCCATTTTCCAAAAGGACGAGTACTCTTTTCTTCATGCGGGGTAGATTGAAGGAGGTTCGTTTCGAACTCAAGAGCTGGGCTGCGGAAATCAGCCCTCCGTTGACCGCCGCCGATTTTCCTCCAGTATTCTCTGGATGGGAGAGTTTCGTCTTCAATCCGATTACCAGCCCACGGGTGATCAGCCCCGGGCCATAGAGGAATTGGTTTCCTCCGTCCAGTCCGGGAATAGCCACCAAACACTCGTGGGAGTGACCGGTTCCGGCAAGACCTTCACCATGGCCAACCTGATTCACCGGTTGGACCGGCCGGCCCTGGTGATCTCTCACAACAAAACCCTCGCGGCCCAGCTTTTCTCGGAGTTTAAGGGATTTTTCCCGGATAATGCCGTGGAGTATTTTGTCAGTTATTACGATTACTACCAGCCAGAAGCCTACGTTCCTCAGACGGATACCTATATTGAAAAGGATTCCTCGATCAATGACGAGATCGAGCGCCTCCGTATCTCGGCGACAAGTGCTCTCCTGAGTCGGCGCGATGTGGTGGTGGTGGCCAGTGTCTCCTGTATCTATGGCCTGGGTAGTCCGGAAGATTTCCGGGCGATGATGATCGAGATTCGCCCGGGGCATGAACTCGGGCGGGATGCCTTTCTGGAGCGGCTGGTGGAGAATCTTTACGAACGAAACGATGTGGAAATGTCCCGGGGCAAGTTCCGCGCCAGGGGAGAGGTGGTGGATGTCTTCCCAGCCTACCTTGAGAGTGCGATCCGGGTAGAGTTTTGGGGCGATGAGGTCGAATCGGTGAAGGCACTCGATCCGTTGACTGGGCAAACAGGCGAATCCTTCGACCATTTCTATCTGTATCCGGCCAACCAGTATATCACTCCGAGAAACAAGCTGAAAAATGCCGTGAGGCACATTCGTTCCGAACTCGACGACCGTGTCCTGGAGTTTGAGCGCAACCAACGTCTCCTGGAGGCACAGCGAATCCGAATGCGCACTGAGTATGATCTTGAGATGTTGGAGGAGATCGGTTTCTGCAGCGGTATTGAGAATTATTCCCGCCATCTCAGTGGCAGAAAGCCCGGTGAACGTCCTTTTTGCCTGATCGATTTTTTTCCCGACGATTTCCTGCTCATCCTTGATGAAAGCCATGTGACCGTTCCGCAAATCGGGGCCATGTTCAAAGGGGATTTCTCCCGCAAGAGTCGGTTGGTGGATTATGGGTTCCGCTTGCCATCGGCTCTGGACAACCGGCCACTGAAGCCGGAGGAGTTTCGGGAGGTCACCGGGCAGACGCTGTACGTCTCGGCTACCCCCGCACCCTATGAGTTGGGTGTGTCCCAGGTCGTCGCTGAGCAGGTCATCCGCCCAACCGGTCTGGTTGACCCCGTTATGGAGGTTCGCCCACTGCAGGGACAGGTTGAGGATTCAATCGCTGAAATTCGCAAGACGTGTGAGCAGGGAGACCGCACCCTGGTGACCACTCTCACGAAAAGGATGTCGGAAGACATTGCCGATTATCTGCGGGAAGAGGGCGTGGCCGTTGAATACCTGCACTCCGATATCGATGCAATCGCGCGGGTCGAGATCCTCCGGAACCTCCGCGCGGGAGATTTTGATGTGCTTGTCGGAGTCAATCTTCTCCGTGAAGGCCTCGATCTTCCAGAAGTGGCACTGGTCATTATCCTTGATGCGGATAAAGAGGGCTTTCTGCGCAGTGAGACCAGCCTCGTGCAGACAGCGGGTCGAGCGGCCCGCCACGAGAAGGGGAGGGTGATTCTGTACGCAGACCGGATGACCGGCTCCATGAGTCGCGCAATCGAGGTGACCGAGTACCGCCGGGAAAAACAGCTTGCTTACAACGCCGAGCATGGCATCACCCCTACAGGAGTTCGGCGCAAGGATCAGTCCAGCCTCCAACGGGCGAAAGAAGAACCGGCCCCTCTGTCGGTCGCCGAGCCAGTTGGTGACAATGAAGTGGCAGCCGTAATCGCCGAGCTTGAGGTGGAAATGCAGCAGGCCTCGCTGGATCTCGAATTCGAGCGCGCGGCCATCCTTCGCGACCAAATCAAAACCCTTCGCGCAGGGGAAGCCACCCTTCCCAGCCCCCATCAGCGGAAGCCCTCCCGAAAGCGTCGCACCTCCCAAAGCAAGTATCGCCAAAAGCGATAAGAGCCATCTCCTGCAGATCCAGCGCAATCTGTCTGGAAAACAATAAACCAGGTCTTTCGGCCAAGGATCCTTGCTCAAGAGAGAGCACGCTGGCGTGTATCAAAAGCAAACGGGGGAAATGGACCCGTTGGGAATCGGGCGCAATCTTTTATGCGGGTTTCCTGTAAGGTAGAAGCGGCATCTTGCCGCTTGCTAAGGCCTGTAAGGTAGAAGCGGCATCTTGCCGCTCGCTTAGGGCCTGTCAGAAAATAACGGCAGCCATCGGAATGGCAGCCGGAAGTTAAATTCTTGGTTTTTAATAAATTGTTGTTTATTATTGTATTATAAAATATCAACTGG
>CAZWFJ010000223.1:0-6809 GCA_964633135.1 uncultured Puniceicoccaceae bacterium | reverse complement strand
TCCCGTGGCTTTGAAATCGAAGTGGTACACATCGGTGAGCGGCATTGTTGCTTCGAGCACGCTCTGGCTGGCTTGCCCGCTGGTGTCGAGGCAGGTATGAATGCCCTCGGATTTGGCGGCGGTGAGCAGGGCCAGGCTGAAGTCGGGTTGCGCGAGCGGTTCTCCCCCGGACAGGGTGACGCCTCCGCCGGAGCTTTCATAATAGGCAATGTCCTGGCGCACCACGTCCATGATATCATCGACCGTGGCCTCTTTGCCCCAGGTCTTGCCTTCGGTATCGATCTCAGGCTTGAGCTTCTGCGACTCCGGATTGTGGCACCAGAGGCAACGCAGGGGGCAGCCCTTGAGGAAGACGGTGGTGCGGATGCCCGGCCCGTCGTTGAGGGAGCAGCGATGGATGTCCAGAAGGACGCCCTGCAGTGTTTCTGTCTCCATCGTCATCATGTCAATTTCCCCCTTGCAGCGTTCGCTGCAGCACTTCGCGTTGCACCGAGGGCGGAAGTTCGACAAACCGGGCACTGAAGCCGCCGACGCGGACCATGAGGTTGGGGTATTGTTCGGGGTCACGGATGGCTGCTTCGAGGTCGCCGGCATTGACTACGGTTATCATGAGTTGCGTGCCTCTCTGGAAGTAGACTTGGAGGAGGGCTTTCAGCTTGTCGAGTTGCCGGGTAAAGAACTCTGGCGCGAGTTTAAGGTTTTGCACGGCTCCAGCGTGGAGATCCGGCCTGAGCTTGACCAGAGACGACAGATTCGCGGTGAGTCCCGCCCGGTCCATGCCCGGCGCGGCGTTGTTGGCATTGGCCAGCGGCTCGAAGGCACGACGCCCGTCAGCCGAAGCCAGGGTATGACCGCCCAAGACCGTGTTGGCCTGGTTGTTGATGATGACGATCAGGTAGCTGTCGAGGCCCACCTTTGCTGCCTGTTCGCGCGTCTTCAAGCAGGTGTATTCGTGAACCCGTATCGCCATCTCGTCGGCTTCAGGATGATTGTTGCCGTATTTGGGGACGCTCAGCAGTTTATCCCGCAATTTTTCATAGCCTTTGAAATCATTGTCCAGGGCATCGATCAATTCGTCGGCCGAGCACCACTCTTCATCGTAGACAGCCTTCTTGATCGCCAGAAGCGAGTCGCTTGCATTGATCTGCCCATAGGATTCGAGCGTTCCGCCCATGTGCTGCAAGCCTCCGCTGAAGAGAGCCTTGCCACGCTCCAAGCAGTTTTCGTACAACATCGACCAAAGGAGGTACCGGCATTCACGGGCAACGATGTCGTATTCCAGCTTTTGCTGTTCGGCCATCAAGGCGATCCAGTAATCGAGTGCCTGCTGGTAGGCTTCGAACAGGTGCTCGAAGGTCTGGAACTCTCGCAGATGTCCAAGCTTCGGGCCGCTCTCGCGACCGGTTAGTGTTTTCCGGCCATTGCGGATCAGGCATTCCAATACCTTTGTGTGGTTAAACACCCCGGAGGGAGTCCCAAAGCTTTGTTTATAAAGAACGTATTCGCCGCAGCCGTAGGGAACGTATTGTTCGGCCTCTTTCTCCGAAACTTGCATGGCCTGCGCTGCAGCCGGGATGTTGACTTCATCGTTGTAAAGAATGGGAAAGGTGCAGCCCTCGCCAATCGCCGTGAGCGCGAGATCATAAAGGGCCGGATTTTGTCCTTCGTAAAAACGCAATGAAAGCTGTGGCAGGGGCAGGCGCGTGCGCCGGGTGGCCTCAATCGCCATAAGCGCAAAACGATCAGCAGTGCTCTCCTTGGAGCGTCCCCTGCCTCCCACAATCACACGATTATCGTAAGGAGCCCCATTGTCGTTGATGATTATCCAGAGGCTGCACATCAGGTTCAGCGCTTCCGCCTCAGTCAATCTGCCGTAGTCGAGATCATGGCAGAGCCAATCTCCCAGTGCTTCATCCAGGCGACCCCAGCTGTAAGCACCGGACACGACCCCGTAGAGCAGCACCAACTGGATCGCTTCACGGAAGGAGTTGGGCGGTCTTATGGCGATGTTCTCCAACGCCTCCGCCATGCACACCAGCTCAGAGGCATGCTGCCGGTTATTTTGCTCACGGGCCAGGCTGCGTGCTTGTTCCGCGTAGAAGCGGCAGACATCCGCGACTAATTCCAGCGCAAGGGCCATGCCCTGAAAGAGGGCGGCGTTCTCCGGAAAACGCTCCGCGGCTTTCAGGACCTCTTCGCGCAGGCCACAAAGACCGAGCCGCACCAATTTGCCATTGTCATACATGGGGCCAGTCATCCGCACGAGGGGGTGTGCCGGATTTGCCGATTCGCGGCCCGAGAGCGTATCGAAAGGGAGTGCCGTCTGGATTTCGGCGGGGTACTCGCGGCGGCAGATCTCCGGCAGACCATGCTGCCTCCAATACTGCACTACCTGCTCAAGCTCTTCGCACAGGGTGTCATCCGGTTTTGAGTCTTCGATTTTTTTCCGCAGAATGGTTTCGTGACAGTAATACCCGGCTGAAAAGCCCATCCCTGGAGTGAGCGGAAGAAAGCCAACAGCGGGTATATTATGGCGATGCGCATCCCACTCATAGAGCACCTTGTCTACCCCCGGAGTGCTGATGAAGCGGCCCGCAAAGAGGTCGTGGGAGGGCTCGATGGGCGAGAGCGCATCCGGGAACATGGCACGCAAACACCATGCCTCCCGAAGTGCGGGATCGGCATCACTGCAATTCCGGTGGGCGCGTGTCACGTTTAACTCGACGTCGAAGGGGCGGTCGAGTAGGGGGTTGGTGCTTTCACGACGGTTGGCGGGTAGGGGGTTGATGGGTGCGGTGCTCGTAGCCGAGGCTGCTTGAAATTTTGGGGTTGGGAATAATGGGACGGGGGTCGACATGAGATTTTGGCGGAATAATAAACGATTTGCCTTCCGGGATCTCGGACTATACTGATAAATTCTTGGAATTATTTGATCCAATTCGTTTAAAGTGGGAGGAGCTTTCCGAAGATCCGGGAACGCTTCATGTCGGCGTTTACAATGAATTCCCGCCGTTTACCGCCTTACATACTCACGATTTTTCGGAGATATTATTGATAACCGATGGCAGCATCCTCCACGAAGTGGCGGGACTCACTCGACCTCAACGGTTAACCGCAGGTTGCTTAACCTTCATACGTCCCCACGATATTCATGGTTTCGTCCGAGACCGTGAAGCCTCCTGCACCCTGGTGAATCTTGCATTTACTTGCGAAACCGTGGAAGAAATCCTCAGCTTTCTCGGGTTAAGCGCTGAGCGGGAACGACTTTTCTCCGGTGTCGTGCCTCCCGCCAGAGTACTCGATGAAGCGACGGGCAGATCATTGGAGGAGCAATTGACCGCCTTGTTCACACAGGAAGAAAAGCAGGCTCGCCCGGCCTTGCGTGCGTTACTTGCCGGGTGGTTGGTCGATATGGTCCAGTCTCATCCGTCGACGGTTCCCCAACAGCCCGCCTGGCTTACTGAGTTATGCTCGGCGATGTCGCGCAAAGAA
The DNA here is from genome assembly GCA_964633135.1 of uncultured Puniceicoccaceae bacterium. Classification (GTDB taxonomy): domain Bacteria; phylum Verrucomicrobiota; class Verrucomicrobiia; order Opitutales; family Puniceicoccaceae; genus Puniceicoccus. The sequence goes on along the minus strand of CAZWFJ010000223.1, from coordinate 3,317 downwards.
AATTTCCTGCAGGGTCTAAAGCGGATGCAGGCCATGGCTGGCCAGTCTCCGGAGCATTTGGCCCGCACCTTTCGCAAGTATTTGGGGGTTACGCCTTCAACCTTTATCAACCAGAAGAGACTGGCCTATACTTGTGAGATACTGGCCAACAGCAACCTGCCGATCATCGAAGTCGCACTGGAGTCGGGTTTCGATGATGTGGGTTATTTCAACCGGCTCTTTAAGCAAAAGTATCAATGCACACCCAAACAATTTCGCCGACGAATGCGGCGGGTGTTTTCTCAGAATGAACAGTCTTTATGAGTCCTTCGGCCTCGTTTCAAGCTCGCTCAAAAATCCAGTGCTCCCGCCGGGCTGGTTTCGAAGTTGCGTGGCTTGCCGGTGAAGTCCTTCAGGAACGGCCCGTCGAACTGCCAGGCGTAGAGTTCCTCGATCGTGGTGTGGGCATCGGCGAGCGTGCCCCGGCTGATGCGGAGGAAGTCGATGGCACCGTGGAAGCCCTTGCCGATGAGGAGCGGCGCGGCATTGGCGAGGGAGGCCTCGGCGGGGAGGTCCAGCGCGGTCTCCGCCATGGGCTTGCCGTCGAGATAGAAGCGCAGCTCGCCGTTTGCGCGGTCGGCTTCGGCGAGGAGGTGGTGCCATCCGTCGCCGAGGGGATTCGAGCCGGTGAGGCGTGCGACCTGGCCGCCGGAACCCAGGGTGAAGACCGGGCGGGACTGCTCGTCGAGCGAGAGCTGGTAACCGAGGCCGGAGGACGCCTTCTCGACCAGCGTGCCGCCGGGCTGCGCGGCCTGGAAGACGATTTCGACGAGGAAGCTGTTGGTGTCCATATCGGCGGTTTTGAAGGCCGAGGCGGGGACGCTGACAGGCCCCTTTTTCTTGTGCTCATAGCTCGCTCCCTGGTTTAGGGCTTCGGCGGAAAGCACGGCGGGCTGGCCAGTGAAGCGGAGGGCGCCGTCGGTCCAATTCTCGAGCGGCCCGGAAATGTAGTCGTCTGCCGTGGCCCATTCGGCGGCCAGCGGATAGCGCGGCATCTCAATGTAGAATTGCCGCTCTGGATACGGAGGCTGCATATACCAGTGGGTGTCGATGATGTTAGTGGGGTCGGCGTTGTCCCGCCAGAAATGCCATTCGCCGACATTGGCATAGAGTGCCCAGGGGGCGAAGACCTTGGCGGCGCTCGCCGGGACCGATTCCGTCGGGCGCATGTCGCCCTTAGCGGGGTCGCGGAGCAGGGGGGTGTCGCTTTGTAGGCCGACCGAGGCGGCGAGCGGCTTCACGGTTTCGAGCGCGTCGCGGAATCCCGGCAGAGTCTGGTAAACCTTTCCGCTGGAGTCGAAAACAGCATAGGCTCCGGTGATATCGTGGAAGGCGTTTCGGGCGTAGCCGACGGTGGCGTAGTCCCAATCGTCGCTGAGGCGGCCTTCGGCGGCGTGGGCTTCATTCACATCGGCATCCCCCTTGGCTGGTTTGCCGTGCCTGAACACGTATTGGGAGACATCGTCGTATATGTTTCCCAGATATTGCCAGCGTCCCAGTTGGTTCGTTTGGTTGCGGGAGGCTTGGACGAAACGGTAGGCGGTATTGTTGAAGATCTGGTTTTGGAAGCTTACCAGGGTCTGGAAGGCCGATTCGTTGGCGTATTTATTTCCCTGCTCGTTGTTGCGGCCCCAGGCGATGTTGTTGAAGAGATATTTCTGGTAGCCGCCGTCCACGTAGTAGCTGTGACCGAAGCGGGGCGTGCCCTCCATATCGGGCTTGAGTTTCCAGTTGGCGAAGCCACCGGGGTTGCGAACGAGGTTGTTGAAAATGTAGCCAGGGCCGCCCTGGTTGATGTAGAGGGCACCCCAGTCGTTCGACATCAGGATGGAGTCGGTGATCTTGTTTTGGTGAATGATGATCCGGGCGTAAGGGGCATCCACCGGCTGGCCGTGACCCTTGAGCCCGGAGATGTCCATTCCGGCCTGGCCGGTGCGCTCGATGATATTGCCAGCGACGTGGGCCATTTCTGGATAGCGGGCATGGATGGCGTGTTCGTGCCCCATTTTGGGGAAACGGAAGGCGATCTCGTAGAGATTGTTCCGAAGAATCTCGATAGAGCCCAGGCGTGAGAAGTCGGCGGGATCGTTACTCTTGCGGGGTCGGGTGCAAAAGAGGTGAATGGCCCCGTGCTCGACGAACTGGATGTTGTTGTCGTTAATGGAAATCGCGTCGATATCCTGGTTGCCCGCCTGGGCCTCGATGAGAATCGCTTTTTGCACATGCCGGAAGTTGCAGTTGCGCACCGTTACGTCCTGTGCCGGGCCGAGAATACGGAAAGCCGCACCGAGCAGATCTTTGTCCATGAAATTATAGTCCCAGTAACGCCAGGGAGTGTTGGTGAATTGCAGGGTCAAACCGCTCAGTTCGAGATGGGCGGCACTTGAACCATCAATCAGGTTGACGTGCTTGGCCGCTTCGACCGCGAAGCGGTTGGGATCTGCGTCTCCCGGCAGGCGCAGGTGAATCCGGGCGGAATCGCGGCCAGTGGACTCGACCCAGAACTCACCGGCACTGTCCAGATACTGCGGTTTATTTTCCAGGAAGTAGCGGTGGCCGGCAATGATCCGCCCGGCTCCGAGGAATGGGGTGGAGAAGGAAAGGGTTTTCGTTTGTGGGTCGAAGTGTTCGACCTCCGTAGGCATGGGCATGCCCATGACGATGCCCCATTCCGTGCGGACCACCGCGCCTTCGTAGTAGTCCTTGTCTTCGGTCAGGTTTTTCCGGTCGATGCCGACCACGCCCCAGTTTTTCCTTTCGGTTTTCGCGCGGGCATCGGGGACGTTATGTTTCCACCATTGCGGATTCTCCCACTCCCACCACTCGCTCATCGGGTCGTAGGGGTCGGATTTCTCCCAGTTCGGCGTGCGGGCGAGGGGGATGCGGCGCACCTGGCCTTCTGCATTGGTGAGCCAGAGGTTGCGAGGTTGGAAATCGACTTCGGCAGTCCAGACCTTGTCCGCCTCGGGGATGTCCGGGTGGGCGGAGCCGCGTGTCCAGCCGGTGACGATTTCCGAACCTGAGAGGACGGCTTCGCCCCTGCCCCAGGCGGGGTCGCGGGTCAGGCGGACGGGTGTCTCCGGCGTGCCGGAAAGGCCTTTGGGGATCGATAGCGAACCGCGATAGATGACGCCGCCCTTGAAGACGTAGGTGTCGGCTTTGCCCGCTTTGGCCTGCCCGGTGGCGTTTGGATCCCAGGGGTGGTGTTTCCAGGGTGCGGCCTGGGTGCCGGGGTTGGAGTCGTTGCCGCTTTCGAAATCGATATAACGAACTTCGCC
>CAZWFJ010000222.1:0-6812 GCA_964633135.1 uncultured Puniceicoccaceae bacterium | reverse complement strand
GTTGCGGGAGGAGCTGCTGTCGCGGATGCACGATGTCTCGGAGTTTATGAAGACGTTAAAACTGCGCTATTCGCTGTGGTTCAACCGGACGCACGAGCGTTTCGGTCCGCTGTGGTCGGCGCGGTTCAAGAGTTTGCTGGTAGAGGGGGAGTCGTGGGCGCTGCGGATGGTGGCGGCCTATATCGACCTGAATGCAGTGCGTGCGGGCCTGGTGACAGATCCGAAGGACTATCGCTTTTGCGGATACGGGGAGGCCGTGGGCGGCGGGCAGCTGGCCCAGAAGGGCCTGGCGGTGCTGGACCGGAGTTTGAGCGGTTATCGGCAGACCTTGTTTGGCGTGGGCGTGGAGGAGAAGGACGGGAAGATGTCGATCTCGCCCGAGGAGGCCTCGCGGGTGCTGGAGGCGAAGGGGAAGCTTCCCCTGGCCGTCTTGCTGCGGGGCAAGGTGTTGTACTTTGTGGACGGGATGATCCTGGGATCGGAGAGCTTCGTAAAGGAGCAGTTGGGTAAAGATCCGCCGGGGAAGCGGGAGCCGAAGGCGCACCCGATGGAAGGGGGCGACTGGAAGGGACTCGCAGTGGCGAAAGGGATTCGGAAGAAATTGTTTGGGTAGAGCGGGTTTGAAAAGTGGATGTCGAAACGGGTTCCTCGTTTTTTGCAGTGGGGGCGACTGGTTCTGGTGTTACGGGATTGTAACACTACGTTTTGGATTTGGCCTTGTGGGGTTCGAATCGTCTGCCCATCAATGTCGGTGGCTGAGCAATTTCAGCCAGACACTGATACTCAAAAAACCAACATCAGACACAGAATGAATCAGAAATTGAAACTCCTCAGTTCCATTGGACTGGCTACCGGGATCGCCCTGACGGCGGTTGCCGATACGATAGTGATCAAGGGTTCCGACACCCTCGGCGCGAAAATGGTGCCGCAGATTGCGGAAGCCTTCAAAGCGCAGAATCCCTCTATTGACTTCGCGATTGCCGCCGAAGGATCCTCAACGGGCGTGGCGGCCATTATTGATGGCACCGCCGACATTGGGATGTCCAGCCGCGACGTTAAGGATTCGGAAATGGCCAAGGCCGAAGCCAACGGGGTCAACATCCTGAAGACTACCGTTGCCCTCGACGGGATTGGCGTCATCGTCAACGAGTCGAACCCGATCACGAAACTCAGCCTCGACCAGGTCGAAGCGATCTTCACTGGTGACGTGACGGACTGGGCCTCAATGACGGGTAAGCCCGGCAATGTTTCCTGCTACACGCGGAACACTTCCTCCGGGACCTACGCTGTTTTCAAGGAAATGGGCATGGGCGGTCGCGAATACGCCGAGGATTCCCAGAAGATGGCTGGTAACGAGCAGATTGCCTCCGAAGTGGCCAACAACCCGAACGGAATCGGCTATGTTGGTCTTGCTTACATCGACACCCCTGGGGTGAAGGTGGTTCCGGTCAACGGCATGATGCCCGACAATCCGAACTATCCGCTGGCTCGTCCGCTATACTACCTGACCAACGGTTTCCCGACCGACGCCGACGTGGCGAAGTTCATCAACTTCTCGCTCAGCCTTGCCGGTCAGCAGATCGTCAAGAAGGTGCACTTCATCCCTGTCCGCTAAGGAAAAGGGCGAATCATCACCGTTCTCTTTAAAGAGGACTGCGGGTCCGAACCCCACAGTCCTCTTTTCTTTCCCAATTCTCACTGACCAAGCCTCTCCAGCAGAGATCACCAATTCGGAACTTTTTCCATGGGCGACAAGAAAAACGAATTTTCCGGCCGATCCTTGAGTCGATCGAATCGATTCCAGATGATGGGGCTGAATTCGGGGGATTTCATCCGCTATTTTTTCGGGGGCAATGCCTTCGTGGCGGTGGCAATTCTCGCCTTGATCACGATCTTTCTTTTCAAGGAGGGAGCAGGGTTTTTCGGCCAATACCGGGAGGACCTCATGGTCTATCAGCGGGCAGGGCTGCAATACGTCGACATCGTCGGCGAACAGACGGGGGACTACATTGCCCTCAAACAATTTTACGACAAAATTCGCAACCAACAGATCGCGGTTCTCTATGAAAAAGGGATGGAATTTACGGAAGTGCGAAAGGAGTTGGCGGCTGAATTTGAATTCGGGCAGGAATTTGCCGCTGCCGGGAGGCCGCTGGAAAGCCTCCTCTCGGAAATGCGGGAGATCGCGAAAAAAACCAAGGACGATTACTATGCCAACAGTTCCAACGCGGAACGCCGCAAAAATCTAATCGATTCCGGACGGGAGGACCTAGCCGAGACGGTCCCCTACACTGAATTTGACGAGGAGTACTGGCGTTCTCGTGTGGCACCGCTCAAGGCGCTGTTTGACGAATACCTCGCGATAACGGCAGAGATGGAAGCGAGACTCATTGAACTTGAGGGTCAGGTACCGGATGCGACCATCGAAAAATATCAGAAAGACATTGTACGCTTTCGTGAGTTGCTGCCGAAATTTATCGAACAGTTTCCGGTCTATGTCGAGAGACTGGAGGATTGGGAGCAATTCGAACCCGTGCCCATGTACCGGGCGGTTTTCGCGTTCCTTTTTGGCAAGCGATGGCTGACTGGAACCAGTTGGCAGGAATTCTATGGAATTCTTCCGCTTCTCTCGGGATCTTTCCTCATTGCCGTGATTGCGATTTCGGTTTCGGTTCCGTTCAGCGTGGGAGCGGCCATTTATGTGAATCAGATCGCCACCAGGAAAGAGCAGAATTTCATCAAACCCTACATCGAATTCATCGAGGCCCTGCCCTCGGTCGTGCTGGGTTTTTTCGGGATCGTGGTCTTCGGAGAGGTCATTCAAAATTTGCTCGGTCTTGAACAGCGGTTAAACGCCTTTGTTGCCGGAGTGCTTTTGGCACTGATGGCTGTGCCGACCATTTTCACCCTGACCGAGGACGCTATCAATAACGTACCGCGCGCCTTCAAGGAAGCCTCTTTCGCCATGGGGGCCACTTCCCTGCAAACGACCATCCGGGTCATCGTCCCAACGGCACTCTCGGGAATTATATCAGCCTGTCTGCTGGGATTTGGACGGGTGATCGGTGAAACCATGGTCGTTCTGCTCGTGGCGGGGAACCGGATCAAGATCCCGGACCTGGGGCTTGGGCCGGCCGTTATTTTTGAACCGGTGCATACCATGACGGGGATCATCGCCCAGGAACTCCCAGAGGTGGTCAATGGCAGTCTCCACTACCGGGCTCTCTTCATGGTGGGGATCGTTCTTTTCTTCATCGCTCTCTTGATCAACTTCATCGCTCAGAAGGTGGTTCGCCGCTTCAAGGTCTCAGCCGACTGATCGCTCTTTTTGCATTGAGAATTCATCCATGAACGACGCTTCCACAGAAAAAGAAAAGGTTCGGAACTCCGCTTTTGGGCGACGTCCGACCCGTGCGAAAACCATCCAGTCGATTTCCTTCTGGGGCTTTCGCGTCATTACCTACGCGATCATTCTCTTCGCGACCTATATTTTTGCGGACATCACCTGGAATGGCTCCAAGACCGTCTTCAAGTCGAGCTTTCCCTTTATCAATACCGAGTTTTTCACCGGGTTCCCGGAAACTCTCTACGTACTTGACTGGTACACGGTGGAGTCTGATGAAGGCAAGGAAAGCCTGTCGGGCGAGCAGTTCAGCCAAGCGGTTCGCGGGCAAAACCGGAACATCGCCCAGATCGATTATCACAACGGCGAGTTCACCTTTCTCTTCAACTATGAGGAACACGGCCCCCTGAGTCCCGAGGAGTTTTTTGCGTTTCTGAGGGAACACGGGGTCACTCTCGAAGTGACCTCCTACGAAGAGTTGGAGATGGCATCGACGACCTTTGACGAATGGCGCAAGGAGAGAGACATTCCGCTCAACGACTACCTGGGGTCGGAGAACTACGCCTACTCGGGCGGTGGTATTCTGCCGAATATTGTCGGAACATTTATGCTGACCATCGGGGCGGTGCTCATCGCCCTCATCCTGGGGACCCTGGCGGCCATCTTCCTGAGTGAGTACTCCCGTCCTGGGCGAACTCTCAACACCATCCGGTTATCCATCCTAAATCTGGCGGGGGTGCCATCCATCGTTTTCGGGATTTTCGGCTTCGGTGCTTTTGTCCTCACCGCTCCGATATTTACCGATGCCCCGGCCGAGGATACCCTCCTATCGATCGGGACGCCGATCAATAATGTGGAAACCGTCGAAGTTCTGGATCGGACAGAGACGGCCTCCTTTGGGCAAAGGGTTCTCGAGGAACATCCGGAAGTTTCCGAGTTCGAGGTCACGACCGAGCGGTGGAAGTTATTTGGGATTCCGCTCCCAGGCCGTGAGGTCATCTCGATTTCACCTGCGGCGGAAAGCTCGCCGACCACCGCGACGGTGGAGGTGGTAAACGACGTGTTCTTCAGTTTCGAGGGTTGGAACGTGTCTTTGCTGGCGGGTGCCTTCACTCTCGCCTTCATGGTGTTGCCTGTGATCATTGCCGCGAGCGAGGAATCCCTGCGGGCAATTCCCCAGGGGTTTCGCGAGGGATCCCTGGCTCTCGGAGCGACGAAGTGGACTTCGATCCGCACCAATGTCATTCCCTATGCGATGCCGGGTATTTTGACCTCATCGATTCTGGGAATTACCCGCGTCGCCGGGGAAACCGCTCCGATCATGTTCACGGCTGCCTACGCCTCGGCTCCCGGAATGCCCTGGGACAAGGGATTCTGGAACATGTTCATGGAACCCGTCATGGCTCTTCCCTACCATATTTACGTCGTCAGTCTGAAGATCCCCCAAAACGAATACACCGAGAAAATGCAGTATGGCACCGCCTTCGTTTTCATGATTATCGTCGGCTTAATTGCCTTCACCTCAATCGTCCTCCGCGTCCGCGCGCGGAAGAAGTACCAATGGTAGTCTCCGCACCGATCGCTATCCGAACTTTCTCCAAACCAAGAAATTTGACTTCAGCATGAACGAGACAGAAACCACTACTGCCGCGCCTCCGATCATCGAGGTGAATGACTTCAGTTTTGCCTACGGTGAAAAGCAGGCTCTCTTCAATATCGACATGGCCATGGTCGAAAAAGAGGTCACTGCCTTTATCGGCCCGTCCGGTTGCGGGAAGAGTACCCTCCTGCGCTGCCTGAACCGGATGAATGACCTCGTTCCCATCGCCCAAATCACCTCCGGAGACATCCGGATTGGTGGGGTCGACATCAATCATTCGGATGTGGATGTAATCGAATTGCGCAAACGGGTGGGCATGGTCTTCCAGAAGTCCAATCCTTTCCCCAAGTCCATTTACGAGAACATCGCTTATGGGCTGCGGATCCAGGGCGTGAGTAAACGCTCGAAGCTCGACGAGGTTGTCGAGCGCTGTCTGCGGGGTGCCGCCCTCTGGGATGAAGTGAAAGACCGTCTCAACGACAGCGCTCTCGGGATGTCGGGGGGGCAGCAACAACGCCTCTGCATCGCCCGCGCGCTCGCAGTCGAGCCGGATATTCTCCTTATGGATGAACCCTGCTCGGCCCTCGACCCGATCGCCACCGCCAAGGTTGAGGAGTTGATCTCCGAACTAAAGAAAGACTATACTATCGTCATCGTAACCCACAACATGCAGCAGGCGACCCGCGTCTCTGACCGCACCGCATTCTTCTACCTGGGCAAATTGATCGAATTCGACACCACCGAAAAAATCTTCATGAACCCCGCAGAGGAACAGACCGAAGCTTATGTTTCGGGCCGATTCGGATGAGTCCCGGCTGAGCAGATTTGTATTCCCCTGATCCACCAATACTGACAAACCTGAGAACTATGGAACGAAATTTTCATTCGGAGCTGACCCAACTTAAGGAAAAACTGGTTCTCATGGCCGAGAAGGCCATGCACAACACCACCCGTGCCATGGAGGCCTTGACCAAGCGCGACGCCACCATCGCCAATGAGGTGATCGAGGGAGACCGTGGAATCGACCAGCTCGAAATGGAGATCGACCAGGCGGCGGTTCGCTACATGACTCTCTACCAGCCGGTTTCGGCAGATATGCGATTGATTGCAGTGGCGATCAAGACCTCCCACGACATAGAGCGGATTGGCGACGAGGCCTCCAGTATCGCCAAGCGGGTAGGGCGCATCCTCAACTCGGTGGCCAATGGGCAATCGCTTACGGAAAATTTGGTCTCCATCCCGCAGGCTGCTTCCCTGGCGGTAGAGATGTTGCGGGACGCGATTGAGGCATTCATTGAGGAGGATGTCGAAAAGTGCTTATCGATCATCCGGCAGGACAGGCAAGTGGATTCAATGAACCGGAGCAACTTCCAGGGATTCACCAGTATGTTAAGCAAAGGGGGAACCCAGGCCGAGAGCCTCCTCGAACTGGTGTTCATCTCGAAGTCGATCGAGCGCATTGCCGATCATGCCACGAATATCGCCGAGGAGGTAATCTACCTCCACAGCGGGCAGGAAGTCCGCCACGCAGGGATCAAAAAAGGAAACCAACCTCCGGAAGGGATCTGAAACTCTCCGGCTGGAGAGAGCGTGAGCACCTGGGTTCCTGGCAGAGGCGGGGGGCTTGCGAGAGATGCCCCCAGGGTGGCTCGTGCCTCGCTACCCTGGGCTGTAGGATGTAACGCCTACGGCGTAGTAGGTCGGCAACCCCTTCCGTATTTTGGGTACCACCTACCGCAACGCGGTTGCATCGTATAACCCAGGGTTGGCTGCAAGGCCTACCCTGGGAATTCTTTTTTAGGACTGTCCTATAAATCCAGTCGCAGCATGCGGATCTCGGTATTTTTATTTGAGCCGGTAATTTGAGAT
>CAZWFJ010000221.1:0-6866 GCA_964633135.1 uncultured Puniceicoccaceae bacterium | reverse complement strand
TGCTTTTACCTTAGTGGCTTGTCGCAACCTGTCCAATTTTTCGGGTCCCGCTCAGATGTCCGGAAGGTTGACTACGAATTTCAGAAAGGGGCCGACGAGATGCTCTCAATCATAAGAGAGTTCTGAGATCTATCGCCCTGGATTTGCACAAAAGCCTCAGCCAGGTAACTATTCGGACGATCACTGAAAGATTTTTGGCCGTTATTGATGAATATAAAAATTCCCACAAAATCCACCGTTGAAGAAATTCGGACCCGATTTGATGCCGATGTCGAGCGTTTCTCCAATCTGGAGACGGGGCAATCCGCAACAGTGGACGCTCCTCTCGCGATGGAGTTGATCACTCGCTCCGCCATGGTGGCTACACCCAGAATCGACCGGGTGCTTGATATTGGCTGTGGTGCGGGTAACAATGCAGTTCGGCTCGCTCGTGAATACAATGGCGACTTCGCCTGTGATCTCTGCGATTTGAGTTCCTCTATGCTCGACCGGGCGCAGGAAAGACTGTCGAGAGAATTATCGGCAGAGATCCGGACGTTTCATGGAGACTTTCGCGACATTGATTTTGAAGCGGAAAGTTACGACGTGATCATTGCTGCCGCCGTGCTTCACCACTTGCGGGACGATGCAGACTGGGAGTTTGCCTTTGAGAAAATCCACCACCTTCTGAGGCCAGGAGGAGGTTTTTGGGTTACGGATCTTGTCGCCCAGGAAACCGCAGGGGTTGAGCAACTAATCTGGAAAAAGTACGGGGACTACCTCGAAAGCCTCGGAGGACCGGACTACCGCGAAGAGGTCTTCCGCTACATTGCCCAAGAAGATTCCCCACGCTCACTGACCTATCAAATCGAACTTCTGCGGAAGGTAGGCTTCCAGACCATCGAGATTCTCCACAAGAACTCCTGCTTCGCCGCTTTCGGTGCGATCAAAGCTTAGTGGTTCCAGGATCCGGCTCCACCAACTCTTCAAGGCGCTCGAAGAATGAGTAACAGCAATCACCACCAAGCCACGTTTACGCAACTCGCGGAGGGCCTTTGGACGCTACGCTACCCCATGCGGTTCATGGGCATGGAGCTGGGCCGGTGCGTCAGCATTTTGCGCATTGGCGAGGACGAGTTGGGAATGCATTCCACTGGCCCTTTCCGAACGGCCGACATCGAGCGGATTCAGTCGCTGGGCGGGGTCAAGCTCATGCTCGACGCCACGACCATGCACGACACCTTCAGCCAGAGTGCTCATGCTGCCTTTCCCAGGTGCCCCTACCTCGTTCCGTAGGGTTTCTCAAAGCAGCGAGCGGGATCCTTATCCGAGGAAGCGATCTACTTTGGAAGATACGATCACTCCGTAGTTAATGGTGCCCAGCCAGCCGGACATGATGATGCCTACGCTTCCCGCGTGGTAAAGTCCGGGGACTTTTTCGGGGAGGTCCATGGAGACTTGAAGTCCCTCAAATTTGGTGCCGAAGGAGGTCCCTCCGATGTGCCGGGTGTAGTGATTCACGGTTCTCGGGGTGGCAGCCTCGACATGATCGAGCTTGCCGCGAATGCCCGGCAGGTAGGTTTCGAGCGACTCAATGGATTCCTCGCAAAGACGGCTTTTCTCGCGTTCGTAGGCCTCGTCGTCCAAGTCTGCCCAGTCGGACCACTTGGCATTCAGGGAAGCGACCACTGAATAGCGGGGGGGATCGAGATGGGGGCGCATGTCCGGGTAGTAGACGGAAAAGGTTCGGCTGGTCGTGTTCAAATCGGTCAATTCCTCACTGGAAAAGCTGGGGGCGTCCGAGGTAAAAACCAAATCGCCAATGTTTTCGATGGCCTCTCCTTTTCGCAGCCCCATGTAGACCTGACAGGAGCTAGTGTTCACCCGAACGCCCTCGACTGCCTTTGCGTAGGCGGGGTCGAGATGTTCGACGCCGAGGAGACGCTGGGTGGTGTTTTTGACATTGGCATTGGAGACCACCGCCTTGGCGGGAATGAAACGACCATTGGCAGTGACGCCTCTGACGCAAGGCAAGCCCCCGACCTCCTCGACCTCAATTTTCTCGACGAGAACCTTCTTGCGGATGTCCACCCCATTGGCAATGAGTTCGTCCTCCATCTTCCCGACCAGCACATCGGTTCCTCCCCGGAAGGTAAAAACGCCTTTGCTCATAAAATTGGAAAAAACGATCCCGAAGGTGATGGCAGGGTCATCCTCGGAGGATCCATTGGCGTAGGCGATGGGTTCCATCAGGAGTCGTTTCACGTCGGATCGGCCCGGGAAAAATTCTTCGAACATTTCGCCGGTGGTCCGGTCATCCCGATCGTAGTAGTTCATGGCTCGCAGGTGTTCGAAAAAGGCGAGCACGGTCTGCCCGGGGACCTTAAACTTCTCCTCAAGAATCCGACTAAAGTCCTGGCGGTCGAAGGTCGTCCAGACATCGAACTCCGGATTGATGAATCTCACGTCCCTGAGCTGGATAATGGAGTCGGCGATTTCGCGGGACCAGTATTTCCGGCAGGACTTCAGCATTCCGAACGGGAAGCCGTGCAACGATATGTCGAAGATATGGCCACGGGGCCGTTTAAACCAGGTGGCCAGTCCCCCGAGTTGGTAATGATGTTCGAGCACCAATACCGAGCGTCCTGCCTTGGCGAGGGTATTAGCGGCGGTGAGGCCGCCCAGACCACTGCCGATCACGATCACGTCGTAACGATCCTTGATGCCCTTCAATCGATTTAATGCCATACCCCGAAGCAATGACGGAACGAGCGCAGCGCAAGCGCGGAATCGCCTTCAATCCTTGCGCCGATCCGCCTCGATCGTCCGAACCCCTTCCACCCTGGCCTCGACCCTTCCGTCGTGGAACTCGATCCGTAGAGAGTCCCCTGTGCTCCAATCCGAAGCTTTTTTTCGCAGCGTTCCGCTCTCATCCCTGACCAGGGCAAATCCCCGCTTCAGTGCATGGTCGAGTCCACCAGCGCGGAGGGCGGGGATCAAGCGCTCCACCCGATCCCTCTTCTCGCTCATCCTGCGCTCTCCGGCGATACGAAGCCTTCGCCGGATCTCCTCAAACTCGCGCGACCGGAGCGTCAGCGCGCGATCCGGACGGCATAGTCTCAATCGATTTCGCAGCCCGTCCTTCTCGTTCCATTTCTGGGAAAAGGTGGTCTGCAGCACTCTGGAAATCCGATCCCTCCACTCGTCGAGCCGCTGCGAGTTCCCCTCGATCCGCCGCAAAAAAGGTCGGGCAACCGTGCGGACCCTCGCCCGTTCCAGATCGTCCAACCGGGCCGTGAGCGCTTCCCGTCCGGCCTGGATCAGATTTCGTCCGGCCTCCTCAAATCCTCTCTGGACGCGGGCCACGGCACTACTGATCCATTCGGCGGCACCGGTCGGCGTTTCTTTTCGAAGATCGGCGATAAAATCGGTCAAGACCACATCCGTCTCGTGCCCGACAGCCGACAGGGTAGGAACTGGACATTCCCCCAGGGCTCGGGCCACTTTCTCGTCGTTAAAGCACCAAAGATCCTCCAAGCTGCCGCCGCCCCTGGCGACGACCAGCAGGTCGAGATCCTTCATCTGGCCTGCCCGCTGGATCTGCCGCACCAGTGAGGGAATGGCAGCATTGCCCTGCACCGGCGAGGGGAAGACCCTCAAAATCCCCGGCCACCCCATTCGGCGAAAGACGCTGATCATATCCTGAATCGCAGCGCCGCTTGCCGAGGTCACCACCCCGACCCGCAACGGAAGCCAGGGCAGATCCTTTTTCCTGGAGTCCGCAAAAAGCCCTTCCGCCCGCATTTTCTCCTTCAACCTCTCGAACTCCCGCTGCAGCCGTCCGATTCCATCCTCAATCAACTCGCGGACGATCAGTTGGTAGGTTCCGCGCGGCTCATAGACCGAAAGCTCCCCAAAAGCCAGCACCTGCCGGCCATCCAGCGGATCACATTGCGCACGCAGAGCATTCCCGCGAAAGAGGACTGCGGAAATCTGGCTCCCCGAATCCTTGAGAGAGAAATAGCAATGCCCGCTGGCCTGCTTGCGCAGATTCGAGATCTCGCCGCGAACCCATATTGATGGGAACCTCTGCTCAATCGTTGTCTTCAGCAACCGGGTCAACTCGGACACGCCAATCGCACTTTGTGGACCGGTACTCATGGTTTCATTGGTTGGTTTGCGGAAACGTCCTCACTAATCCCGACATCGACCTCCTTCAACTCCGGATCCTTCCGCAGCCTGCGTCTGAGCCATTTCAGCCCGATCATCAACAACAGCAAGACCGCGACAGCGATCAGGATCAGGGCTAGATTGCCCCGGAGAATCGCGCCAGCGGTCAAGGCGACCGCGAATGCAAGCGGGACCTGCGTCGTCCAGCTCGCCAGCAGATACAAGTGAAGCGGGACCCCCAACAGTCCCAGCAGATAATTCTGCACACAAAGCGGAAAAACGGGGGTGACCCGAATCAGGTAGGAAAACTTCAGGAAATCCCCTGCGGGAATCTTCGGGACCCGATAGCCAAACCGAGAGAGAATCTTCTCCGCAAGGCTGTGGAGCGGGCCTGTGGTGAGGAAATACGTCCACAATATATTCAGCCCGACCGCGCTGGCGGCCATTGCGGCCCCGAGACCGTCCCCAAATAACTCGGCGAAAACGATTCCGCCCAGGATGAGAAACGGGGTCAGTGGAATCGGAAAAGCCGGCAGGATCACGATCAGCCCGAAAAGCAACACAGGCCGATCGGCCAATTGATTCCAAAGATCTTTCCCGATTCTCAGTCCCTCCTCGATATAGGAATCGGGAAGCCACAGGAACCCGGCCCACCCCGCCAGGACCAGAACCACAGCCAAGGGGATGGCGATATACAGGGCGCGCTTCACGAATCTGAAGTCGGAAGCGAGCGAAGAGACGAGACACGGTCACGCAGGCGGGCCGCATTCTCAAAGTCTTCGATTCTGACCGCCCGCGCCAGCTCATCCTCCAGTAATCGTATCCTCTCTTCAATAACATCGGGAGTGAGCCTCCGCCGGGGGATCTTCCCGACATGCTGGAGTCCCTTGTGCATCTTGCGAAGAATGGGGGCGAGAAATGGCCCAAACGCCTGATAGCACTCCGGACATCCGAATCGCCCCGTCTGCTCAAACTTCTCCTTCGAGCAGCCACAAGCCGGACACTGGATCGTGATGCGATTTTTCACCCGGCCCAGACTCTCCCCCTCCGACAGGATGGAGTACCCGGGAGCACTCAGCAATGATTCGCCCGGGCCGGATTTGTCCACCACGGAGGAAAAAATCTTCCCCCCGATGATTTTAGTCAGGAAAATCTTCGGTTCTTTCTGCGACATCTTTGATTCTTGCGGCATTTCCTTCTATCTTCACCCCTTCTCCACCGGCTGTCAACCCGCATAAAACCTAGGTTGGCGGCCCCGCAGAAAAAAAATCCGAAAAAAAATCATTTTTTTCATAATTTTCGCTTGCAATGCGTCCGAGACTCAGCACTATCCATCTCATATCAAATAAAAACTTTCTCCCGTAAAGGGAGATTGGGGTAACAATAAAGCAGAAAGCTAAATGGGGCGCGGTTTTGGGGTAGACCGCGCCCCTCTTTTTTGCCCGGATATCAGGAGGCGGAACGAGACTGGCCGCCACCGTATTGTGATTTACTCGCTGCATAGCCTTGAAAAACTGGGTTCAATAAAGAGTTTCATTTTAGCCTTCGCCCGGTGGCGGAATCCTTGTTTGCTGATCGGATGGACCTATCGACGGGGCAATGGGTTGCCGTATGCGCGGCGGCATTTGGAGTGGGGCTGGGCAAAGGCGGACTGCCGGGGCTGGGGAATTTTGCGATCGCGGTCTACGCGCTGGCCTTTCCGGCCCGGATGTCGGTGGGCATCCTTCTCCCGGTGCTCATGGCAGCCGACCTGATCGCCGTGATCGTCTACCGCCGTCATGCGGATTGGGGCATCATCCGGAAATTGCTGCCCTGGACGCTGCTCGGCGTCGGAATCGGGGCCATTGTCTTTGGCAACATCGGCGACCGCACAGTGGAAATTCTGATCGGATTGATCCTTCTCATCATGACCGCACTGCATTTTCTGAAATCGGCCCTGCAGAACGAGACTACGAGTGTGCCGGTGGGAGCGGAAGCACTGGTACTTCGGGTCAGTACGGGGCTGATTGGCGGATTTGCCACTATGATCGCCAACGCAGCGGGTCCGGTGGCCGCACTCTACCTGATCTTCCTCCGCCTCCCCAAGATTGCCTTTGTCGGAACCCTGGCTTGGTTTTTTATGATCGTAAACTGGTCGAAGCTGCCGATCCTTATCGGCCTGGGCGCTGTCGACGCGACCTCCATGAGCGTCTCCCTCCCGGCTATGGGTTTTGCGATGGTCGGAGTTCTAGTGGCCCGGGCAGTAGTCGAAAGGATCCCACAAAAGCTCTTCGAGTGGCTGATCTGGATCTTCGTCATTGGAGCCGGATTTCAGCTGCTTTTTTAGAGGAGGATTTAGGAAGAATTTAGGACACCCATCGTATCCTCTCTGTGAGCCGAGCTAAAATCGCGAGCCGTTTCCACCCCTGCGGCATATCATAAGTGAACATTTATTTTCTTTCTGGAGCAGATATCAAGATCTTTTTGGCAACCCTATGGGTGTCCTCAAATTTGTTCCTCAAATTTGGAAATTTGGTGGTAGTTTTTTCGCGGGTTTTGGAATTTGAGAGGTTGATGATGAGCCTCAGCACCTTTTTAAGGCTCATTTTATAGGTTTTTGGCGAGCGGGCTTGGGAGATGACTTCCTTAATTTTGTCTCCGAACAACAAGGCTTTCCAAGCTTCTAGTATCTTGTAACAAAATCAATTTCGTATCAAAGCGATAGGGGTAGGGATGGC
>CAZWFJ010000220.1:0-6880 GCA_964633135.1 uncultured Puniceicoccaceae bacterium | reverse complement strand
ATGCGATTTCTTTTCGTTTGGCGGCTTCCAGCCGCTAAATGAAAAAGCCCTGCCCCATAGGGGTTGGGGGCCGGGTAAAGATCGACTTTTCGCATGGAAGTCTAAATTCTGCCAGTTGCATGGAGGAGATTTATTTGGCGGGAGGATGTCTCTGGGGAGTCCAGGAGTTTCTCAGGCACGTGCCGGGTGTCGTGGAAACCGAGGCGGGTCGTGCCAATGGGACGGGCCGGATGGGTTCCGATGGCTATGATGGCTACGCGGAGTGTGTGCGCACGGGTTTTGATCCGGGCAAAATCGCCGTGGGGTGCCTGCTCGCTTTCTTTTTCGAGATTATTGATCCCTACAGTTTAAATCGGCAGGGGATGGACGTGGGGCTGCGATACCGGACGGGGGTCTACAGTGAGTCATCCCGGCATCTCAGGGAAGCCATGGCCTTTATCCGACGCAGACCGGACCGGGCGCGCATCGCCGTCGAAGTTTTGCCTCTTTCCCGGTATGTTCGAAGTGATCGGGAGCATCAGGACCGACTGACCCTGCACCCGGAGGACCTGCGCCTGTGCCATTTACCGATCGAATTGCTCCACAAGTATAAGCGATTGCGGGAAGATCCCCCAGCTCACCCCCTGCCCTCCCCTACCCTGCGCGCAATTTCGGCTCGACGCTCTTCCGGTTAGTTCCGAGGCTGTTTCGCATTATGAGCGACACCTTCTACGCACTGGCCACTCCTCCCGGAACGGCGGCTCTCGCGGTGGTGCGGGTTTGCGGACCTGCGGTGCCGGAACTGATTCGGGGAATCTTCGGACGGGCACCCACGGAGCGGGATCATCGGCGGGCCGTGCTCGGGTTCTACCGATCCCTGGGGGGAAAAGCGATTGATCAGGTCCTGGCCACCCATTTTCCGGCGGGATCCTCCTATACTGGACGGGAATTGCTGGAGATATCGGCACACGGAAATCCGTTCCTCGTGGAACAAATTCTGGAAGACCTGCAGGCGCGCGGGTGTCGGATGGCCGAGCCGGGCGAGTTTACCCGCACTGCATTTCTGGAAGGGCGAATGGATCTCTCTCAGGCCGAGGCTGTGGCCGATCTTATTTCCGCCCGCAGTGCTGCTGCCCTGGACGCTGCCCATCGTCAGCTCGCCGGGGGGCTGGGGCAGGAAATTGAGAGGCGGGTCGACGAGATTCTTGCCATTTTGGCCCACCTGGAAGCCTTTATCGATTTTCCGGAGGAGGACCTTCCCGAGGAGGATCGAGAAGGTCCGATTGCATCCTTGTGTCGCACTTTGGGGCACCTGGATTCGATGCTGGCGACTGGACGGCAGAGGGAACTCCTCCACCGGGGGATTCGCACCGTCCTCCTCGGGGCGGTCAACGCCGGCAAAAGCAGCCTCCTGAATCAACTGCTGGGCGAGGAGCGGGCAATCGTCAGCGAGACGGCTGGCACCACCCGCGACTATCTTCAGGACGTTCTTTCCCTCGGGCCGTGGTGCATTCAGCTCTTTGATACGGCCGGGCTGCGAGAGTCCGGGGATGTGATCGAAATCGAGGGGCTTAGACGAACAGAAAAAGTGGCGGGGGCGGCTGATTTTTTCCTCTTGGTCCTCGATGGGACCGTTCCCTCCCCTACCCTGCCCCGGGAGTTTCTGGCACGCTTGTCGGCTGCAAATTCTCTGATTGTCTTCAACAAATCCGACAGCTCCGCGTTTCGGATCGACCCTGATTTTCTCCCCGGAATTCCCCGGTTGGCCCTTTCCGCGAAGACAGGCCGGGGGCTGGCCGAATTGCGGAGGATATGGGAGGCGCAAATTCGAGCCGAGTTGCTGGAGGGCGCGGAGACCCGGGTGCTTTACAATCGCCGGCACATCGGGCATCTGCAAGCGTGCCGCAATGCCCTTGGCCGGGCTTGCGATGAACTGCGGTCCGGCGTTTCGCCCGAGTGCGTGGCACCAGACCTGCGCGAGGCACTGGATGAGCTGGGCGCGATTGTTGGAACCATTGACAACGAGGATATGTTGGATGTTCTCTTTGGGGACTTTTGTATCGGCAAATGAGTCTTTCCCTGCGCTACGGATCAGAATTTCCCTACGACGTCATCGTCTGCGGTGCCGGCCATGCGGGCTGCGAGGCCGGGCTGGCAGCGGCCCGGCGCGGCGCGGATACCCTCGTGCTCACTGGAAACCTGGACACGGTGGCGCAGATGAGCTGCAATCCCGCCATTGGTGGACAGGCCAAGGGGCAAATCGTCCGCGAGATTGACGCCCTTGGCGGCGAGATGGCGGTAAATGCTGACGCCACCTCCATCCAGTTTCGCCTCCTGAACGCCTCCAAGGGACCGGCCGTACGGGCGGCCCGGGCGCAATGCGACAAGAAGGCCTACCAGTTTCGGATGAAACAGACTCTAGAATGGCAGGAGAATCTTGCCCTCTTCCAGGCCATGGTCACGGGGCTGATCCTGCGGGGGGACAAGGTGGTCGGGGTCAATACCTCGCTCGGAATCGACTTTTATGCGAAGACGGTAATCGTTACGACCGGGACGTTCCTGCGAGGGCTGATGCATATCGGCGAGAATCAGAATAAGGGCGGGCGGCTCGGTGATTTTTCGGCGGAGGGGCTTTCGGGGAGCTTTCTGGATGCGGGAATCCAGCTCGAGCGGCTCAAGACGGGAACACCGCCGCGTATTTTGGGGCGGGCGCTGGATTTTTCGAGAATGAAGGAGCAGCCGGGCGACGAGGCTCCGGTTTTCTTCGCCTTCTACGATACCCGTGGCGAGGAGGATTTGTTCCACGTGGAACAATCGGGCGAATCCCGCCCTGGGTGGACACCCGGATCTGTCTCCGTCTCCTGCTGGATGACCCAGACCACCGCCGAGACCGAAAGGCTGATCCGCGAGAACCTCCACCGCTCGCCTCTCTACGGAGGCATGATTCGGGGCGTCGGCCCCCGCTATTGCCCGAGCATTGAAGACAAGTTCGTAAAGTTTGCCGACAAGGAGAGCCACCGGCTCTTTCTCGAACCTGAAGGCATCCACACAAACGAGTGGTACGTAAACGGGCTTTCGACGAGCCTGCCATTCGACGTGCAGGCCCGGATGCTTCGGACCATCCCCGGCATGGAGTCGGTGGAAATGTTGCGCCCGGCCTATGCGGTTGAATACGATTTCGCTCCCCCGACCCAGCTCTTTGCGAGCCTGGAATCAAAGATCGTGGAAAACCTCTTTTTCGCCGGGCAGATCAATGGGACCTCGGGCTACGAAGAGGCGGCGGGGCAGGGCCTGCTGGCGGGTGTGAACGCGGTGGCCAAGATCCGGGAAGAGGCACCCATGATACTGTCCCGGCAGGATGGATACCTCGGGGTGCTCGTCGATGACCTGGTGACCAAGGGGACGAAAGAACCCTACCGGATGTTCACCAGCCGGGCCGAATTTCGCTTACTCCTGAACATGGATTCAGCCGAAATCCGTCTCTATGAGATCGCGAAGAGATTCGGCCTGCTTCCCGCCGATCGGCTGCGGCGAATCGAGGCGAAGCGGGATCGGATTTTCAACAATATCGTCACAATCGAGAAAGGTCGCGACGCGAAGGGGACCTGGGCCGAGCAGATGCGAAGAGGTGCGCGGTTGGAGGATTTCCTCGACACGACGGGGTGGAGCGAGAGCGAGCAGGCCGAGCTCGAATACCGAATCCGCTACAAGGGCTACCTGGAGCGGGAGGCGCGTGAGGTCGAAAAGTTCCGAAACCTGGACGCGGTCAGGATTGCAAAAGACATTGATTACAAGGTGGTTCGGGGTCTGAAAAACGAGAGTGCCCAGAAGCTGGCGGAGGTCCGCCCGGAGACTCTGGGGCAGGCTTTGCGGATCAGCGGGGTCAGTCCGGCCGACATTTCCATCCTCCAGGTTCACCTGAAGCGGCGCACCCGCCCGAGTGGGAAGGCGGACGCGGCGGGGTAGGGGAGCGAACCCGCTTGCGCCCCGATGGGCGCGACCGAGGCGACGAGCAGCCGGATCCCATCAGGTTATGATCTTGCTATTCTTCGCCGAATGGGCGTTTGTCAAAGGGTAATCAAAAGGATCGATGAAAAACCCAGAGCCAGCCCGAATCCTCGTCGTCGACGACGAAAAGGACACGACCGATTTACTGATGTTCCAGCTCGAGAATGCCGGCTTTCGCCCCAAGGTGACGAACCTCCCGCAGAAGGTTCTCGGATTGGTCCGGGAGTTTCGCCCGGATCTGATCCTGCTCGACGTGATGATGCCGGAACTCAGCGGCCTGCAAATCTGCCATACCCTGAAGGCGGACCAGGAGTTGCAGAGCATCCCGGTCATCTTCCTGACCGCCCGCGGTGAAGCGGACGATCGGGTGCGGGGGCTGGAATCCGGGGTCGACGATTACCTTCCGAAGCCGTTCGATTCGCGGGAACTGGTCCTGCGGATCCGGGCAGTCCTGAAGCGTGCCGCCGAGGCCAAGGGTGGCGGTTCGCAAAAGCTAAAGATGGGAAATTTGATGGCGGACCGGAGTCTGCATCAAATTAACGTGGACGGCACCACGGTGATGCTCACCCTGACCGAATTCAAACTTTTGCAGCTCTTCATGGAGAACCCCCACCAAATCCTTTCCCGAGAGAACCTGTTGGCCCGGGTCTGGAACTACGACAGCAATACGGAAACGCGCACAGTGGACACGCATGTGCGCCGCCTGCGGGAGAAGCTGGGATCGTGCTCGGCCATGATCGAAACCGTCCGGGGAGTCGGCTATCGTATGGTCGAGTTACCTGTGGACGAAGGCTAGGCATCCACCGGGTTCGGAGGTTCGGTCCATTGCTTAGCTTTCTTCTCATCACTGCACTGGTCGGGGTCATTGTTTACTATGAGCGGAGGTGGAACCGTGCCCGTCGTCTGATCCGTGACCTGCGGGAGGCCGTCGAATCCGACCGGCCTCTCCTGCTCGATTCCGAGAAAAGGCTTGCCGCTGGCATGGGAATGGACCGGCTCTTGCAAGCCGTGCAGGTGATTATGGAGGAGCGCAGCCAGGTGCAGGCAAGAAGTGCTTCCCACCTGGAGCAGATCAAGACCACCTTTCGGAACATGCGCGAAGGGGCCCTCCTGATTGATGCAGAGAACCGCATCGTGGTCTCAAACGGGTCGGCGGACCTCCTGTTGAACGACGGGAAGAGCCTGGCCGGAAAGAGGATCGAGCGCTTTATCCACCACCCGGCTTTTCTCGATTTCCTCCAGCAACTCCGCCTTTCCGGAGTTCACGGGCGGAGGCAGATCCGCGTGGACTTGCTGGGCAAGGTAGCCTGGCTGGAGATCTCCGGGGCGGCGATGGACCCGCCAAAGACCGACCCGAACCAGCGTCTGAGCCTCTTCCTCATCAACGACATTACTCGTCTGAAAAAGCTGGAGGGCATCCGAAAGGACTTTGTGGCCAACGTCTCCCACGAGCTGCGCACCCCGATCACCATCATCAAGGGATTTGCCGAAACCTTGCACGAGAATGCCGACCAGCTGACCGGGGAGCAGCGACGGTCCTTCACCGAAAAGGTCCACCGCAACACCAACCGCCTGCACGCCCTCGTCGAGGATTTGCTGAGCCTTTCGCGCCTCGAATCCCGCTCTGTTGATCTAAAAAAAGAGCGCTGCTGCCTGCAAGACGAGATCCGCTCTTTCCTCCAGGACTTTCGCAGGGCGGAAGTCGGCGGCCCCCCTCTGCAACTATCCCTTCCGGAAGAACCGATCCAGGTCGAGATCGACCGGCTTTTCTTTCTCAGAATCCTCACGAACCTGGTCGAGAACGCCCTCAAACATGGAAAGACCCTGACCCATGTCACCATTGAGGTGCGCGAAGATCGGGAGCATGGATTGGTCGAGATGATCGTCGGAGATGATGGGGTGGGAATCCCCGAGCCAGCGCGGGAGCGGATTTTTCAGCGTTTCTATCGCGTCGACATCGGCCACTCCCGCCAGACCGGTGGAACAGGCCTGGGATTGAGTATCGTACGGCACGCGATGCTCGCCCATGGGGGGAATGTTCGCGTCGAATCCGAACAAGGGGAGGGGACCCGGTTCATCTGTGTCTTTCCGGCAGTGGAGGATCGCGCAGAATGACGGACCCGAATTCAGGCCGGGCCAGAATGGAGGCCCTTCGAGCCGAGCGAATCGAAGCCCTCACCGAAAAAATGAAGGAGTTCCTCGGGGCAGGGGAGGGGAGTGCCACCCTGGAAATCGGCTGCGGGCACGGCCATTGGCTGACATCCCTGGCGGAAAACTCGCCGGGAGAGCGATTCATCGGGGTCGATTTGCTCTCGCGCCGCATCCGCCTCGCCGAGGCCAAGCGGGCCAAACGAAATTTGACCAATGTCCTGTTTCTCAAAGCCGAGGCCACCGAGATCCTTGAAGCCTGGCCACCCGAGACCCCCTTGAGCCGGATTTTTCTTCTTCACCCGGATCCCTGGCCCAAGAAACGCCATGCCAAAAACCGCATGACCGGTCCAGCATTCCTCGACCAGATGGCCAGGGCGGCAGGGCAGGGGACCGAGCTGTACTTTCGCACCGATGACCCGGCTTTCTTCGAGTGGAGCCGGGAGTGCCTCAATGCCCATTCCGCCTGGAAACTCGTCACCCTCCCCTGGCCCCACGAGGCAAGCAGTTACTTTAAGGATCTCCTCGGCGTTCACGGCATCCTCACCGCAGTCAAGAATTCCGTCGAGTAATCATTGTCGTAATCCGAATCGAACGATCCCGATCTCGGTTTTTGGTCTGATCCGATTGGACCGTTGGACAGTTGGGCCGTTGGACAGTGGGGCAGTTGGACAGTGGGACAGTCGGACAGTCGGACCGTCGGACTGTCGGACCGTCGGACTGTCGGACCGTCGGACTGTCGGAC
>CAZWFJ010000219.1:0-6909 GCA_964633135.1 uncultured Puniceicoccaceae bacterium | reverse complement strand
AAACTCCCTTGACAAAATCTCCCATAGCAGGGGTCAAACGCAAAATATAAAGATATCCCAAGCCCCCCGTCTCCGAGGTTCTGTAGAAACGGCTCTCGCCATTCCTCTCCGGGAGTGAGTTCCGTCGCATGGGAGCCCGGAGGTATAGAATCGAACCCAGGGAGCCCGGGCGGAAACGCAAGGGCTACTGGGGATGATTCGGGGACCGATTCTGTTGTTCTCGTCGACCGCAAAGTCACTTCGCCAGGGAAGATATCCTTTGCAGTTTATTCCGAAGCGAAGGTAGGCGGGACTGATTCGCCGAATCGCTTTCCAAAAACCCCGGCAAGGCTTCCAGAAATTCCGGCTCATTCATAAGGGTGCGGACGCCATGGATTAGATATTCCCGGAAGTCTTTTTCGGAAGTATTGACCTCAGCGACAATTTCGTCCCTCCCGTCTATGACTGTGATAAAGTCTTCCAGATCGTGGCTCGCATGGAAGTCCCCATTCCCTCTTTCGGTAAAGGTCAGATACTTGGTTGCCAGTAATCCGATCGGTGAGACAACCCGCAGCTTCGTGTGGGCGTATTCTACCGTCACAGAAGTCTGGAGAGCTTCGGCAAACCATTGTGTGTTCAATCCATAGCGCACTCCACGGGTCGGCATAATATCGACCACGAGCTTCCCTAAACGCCATCGGCAGAGGGGACCCGCGATGTCGTTCTTGAATCCGGAATTTCGCAATGCATTCTCGATTCCAGCATAGGAATCTTCGCTCAGAATCTCGACAATGACATCGACATCCTTTGTTGGACGAGCCGGTGCCATCTCAGGATCGTCAAGAAGAAGATTTACCACAGCTCCACCCGTGAAGGCATAGTTGACCCCCAATGGGTCGAGCTTCGCTGCTACCGCCCGAAGGGATCCAATATCAAGCGACGGCATGATGTATCAGCCTTTCTTCCAGAATATTTGTAGCGATCTTCCGTTCTCTAACACGGCCGATGCGGAGGGCATCCACCAGCGCGAGTAGATCGTAGAGCTCCGGATCGGATTTGGAAGCCGCCACACTACTTCGATACAGCGGACGCACCGCTACACCTTGAATCTTTCCTTCCGGATCCGGCCAAATAGGAGGCATCGCCCCGCTCCGCGCAAATTGATCTGCCAAAACCGGGGCGGCCCAGGCAGTAGGCATTCCTCGCGTCACTTCTTTCGGGCTCTCCGCAAACGCATAAGGCACCCCGTGGACCAGAAAATCAAGGAGGAGCCTTCTCCGAACCTCTCTCGTCTTCGGATCCAGCAAACGAGCCTCGCCCAAACGACAAACCGCCGCATGCACCTCCGAGGCACTCATTCCCAACCGCTTCCCACGGCAGGCAAAAGTGTCCTGAATCCCCCGCTCACGGCAGAGATCCAAGGCTACGATAATATCTTGAGGTTTTATCATTGCCATATACGTTATTCGCGAATAGCGAATACGCAACGGAAAAAGCAAAAGAAATGGGGTTGCGGAAAAACTAAAATACAAGGTCTTGATTCTTGACAAATCTTACACCCTTTTGCAGAGTTTAAAATGGGTCAAACGCAAAATATAAAGATTGACTCATTCTCTCGGTTTGGCTTGGCTGCCGGAAATGCCGCGTAAACAAAGAATCGAGTATCCCGGAGCGATGTATCATGTGATCAGCCGGGGAAACTACCGCAAGGATCTCTTTTCGGAGAAGAAGACCGGAGAGGCTTTCGAGAAAACGATCTTCGAAGCGGCGGAGCGTTGCGGGTGGAAGCTCTACGCTTATGTGGTGATGAGCAATCACTACCACCTTGCCCTTGAAACTCCCGAACCGAATTTGGTGGAAGGGATGAGGTGGTTGCAGGGAACTTTTGCCACGCGTTTCAACCGCTTCCACGGAGAAAGGGGCCATGTTTTTCAAGGACGATATAAGTCGCTGGTTCTAGAGGAAGAGCGTCCACTGCTTGGACTGATCGATTACATTCACCTGAACCCGGTGAGAGCCGGATTGTGTTCGGTCAACCAGCTTGGGGATCACACTCTCTCGAGTTTTCCGAAATATTTGAAACGGCGTGTAGCGCCTCCCCTGGATCGCGAGAGGGTTCTGTTGCTTTGCGATTTACCAAACACTCTCGCAGGGATGCGCAAATACCGCGAGCGGTTGGAATTCGTCGAGGAAGGCGATGCGGGAATGCGCGGGGAGCTATCCAAGCGGTACTGCCGGGGTTGGTTTCTGGGAAGTAAAAAGGCAAAGAAGGAATTGGCCAAGGAGCTGGTGAAAGAAACCCCGATGGTGGACTGGGAAGGGGTCGACTTGAAAGAGCTGAACGAAACCCGCTGGGAAACGATCGTGTCGGAGGAGTTGGAGAAGAGAAAGTTGAACAACAAAGATCTGGCATCGAGCCCCAAAGGGGCGGAATGGAAAGTAGAAATCGCCAGACGTTTGCGAAAGGAAACAACGGCAAAGAATCCTTGGATCGCAGAGCGGTTGAAGATGGGGCACCCGAACTACGTCAGCAACTTGGTAAAGAGGTGTAATCTTTAGAATTTCCGTTTGACCCCTGCGGTTCCCACATGGTGCAAGCCCTATGTGGGACGAGGTGTTTTTACAGCATGGAAGGATCCCAACGTGTTCGATCAGGTTCGATTGGCAGAGGCTGAAGCAGACGGGAGGGGTAGCAGACGGGAGGGGGTCAGTCCAATGATCCATGTTTTTGGGTCTGGCAAATTTCAGAATATTCGCAAGCACCCAATCCCCTCACCGAAAACTTCCTACGGACCCTGCCATCGAAAGACGGAGGCAATCGCAGTCGGAGAATATTTGAAGATCCGGCTCTTTTCCAGACGATCATTTTCCAATGAATGTGGTATCCAAACACCTCTTGCTCGCGGTCGGCGGACTCCTCCTCGTCGGCTCCGGACTCAGCCTCACGGGACACGCCATCCTTCTCAAGAGTGCCGCCCCACCGGATGCCTGTCTGGGTTGGGTGGCTTGGGGCACAGCGGGCTTGGTGCTTGTGAACGCGGGCCTCTGCTGCGTTGTCGAAGCAGCCTTTGCGAAGAGAGAGGCCCGCTCCGACCGGAAATGAGATTTCCGCCGAAGGCCGTCGCCGGACCCTCGATGGCGACAGCCATTGAGGAAGCCCGCTTCCGAACTGCCGATCACAACAGCTGTCGCCCTTCGACGTCGCTCAGGGCAGGCAGCCGTGCTATAATCTATCCGCTAAGGACGGCAAGAAGTGAAAGGCAAGCAGGGGTCCAATGATCCATGGATTTGATTGCCTCTGCGTCCTCCTTCGGGAAAAGACTGAAGCTTTATGGCGAGAAAGGTCCGCATTGAATACGCAGGTGCTTTTTATCATATCCTCATGAATAATTGGACCCGTTTCTATCTGTCGCCTGTGTTTACGGAGAGGAAGTTTGGCTTTCGCTTCGCGTAGACGAAATTCCAGAATCTGACTCGACTTGGCCAGTGAAATGGACCATTTTCATCCAATATGAATCTTGTGGAAGTCAGGCCAAAGGAGAATTATCGCCTCTTCGTCCGTTACGACGACGGAGTCAGTGGCGATGTTGACTTGTCCGCCTATGTTGGACGAGGTGTTTTCACAGCATGGAAGGACCCCAACGTGTTCCATCAGGTTCGCTTGGCAGAGGCTGGACACCCGGAATGGCCGGTCGGAATTGATCTGTGCCCTGACGCGATCTATATGCAGTTGACCGGCAAGCGACCGGAAGAGGTGTTCCCGGCACTAAAGCACCTCCCTGCCCATGCCTGAGCTATCACGCTTCTATGGGATCGTGATCCAGATGTATTTCGGAGATCATCCGCCTCCACACTTTCATGCGATCTACGGTGGCAACAAGGCAGTCGTGGACATCGAGACCCTTGCATTGATCGAGGGCCAACTCCCGCCCCGAGCCCGTGGTCTTGTCATCGAATGGGCAACCATCCATCAGGACGAATTGCGAGAAGCCTTCCACAAAGTTGAATCAATGGAAGCACCTGGTAAGATTCAACCTTTGGAATAAGCAGCCGGAACGGGTCCAATAATCCATGTTTTCGGGTCTGGCAAATTTCAGAATATTCGCAAGCGCCCGATTCCCTCACCGAAAACTTCCTACGTGCCCTGCCATCGGAAGACGGAAGCAATGACAGGCTGAGAATGTTTGAAGATCCGGCGCTTTTCCAGACGATCTTTCTCCAATGAATGCCGTATCCGAACACCTCTTGCTCGCGGTCGGCGGACTCCTCCTCGTCGGCTCCGGGCTCAGCCTCACGGGACACGCCATCCTTCTCAAGAGTGCCGCCCCACCCAATGCCTGTCTGGGTTGGGTAGCCTGGGGCACAGCGGGCTTGGTGCTTGTGAACGCGGGCATCTGCTGCGTTGTCGAAGCTGCCTTTGCGAAGAGAGAGGCCCGCTCCGACCGGAAATGAGATTTCCGCCCGATGCTTCAGAATGGTTAAGCTGCCTCGGGCCGGCACTCGCCTACTACTTCTTCAATAGGCGGGGGTCGAAGGCGAATGGGGCCTCCGGGTCAATTTTGATCTTCGCAAAATCCGAATGCAGGGGATTCAGCAGATAATTGGTTTCTGCAGGAATGATCGCGCTGGGAACGGCTAGAACCGCCGACCGGCTTTCGCGCACCCATTCGTCACCCAGCATTTGTGTGTCAGTCCCCGTTGGTTCGGATTGCCAATCCTCGGGCAGATCCTCTTTGCGCAGGGCCTCAACCAGCTTGTCGGGAATGGTAAGGCGGAAGGTGCTGAAAATGATCGGCGCTCCGTTCGGGAGATGAACCAGGATTTCAAGAGCGGCCAGCGAATGGGTTTGCGCCAGATAAACCATACGAGTTCCTACCGAGTTCCAGCGCCCGCCATACCGAAAGGCTCCCTCTCCCGAAAACGCTTTGGCAGCGTGCCGGGCTTTGACCATGCGCCAAGCCTCCATCGATCAGGAGAAAACACCGTGCTCAATGCGACCCAACAAGCTCTCCACTTCCCTCAGACCGACATCGGTGAAAGCAAAATCAATCGGGATCTCGCCACCCAGCCCCCGCTGGGGCGACAGCATCCACTCGCGCGCGGTTTCCTTGTCCTCAAACACTTCAATGGCTTTCCCCAACAGTCGAGCGAGACGCACGACACGGTCGGATTGAATCGCAGTCAGGTAGCCCGCATTCTTCTTCCGGCGCTGCAAGGTCGCACGACTCAACCCCACCTGTTCCGCCAGTTGCGCGGCAGGCAGTCGAAGGGATGCTTGTAAGTCTTCGAATTCAGAGTAGAAAAGACCCTCGCGGACCTGTTGATTCAGTTGTGATGCCGAAACTCTGCGGCCCCGAGCTTTGTCTCTCCGTAAGTAGGCTCTCACGATTCCCGCCCGCGAGCCAGACCTCTTGCCAGTTTTCCCAAGCCGGGAAACAGTTCCGGTGTTTTTGTTCATATGAAGCATTAAAAAGATGCAAATGAGACAAAGTCAAATATTTCTCCGCCAAAGAACCCAAGTTAGGTTGATGGCGGGGGGTCTGACCCAAGGGGGAATGCGGAAGAAGCAGCCGGGAGGGAGTCAGTCCAATGATCCATGTTTTTGGGTCTGGCAAATTTCAGAATATTCGCAAGCACCCAATCCCCTCACCGAAAACTTCCTACGGACCCTGCCATCGAAAGACGGAGGCAATCGCAGTCGGAGAATATTTGAAGATCCGGCTCTTTTCCAGACGATCATTTTCCAATGAATGTGGTATCCAAACACCTCTTGCTCGCGGTCGGCGGACTCCTCCTCGTCGGCTCCGGACTCAGCCTCACGGGACACGCCATCCTTCTCAAGAGTGCCGCCCACCCGATGCCTGTCTGGGTTGGGTGGCTTGGGGCACAGCGGGCTTGGTGCGTCCATCGCGGACATCAATGAGACCCTCTTCGATCGCCAACAAAATTTCGATCTTCTCACGGATATCGACAAGTGTCGCCTCGTCGGGAAGCTCTTGAATCCTCGAGATCACCTGTTGCTTCACGGTTATAGGAATACTGTCGGCATAGGAATGGTGATTTGCAAATGAAAAGGGAATCGCCGGGAGGGGTCCTATGATCCAAGATCATCCCGCGATCCGCCGCTTTAATTCACAGATCGCTCATGGTATTCGAGAAAATCTCCGGGGCTGAGAATCGGGATTCCTCGGAATTCTTCGAGAACGAGTAAATGCTTCTTATCGCCGCTCACGATTGCATCGGCCCTCGCGGACAAGGCACACTCCAGCACCATTTCGTCAAACGGATCAGGCGTGGCCCCGCTCGCTCTCTCGACGGGAAAGACCATTCCCGCGCTTCGGCGCAAAAGCTCGACCCAGTTCACGTGCAAACGGTGGCCATAGTCGAGTAACAGTTCTTCAAAGGTCTCCTCGTACTCCACCAGAAGAGCCGGACTAATCGCTGCACGCAAGCGTCCCAGTCCCCAGAGGCTTAGGCAGCCAAACGGAGCACCTCGCCAGAAGCAGGCACTCACGACGACATTGGTGTCGAAAACGACCCTCATCCCTTCGAGGAACGACGACGCACACGGGTAACCGCTTCGGCTACGGCTGCCTCATCCTCTGTGGTCATCTCTGGCAACTTGCGCCCCTCTTTTAACAATCGTCTGACCCGACCCGCATTCAAAGGCTCGGGCTTCCGCAGCACGATCATCCCCCCGGAATAGCCGACCTCCAATTCATCGCCGACATCGAGCCGCGCCATCTCCCGAATCGCCTTAGGCAGAACCATCTGCCCTTTGCTGGATAATTTAGTAAGCATAGAGTAAGATTTTACTTACAATGGACGCACTGTCAAACGCCTAGTATCTTGTAACAAAATCAATTTCGCATCAGAGCGATAGGGGTAGGGATGGCGGGATTAACCGCCACCCCTCCCTCCGAACCGGAC
>CAZWFJ010000218.1:0-6951 GCA_964633135.1 uncultured Puniceicoccaceae bacterium | reverse complement strand
GAAATCATAAATCATTTCTGATCAGTTGCTTGGATTATGATTATGATTATGATTAAGAGCACGATTATGAGCTTGAACGGAAACTCCTTTAAACTAGCATTCGGCCAAGGCCACCCGACTGCGCTTTGATACGAAATTGATTTTGTTACAAGATACTAGCTCCGGATTTTGGGAGTGAAGAGTTTCGGATCGTTTCCGCGAGGGGCACTGGCGAAAAACGGGTGCCTTGCCCAATGGCACTCGGTTAAGCGATGATTCGCTATCGAAATCGGGATCGAAATCGGGATCGAAATCGAAATCGAAAAAAACATGCCCTTAGGACACGAAAAGCTCGACGTATACCGCCTGGCCATCAGCTACGTGGCATGGGTTTTTGAGCATTCAGAAAAATTGAATGGGGTTCACCGGCATGCCCGGGATGAATGGCTTCGTGCGAGCCAATCGATTCCACTGAAACTTCGCACCTCACAGGCTGGGCCGCCTAGCCTCCACGTTCGCGCCCGTCACGCCCGCCGGAGCGTGGCCACGCTTTCAATATGGCGGGTCTGCGGAAAGAGGTCGAACGGCTGGATTTCCAAAATCTCGTAGCCGGATTCTCCGAGAATCTTCAGGTCGCGGGCTTGGGTAGATGGTTCGCAGGAGACGTAGATGATCCGGGCCGGGGCGAATCGGGTGAGTTGGTGGAGAAAGGATTCGTCGCATCCCCGGCGGGGCGGGTCGATGATGACACTGGTTTGGTGGCTCGGGAAATCGGCGACCTCTGCGAAAAGGGATTCCGCCTCGCCATTACGAAACTCCGCATTGCGGATTCCATTGAGGGCGGCGTTCGAATCGGCCAGTGTTACAGCGGCGGCTGAGACCTCAATGCCAATGACCTTCTCAAAGCGGTCGGCTGCGGTGAGCGAGAAAAGTCCTGCCCCGCAGTAGGTGTCGATCAAGAACCGGGAGCCATCCGCCGCCATCTCGGAGACATACTTCGCAAAGGAGGGCAGGATAAACGGGTTGTTCTGAAAAAATTCGCCCGCCTTAAACTGGAAGACGCGGGACCCGACCCGCTCGGTTACCAGTGCCTGTGGATCGGAGATGACCCCCTCCATCGTCTCGCGGAGGAGGAGCGTGGCCCCTTTCTTCTTCTTTCCCTTCGGTGCGGTCTTTTTCACCCGCTCCCGGAGCCGGGGCAGCTCCTCATTAATGGCGGGAGTCGCGATTGGGCAGTGGGGGACGTCGACGATGCGCTGCCGCTGTCCGGCCCGGAGAAATCCGATCGGGAAGTCGCCGTCTTCCCGCCAGCGCTGGTAGTGAGGAGTGATTTTGGAGCGGTAGCCGTATTCCTCCGGGGAGCCGTGGGGCGGATTCACGGTGGCCTGGATCCCTCCGATTCGCTCAAGGACTTCCTGGATCTGCAATCGCTTCCACCGCAGCTGCGCCGCATAGGCCAGCTGCTGATACTGGCATCCCCCGCAGGTTCCGAAGAGGGGGCAACGGGGCTGAACGCGATCGGCAGAGGCTTCCAGAACCTCGACGAGGTCGGCCTCAGAAAAGTTCGGATGGTTGCGGAAGATACGGGCACGGACCCGCTCGCCCGCAAGGGCAAAGGGAACCATGATGACCCAGTCGTCCTTCCGGGCGACTCCAATCCCCAGATTGGTCAGGCTGTCGACGAGTAGTTCAAGCTCTTGATGATACTCGAAAGGTTCGGGGATAAAATTTCGCGGTGCGTCCACTGCGGGGCATGATCGGAGGGATCACCAGCCGGGGAC
The DNA here is from genome assembly GCA_964633135.1 of uncultured Puniceicoccaceae bacterium. Classification (GTDB taxonomy): domain Bacteria; phylum Verrucomicrobiota; class Verrucomicrobiia; order Opitutales; family Puniceicoccaceae; genus Puniceicoccus. The sequence goes on along the minus strand of CAZWFJ010000218.1, from coordinate 5,191 downwards.
AAGCGAAAATAGCCGGCTCCGGCAAAATCACCCCTTCAGATCTGCGGCAAGTCGTCGGGATTGTGTGCGTGGTGGAAGAAATCGGCAGCGTTGCTTACAATCATCGGATCGGGAGGATGGGCGACATCCGAGTTCTTCTGGGTGTAATCAATCCGGGATAGAAGATCGTGAAAACAGTTGATTCGCGCGAGTTTCTTGTCGTCGGATTTGATCACTGTCCAGGGCGCGATGGGCGTGTCGGTGAATCGGAACATGTTCTCCTTGGCCACCGTGTAGTCATCCCATTTGTCCTGCGACGCTCGGTCGATGGGACTCAACTTCCACTGCTTGAGAGGATCGGTCTCCCGCGCCTTAAACCGGATCCGCTGTTCCTCGGGGGATACCGAAAACCAGTATTTGATGAGAATGATTCCCGAGCGAACGAGCATTTCCTCAAAGCCGGGAACCGATCGCATAAATTCGCGGTATTCCTCCTCCGAGCAAAAGCCCATGACCCGCTCCACGCCCGCCCGATTGTACCAAGAGCGGTCGAAGAGTGTGATTTCTCCTGCGGTGGGAAGGTTCTCGACGTAGCGCTGAAAATACCATTGCCCCCTTTCTTTTTCCGATGGCTTCTCCAGAGCGACGACCCGTGCTCCGCGTGGGTTCAGGTGCTCCATAAAGCGCCGGATCGTCCCTCCTTTTCCGGCCGCGTCCCTTCCCTCGAAGAGGATCACAATTTTTTTGCCGTTGTCCTTGACCCATCGCTGGAGCTTGAGGAGTTCGATCTGCAATACCTTCTTCCGGACCTCGTAGGCCCGTCGCCCCATCCGCTCGGCATAGGGGAAGGTGGAATTGATAAAATGCTCTTTCGAGGACGGAACCTCTTTACGGAATTGGTTCGTTTGATTCATCGGTTTTTTGAAAAGACAGGTTTCGTTCGACAGTCAGGAGGAGGAAGGCGAACAGAGCCAGCAAAACTGTGCTCTGAAAGATGAGATCGACAAAAGAATGGGCTAAAAGAAACAAAGTTGTCACAAACCAGAGGATGGACTCCTCCCGAAAGGCGGTTAGCCGGACAAGAAACAGGAGAAAAAAGTACAGGGGGGCCAGTGCGAGGATCGAGGCCCCGACGATCCCCAGCTCGACCGCGAATTGAAGCGGATCGTTGTGAGCCTGCACCCAATTTGTTCGGATTCGGCCCGAGCGGCGATGTTTTCGGACGAGTGCGGGAAACTCACTCATGTAAAGACTGAAGGCATGCCCATAGGAATCGGCTCCGTAGCCGAAGAGCTGAACGTCTTCCAGCATGCGAAAGGAGGCTTCATTGCCGATGGTGCGCCCAGAGTGTTCCAGCTCAGTCGGGATTCTCAGAAATCGGCTGAAATGATATTCCAGGTATTCAACATTCTGCGCGGCGACGACCGAACCAACCAGCACCATGACGCAGCTGGCCACCAGAACTCCACCGAGCCAGCTTCCCCGCCATTGCCCTCGTCTGAGCCATACGCCAAAGGCAAGGCAGAGGTAGGTCGCCAGCACGGCCGCACCGAAGATCCACCCGGCCCGCGAACCCGAAGACGCTGTGGCTCCCGCATTCATGAGGCCGAAGATCAAAAATACTGGCCCGGGCGAACTCTTCTCGCTCCGGAGATTGCGCCGCCGTTGGAAGTAAAGTGCCAGCCCGAGGCAGACGGCCATGGAGAGGTAGAAGAAGGCACCCCCGTGATTGCGGTAGAAGAAGGGGCCGGAATAATCTTTGCCCTCCCACGGGTGGATCCAGAGGACAAGGTCCGGTTGTTGCAATTTCTGGATCACCGCTACCACCGCGACCACAAAAGAGTTGATCGCGAAAGCGATGAGAATAGGGAGGAGATCCCGCCTGCGACGGATCAGGATCCACCCGGTGCAGATCACCAGCCAGACCCCGCCGAAGCGGAGGAGAAAGCTCGCGGGGTTTCCTCTCGCCGCCGACGCATAGATCGAAGTGGGCCAGTCGGGATCAGGTTTCAGGCCAGCATTGGATATCCACCACTTTCCTGCCATCTCGGTCATTGTCCAGGAGGGATTCGTCCATTGCAGCCCGACATACCCGAACAGAAGCAGCCCAAACCAGAAGGGCGGAAACCGGATCAGGCGCAGGAGAGCCTTCCCGGATGATCCGAATGCGCCGCACCGTTCGACACGATTGGGCAGCGGGGCAATGGCAACGAGAAAGGCTGCAGAGGCAATGATAAAGAGAACGATCCGTGTCCAGAGGATCACCCCCCCAAAAAGCCAGGAGGCCGCGACAAGATAGAAGGCGATCAAAACGATACCGACCGTTTGCCCCGCCGTTCGCAGCTGAGGGGCATCCGGGGAGGATTCAGCGATGCCGTTCGAAGCATTCCGCGGCGTCAAGCTGGTTCGGCGTGTGGTCATCACCCGATGCGAACCGAAACAAAGCCTCCGTGCAAGGCAGTTTCCGCTCCTCAGGACGTGGAATTCGTCCCACCGTTGCCCAATTAAAAATACCGTCAACGAAAGACTAAGAAATTTCGAGACACCCATAAGATTCCGAAAAATCCTTGCCTCTTGAACCAAAAATGAAGCAACGGTTCACTTTTGCCATGTCACATGGGCGGGAATAGGCCGGAATTTTAACTCGTCCCACAGAAAGAATACGATGGGTGTCCTGGAATCTCTTTACCTGCGGGAAGGACTTCCTTCCGGAGAAACGGATCACCCGCCATCTCGCCGACCGGGGGATCGCGACCCTGCGGATCGATTTCGCCGGACTCGGCAAGTCGGAAGGCGAGTTCAAGGACTCCTCCTTCCTGACCAATCTCGACGATCTCGTGCGGGCGGCCGACTGGCTCCGCGACCACCTCGCCGCTCCCAAGTTCTTGGTCGGCCACTCCCTCGGCGGAGCGGCCGTCCTGGCCGCGGCCGACGAGATTCCCGGGATCCGCGCCGTCGCGACGATCGGGGCGCCGGCGGACCCGGCCCACGTGACGGAACTGTTCGGTTCCCGGATCGACGAAATCCGGGACCGGGGCGAAGCGGAAGTGAAGTTGGCCGGACGGTCCTTCGTGATCGGCCGCCGTTTCCTCGACGATCTCGAAACCCTCGACCACCTCGAGGAGTTGGAAAGCCTCCGCGACATCGACGTGTTGATCCTGCACGCTCCGAAGGACACGACCGTCGGCATCGACAACGCGGCCCGGATCTTCACCGCCTTCAAGCACCCGAAATCCTTCGTTTCCCTGGGGGAAGCCGACCACCTCCTGAGCGACCCCAAGGACGCCGAATACGCCGCCAGCCTCATCGAAGTCTGGGCAAGGCGGGCGATCCAGGGCTGAAATCCATTCCCTGCGGCCGTTGCGCCGCCAACCCTTGGTCGGCAGGAATGAATCCGACGGATTTGCCCGGATCGACAAACCTCCTTTCCTCGTCCGCAGATCCAGCGTTCGGCGGATTCGAGCGAGGCCTTCCACTTGATTCTCCCTCCCCCCATCCGCGCCCATCCGCGTAATCCGCGGTTTAAAAATCCCCTCCTCTCCAACGCCACGCACCGACCGCTGCCGCCCCGGAACCTTCGCGACGGTTTTGGCAATCGTGTTTGAGAGGACCGCGGATCGCGCGGATGGGCGCGGATGAGAGGCAGGGGGATGAACACTGGGATTGGCGGGCATGCCCGAATCGGAACCTTTCCTTTTTTCATTCGCGGATTCACCGTGGCACACACCGGCGAACACCCATTTTCTCGCACTTTCAATTTTTGGTACCCGAGCAAAAGTCTCATGAGATTCTCGCTCCCCATCCGCGCCCATCCGCGTGATCTGCGGTTATAAAAGTCCCCCCTCTCCAACGCCACGCACCGACCGCTGCCGCCGCGAACCTTCGCGACGGTTCTGGCAATCGTGTTTGAGAGGACCGCGGATCGCGCGGATGAACGCGGATGAAAGGCGGGGGATGAACACTGGGATTCGCGGGCATGCCCGAATCGGAACCTTTTCCCCTTTTGATTTGCGGATTCACCGTAGCACACACCGCCGAACACCCATTTTCCTGCAATTCCCATTTTTGGTATTCGAGCAAAAGCCTCACAAGATTCTCCCTCCCCCATCCGCGCCCACCTGTCCCGGCGCTGGTCCCCGGAGACGAGACGATTGATGACCCGCACGTTCCCGTATTCCCGTTGATGCTCGAAATCTTCCGAGTAGAGGATGCCGAGGTGCCGTCAGTTTTGGCTTGATTTCCTACAAAAACAGTTAAAACGTAAGGAATGACGACCTTACGGGCAAAAGTTACTTCCAAGGGGCAAGTTACGCTCCCCAAGCAAATCCGGGAATCCCTTTCGATTCGGACGGGAGATCGGCTTGAGTTCTCGCTTGAGCCTTTCAGCAAAATTTCCCTCAGGAAGAAGAAAGGCTTTGGGTCATCGGCAGGCTGCGCCAAACACCTGGTTCAGGCCGAATCCAACCCTCTCACGGATCAACGAATCGACGAAGCGATCCGGGGGCACATGAGACGGAAGTATTCCCGCTCGCCGGGGGGAGAATGATCGCATTCGACACAAACCATCTGCTCCGGCACGTCTTGGATGACGATCCAAAGCAGTGCAGGCGGGTTCGGACATTGATTGAATCGGCGGAAGAAGCCGGGGACCAGATTCGCCTCCTCGATCTGGTGATCATGGAGACCTGCTGGGTTCTGCAGAGCGTGATGGGGTTTGACCGGAACGGCTGGTGCTACGTCCTTGAACAATTGCTACAAGATTCCGCCTTCTGTTTCGACGATGCAAACCGCTTGTGGAAGACACTGGATCGCTACCGAACCGGGAAGGCGGATTTCGATGACTACCTGATTTTCGGCCATGCCGAATCCCTCGGTGCGAAACTCGAAACCTTTGATAAGAAGCTCAAAAAAGAACTTTGAGGTGAACGCGGATGAAAGGCAGGGGGATGAGAATGAATCCAACGGATTTGTCCGGATCGACAAACCCCCTTTCCTCATCCGCAGATCCAGCGTTCGGAGGATTCGAGCGGGGCCTTCCCCAAAATTCCCCCTCTCCCATCCGCGCCCATCCTGTAACCAGAAGTGGGGGGAGTGGGAGGGGCTTTATGCCCCGATTTCTTGCGGTGATGTCGCATTCAGGCCCCTGAAATCGCGGGGTAAACCCGCTTCCATGAGAAGGATTTCCAAGTAAAGATTAAAAATTCATTTTTCT
>CAZWFJ010000217.1:0-7024 GCA_964633135.1 uncultured Puniceicoccaceae bacterium | reverse complement strand
GCAAGGCATGGTCGGGGGGTAGATCGTGCCCGGACCAGGCAATGGCGGATGACCACGCGAACCACCTGCAGCAGCCAAATCATGTTCACCAAAATATCGGAAAAATCCTATCTCCGATCCAGTTGGTGAACAATGCGGGTTAGGACGATCAGTCGATCACCGTAAGACTCAACCCACCAAATTTTCAGGACACCCACCGATTCCCTCTGTAGCCGACGCTTTCCCCCGATCTGAAAATCATGATGCCTGGGAGAATACTTACGGCAATAAGCCTGGCAAGAAGGTGCTCAGAGGCGACCAATAGGTTATCAGGAGCAAAGCGCCGACCATGACGGCGTAAAAGGGTATCATGGATTTGGATACCCGGAGGATGTCGCTGCCCCCCACACCGGCACCAACGAAAAGGCAGGTGCCCACCGGCGGGGTGAGCAGGCCGATGCAGAGATTGGCGATCAGGATGATCCCGAAATGAACCGGATCGATGCCGAGCGAGATGGCGATCGGCAGGAAAATGGGGGTGAAAATCAGCACGGCCGGGGTCATGTCCATGAAGACGCCGACTGCGAGCAGGGTCAGATTGATGATCAGGAGGATGACGAGAGGATTGTCCGACAGAGCGAGCAGAGCCTGACTGACTTGCTGCGGCACCTGCTCATGGGTCAATAATTGGCTCATGGCATAACTAGACGCCACAAGAAACAAGACAATTGCGGTGGTCCGCGCGGCGCGCAGCACGATCGCTGCAATCTGGGAAAGCTTGATTTCCCGATAGAAGCCCAATCCCAACAGGGCGGCCCAGATTACCGCGATGGCCGAGGCCTCGGTCGCCGTAAAAATACCGCCGAGAATACCACCGAGCACAATGAAGATCAGGAACAGGCTGGGCAGAGCGCCGCCCAGGGCGGCCCACAATGCCGGTTTCTTTTCCATCGCCACAGACTCGACTCGGCCGTAGCCGCGCATCTGACAGATGAGAAAGGCGACCGCCATGATCCCGACGCCGATGACCACCCCAGGGAGAATACCGGCGAGAAACAATGCCGCTACCGAGACGTTGCCCGCCACGAGGGCGTAAACGATCATGATGTTACTGGGGGGAATGAGCAGGCCCGTCGTTGCGGCCGAAGCAGTCACGGCGATACTGAAATCACGGGGATACCCTTTGCGCCCCATCTCCGGGATGAGCGTCCCGCCGACACTGGAAACCGCCGCCACTGCCGAGCCGCTGATCGCCCCGAAAAACATGCAGGTGATGGTATTGACCAACGCGAGTCCTCCAGGCACCCGGCCGACGATGATGGTGGCCAGATCGATCAGGCGTCTCGCCAGACCGCCGCTGGCCATCAACTCGCCTGCGAGGATGAAGAAGGGGATGGCGAGCAGTGCGAAGCTGTCGATTCCATTGGCCAGATCACTGGCCAAGGGCAAGGGGAACATTGGGATAACCCAATGCAGTCGCGGTGATCCAGGTTGCGATTCCCAAAACAAAAGCGATCGGCACACGCAGGCAGAGCAAGGCGCCAAAGCAAACCAGCATGATCGCAAGCTCCTGGCTCATGAGGCGGCCTCCTGCTTCTTCCCTTCAGCGGGTTCACGGAAGGTGTTCCAAAATGTTTCCAGGATAAACAACGCGATCAACAGCCCGCTCGTCGGCAACGCCAAATAAAACCACCCTCGAGCCACGCCGAGCGCCGGCAGCGTTTGGCCGGATTGGAATCGCCGGATCACCAGATCGAGGCCGCCCCAGGTCATGATACCTGCAGCGAAGGTAATTATCAGGAGACAAACGACGAGGCGCCCGAAGCGTTGCACCTGCGGAGGCCAGGTGCGAACCACCACGTCGAGCCCCAGATGGCGATCCTCGCGGCATACCAGCGCCGCACCCAGAAGGGCCAACCAAACCATGAGCAAGCGGGCCAGCTCCTCGGACCAGGAAGCCTGGGCGCCCAGGAGATGACGGCTCCCCACACCCCAGGCCACATCCCCCACGAGAACCAAAAAGATGACGACCAGCAATCCTTTAAGGAGATCCGCCAACACCCTGTTGAGACCGCGCAATATTCGGAGCGCTCTCATTCCCGTAATCCGACCGCCTCAATACGATTCATCCAGGCCTTGATTGCCTCGGTCGCATGTTTCGCGCGCACCGATTCGGTCGCCTCCATGAATGGAGTCGGGTCGACCTGATGAATATTCACGCCTTCGTCGTTCATTATCTCGATCGCTTCGGCCACTCCGGCGCCCCAAGCCTCCCGCTGGAAGACGTTCGAGTCAGCCGCAGCCTGACGCAACCACCCTTGCTCCTGTTCCGAAAGCGATTGCCAGACACTCTCGGAAATCAGGAGGACATCGGGCACCATGGAGTGATGATCAAAGGTGAACTCCTTGCACACTTCGAAGTGCCTGGAGGAAACGAAACTGGGCGGATTGTTTTCGGCCCCGTCCACCACGCCTTGTTGCAAGGCCGTATAAAGCTCTCCCCAGGATATCGGCGTGGGTGAAGCGCCGAGAGCTTTTACCATGTCGATCGCTACGGGATCGTTCATCACACGGATTTTCATGCCCGCGAGATCCTCCGGCCGGAGCACGGGGCGTTGGGTGTAGAAGTTGCGGCTGCCCGCGTCGTAATAAGTCAACCCTCGAAACCCGCTGGGTCTGCCGGGAGCGACCTCGGCGAGCGTATCCAACAGCTCGCTCCCGATCTCCCCGTTGAGCACGGCCCAATAGTGCTCGCTGTCGCGGAATAGGTAGGGCAAGCTGAACAGCTTGGCGACGGGGACGAAACTGCCGAGGGTGGCCCCGCCAACCTTGGCCACGTCCAGCGTTCCCGATTGCAGTTGCTCGAGCGTTTGGGATTCGCTGCCGAGCTGGCCGTTGGGAAAAACGTCCAGCTGCAACCGGCCGCCGGAATAAAAGGCGGCACGCTCCGCGAAATGCTCGAGACCCAGGTGAATGGGATGGCTTTCGGGCTGGGAATGGGCGATTTTCAATCGCCGGATCTCACCCCCGCCGTCCCCACCCGGCTCAAGAAGCGCGAAAAGAATCGTGGCGACCGCCAAGCCGATCAGAAAACCGAGGGTCAATGAGGATTTGTGCATGGGTTCGGGAAGTGCCAAAGGGGTAACCGACAATGACGGCTATTCTACAATAACCGCCGAACCTCCTCTCGGAGAAAGGCGCGCAACGCCGATGGCATCTTCGCCTCTCCCGGAATAATAGAGGTAAATGGAACCGTCCGAATCCCGAAAGGGATAGGGATCCCGGAGTTCGTGCTTGTTCGTGCCGCCTCCTTTTCCCGACACTTCTATCGGCAGATCCGCCCCCTCCCATTCCTTTTCAGGCTGAAGGATTTCTTCCGCCGCAGACATAGTCCAATTTTGCCAGTCCGGGTCCGTGGCATCGAGCTCGCTCATGAAAATTCGCTCGGGGGGATCCTCCGGGTTCTTCTTCACGGTGTAAAAAACCTGGAATCGGTTCGATCCCATCGGCAGCACGCCGCAATGGCGGATCTCATAATCGTTTCCCTGATAAACTTCCTCCGGCGGCTTTGGTATACCCACTTTCATTTTTACCGCCCACTCGCCCTCGATCTTCTCGCGGAACTCTTTGAGCAGGTCCCAATAATGACGCTCATACAAGGGGAAATCCTCCGGCGCGACAATCGCTTGGTCGTCCGTGCCGATTGTTCCTTCGGGCGCTTTCCACAGGGTGCATCCATTCCCGAAGGCATAGGCTTGTCCGTGCGCATGGAATACCCGGAAATACGCATTTCCAGGTGAACAAGGCAGAATATTGTCGCCAAACTCAAGGCCATTGGAGGAGACAGCAGTCATGGTGTATTGTGGAGAGGTGCCAATTCCACCACGACCCACACCATGAAAATACAACACAAATCGCCGATTCTCGTCGTCGACCAGCACCTCCGGAGAGGAAATGTGCCCTCCGACGCGATAGGTCGAATTGGTGGTAGCCTCTAATTCGTTGGAATCTCCCATATCCAGAACACCACGGTCTCCCATGGGCACGCCTTCCCCAACTTGATATAGGGTGAAAGGACCGATCGGCGTCGCTGACCAAGCCATCCGAATATACCTTCCGCCATGGTGACCGAAATAGAGATAATATTCGGCGGCGGGATGTGCTCGTTCCTCTCTTGGCAACCAGTCTGGAAGGCGGATCATGGTAGCGCCATTAATGTTGCGACCTTCGCGGTCAGTCGCCCCCGCCTCCGCAAACATTTCGGCTGTTATGATTGGTTCCCCACCATTGAGCCTCTCAACTCGGTAGGATTCGGCTGATGTTATATTGGGCATGAAAGCGAGTAGTAACAGGAGTTGCAGGGACGGAAGAATAATTTTATTCACTGATATTTTATTCATTGATTTTATTTATTGATTTTATTGATTGATCGTTACTGGTTGGAGCAAAGAAGTCAAAATCGACCATCGGGCAGAACAGGAGGCTTCACACCCTGGATTGTCTCCCTTGTCGGGTGCGCCGTTTCCCCGGACGCCAAGCACGTTTTAAAAAGAAACATTTGAGCCGCTCTTTTCGGGGGTCGCCCGCAGCCAAGCGCTCCCGTTTACCGGATCAGGGAACTCTTTGGCGCTGCCGGTCGGGCCGTGGTGCTCGGATTTTTTGAGCTTGTTGCCGATGCCGGGGATGCGGTGGAGAAAGGAGACCTGAATTCGTGAGAAAAAATTGAAGAAAAAGATGGAACCTGTTGGGGTTCAGCGGCTAAAGTAGCCTTGAAAAACTAAAACCGAAACACCCAACAGGTGACAAAATGAAGCGACTAAAATTGGAAAGAGGCAAGGAAGAACTGAACAGCACGGGCGGCAATCATTTGTGCGGCGATATCATACGCGCGACCGCGCGGGAGCACTTACCCGAGAACTTCCAAAGCCGCCGTAAAGGCGCGATCAGCGACCGGGACATTCTTATGACCATGACCGGGATGCTCTGCAACTCCCGCACGGACTTCACCGATGCGAACCTCTACGCCGAAGACACGGTGTTCGCGCATTCTTTCGGAATCGAGGAGCTGCCTTCGGAGGCGACGCTGCGGCAACGCCTGGACGAGCTGCCCGAACAGCGCAGCCAGTCGGCGTTGCGGACGCTGAACCAATCGCTTTTGAGTGGGCGCACTTTCGGCACGGTGCGTGCGGGGCACCTGGATTTGGTCCCGGTGGACATCGACGTGAGCCCCCTTGACAACTCCGGCTCGCACAAGCAGGGCGTGTCGTTCACTTACAAAAAGCACGACGGCTACGCGCCGATCTTCGCCTACGCCGGGGCCGAGGGCTACATGCTCGACCACGAACTGCGCCCGGGCAAGCAGCACTGCCAGGAAGGCACTCCGCAGTTCATCGGCGGCTGCGTGGATAAACTGAAAGCGTTGGGGATGAATGGACGTTGCCTGATCCGGCTGGACAGCGGCAACGATGCGGAGGAAAACTTCGCGCACTTCGGCGAAGAGTCCTTCATCGTCAAACGCAACCTGCGCCGTGAATGTCCCGAGCAGTGGCTGGCCACAGCCCGCCAGGTCGGAGACCTGCAAGAGAGCCGGGACGGCAAGAACGTTTATACCGGTTTCGTGGATCATCTCTGCCCCGGCGGCGCCAAGTCCGCAATGTCTCCGGTCCCGGTTGCCTTCGAGGTCATCGAGCGACTGACCGACCCGGACGGCAACCGGTTGCTCATCCCCACCATCGAAGTGAACACTTACTGGACGAACTTGCCCTGCGCGGCGGCCGAAGTGTGCGCACTTTACCATGATCATGGCACCAGCGAACAGTTCCACAGCGAGCTGAAGAGTGACCTCGACATCGAGCAACTGCCCTCCGGCAAGCTCTGCGTGAACAGGATCGTGTTGCTGTGCGGGATGCTCGCCTTCAACCTCTTGCGCACGCTTGGGCAGGAAGTCATCGCCCGGGCAGATCTGGCTCCTGTCAAGATCAAGGTCAGTCGCTGGCGGTTGAAGACGGTTTTGCAAAACATCGTTTACTGCGCCGTGCGCGTGATCCGCCACGGCAGATCCATCAAGCTGCACTTCGGCAAAACCTGTCCGTGGTTCGATGTCGTCGAAGACATCGCCCGATCCCGATTGCGCCCAGCTTAGCCACTTCTCTGCACAAGCTCCGCGGGCAATCTCGTCAAGCACGAGCGGGACAGCCGTGTCTCTAATCCATGGATAACGTATTTTTAGGAAGCATATGACTGCGGTGTCCCCGCTGCAGTATCAATCCCTTGAGCAATTGTAGCCGCCGCTGACTCAAAATCCCGCATCGCGGCCAGAAATAAATTGGCCTGCGCCCAAAATCAATTATCTCACGGATTCAGGTCCTATTACGGGAACAGAAACCTTTGGATAAGATATGCACAAAAAGAACTTCTTTATACTGCTAGTTGTAAGCATTTTAATCCTCTGCGCTGGCTTAGCATTGCTTTACAAGTTTCAAGGGAGAGACAGGTCATCTGAGATCGTCGAATCTGAAGGGATTCCGGACGCCTCGCGAGAGACCGTATCGCCCGTCGATGAATCGCCGGAGAAGGCACGGAACTTGCCATTCGACCCAGCCGGATCGGGTTCTGCGGAACAGGGTGCTCTATACCAAGAGGCGGATCTCGTTCCTGGAACCGAGCTTGCAGCTGCCGAGCGAGGTGGACGACAGATTCGTTTGGTATACGCAGGGGGAAGTGTTCCGTTCGTGCGGATTGAGGCGCAGACGGTTATAGATCCAGACACCAAATGAGTCACGTCTCGTGAGCTATGATCCAACAGCGGGCGATCGTGTGGATGTCCGTCTGCACCAGGCGGACAGCAATTCACGTGGGCATCTGCGTCGGATCGCCGAAGCCCTCGGTGCTTCCGTGAACCCACGCGGCAATGACCCGCTTAATTACCAACTCGTCTGGCGACAACCAGGCTTGGATACCGTGCCTCTGGCGCTAAAAGAGTTACGCCGTCAGGGTTTATTCATTTGGAGCGGTGATTGACGACTGGTTGGTAGACGAAGGCGGG
>CAZWFJ010000216.1:0-7182 GCA_964633135.1 uncultured Puniceicoccaceae bacterium | reverse complement strand
GAAAGCGGTTCCCGCATCCGCTACGATGGCCGGGGCGGTCGAAAGCGGTTCCCGCATCCGCTACGATGGCCGGGGCGGGTCGAAAAAAAGGGCAGTTTCATTTGCAGTCGGGAGGAAACTGCTTCCTATAAACAATCCTATTGAACTACTAAACCAAAAAAAATGAAAACGAAACTAACCATCCTACTCGCATCTCTCTTTGTACTCGGTTCCGCCGCCCAAGCCGGAGCATCCTGCGCCAGCTGTGGTACAGGCGGTGACAAAGCCAAGAAAACCGCCAGTGCCATTGGCATGGATGTCGTTGAGACGGCTGCGGGCACCGAATCTCTCTCGACGCTCACGGCAGCGATCGGGGCGGCCGGGCTGACCGACACCTTGAAGAGTGCCAGCAATATCACCGTCTTCGCCCCGACGAACGCAGCCTTTGCGGCACTTCCGGACGGGACGTTGGAAATGCTTTTGAAGCCGGAAAACAAAGAAACGCTGGTCACGATCCTGACCTACCACGTGTTGCCCGTCTCGGTGCCTTCGGATGCGATCGCCCCCGGCAGCGTTGATACCCTGGAGGGTTCGCCGGTGGCCATAAGCGTCTCCGATGACACCGTAATGGTCAACGAGGCGACTGTAATTCAAGCCGACATCGACACCAGCAATGGAGTCGTACACGTTATTGACGAAGTGATCCTGCCGCCTGACCTGGACCTCTGAGTCGCGAAATCTTTCCCAAAAATCAAAGCCCGGCGCAACTGCCGGGCTTTTTTTATGGGCGGATTGCAACGGTTTTGACACCAAACGGGGAGAGGCGGTTTGACAGGTGGGCAGGATTTCTGAAAGAGTCGGTGCTCAATAGCAAAACCCGCTGGGTTTCTGCGAGAGTGTCGAATCTCTTGGAGACTTAGAAAATCGAGACTCAAATCAAAGACAAACTATGCCAAATACAAAGCTGAAACATATCACGAGAGCCGCTGACGGCCATCAAGATTACGGAGAGGACCCGATCGCGAAGCGCGAGACCGGTCAGTACAAATCGGAGTACGTCCGCGGATTCGTGGACAAATGGGACGAACTGATTGATTGGGACGCCCGCGCTACCGCCGAAGGAGATTTTTTTATCCGCGAGCTGAAAAAACGTGGAAAGAAGCGCATCTTGGACGTTGCGACCGGCACGGGATTTCATTCTGTGCGGCTGCGGGAAGCGGGGTTCGACGTAACGAGTGCGGACGGCAGTCCGGAAATGCTGGCGAAAGCCTTTAACAACGGGGAGCGGCGGGGCCATATATTGCGGACCGTGCAGGCTGACTGGAGGTGGCTGAACCGTGACATTCACAACAAGTTCGATGCGGTGATCTGCCTCGGAAATTCCTTTACGCACTTGTTTTCGGAGAGGGATCGCCGGAAGGCTCTTGCGGAATTTTATGCTGCGCTGCGGCACGACGGGATACTGATTCTCGACCAGCGCAACTACGACTCGATCCTCGACGAGGGATTTTCCAGCAAGCATATCTTTTACTATTGTGGGGAGAATGTCCGGGCGGAACCTGAGCACGTCGACAACGGTCTCGCGCGATTCCAGTACAGTTTCCCGGATGGATCGCAGTATCACCTCAACATGTTCCCGCTGCGGGTGCGCTACACGGAACAATTGATGCGAGAGGTCGGTTTTCAGCAGATCCGCACCTTTGCGGACTTCAAGGAAACCTACGCCCAGGAATCCCCGGACTTCTACATCCACATCGCCGAGAAGGAATATCCCAAGCCAAAGTCCCGCCCGGAATCGACTACCGGAGGTGCCGCAGAAGACGCCAATGCCGCCGAGGCCACGCGCCGTGCGGAGGATTATTACGACAGTGGCGATGCAGATTCGTTCTACTATCACGTTTGGGGCGGTGAGGATATCCACATTGGGATCTACAAGAGCGAAGACGAGCCGATTCGCGACGCGAGCCGGAGAACCGTCGAGCGGATGGCCTCCCTGATTGGGGATGCGGAAGACTCGCCCAGGGTCCTGGACATTGGCGCCGGTTATGGCGGCTCGGCCCGTCACCTGGCCTCAAAGCTTGGATTGGAGGTCGTCTGCCTGAACCTCAGCAAAGTGCAGAACGCGCGCAACCGTGCCATGAACAAGGAGGAAGAGGATCTGGACGGACTGATTGACGTGGTCGATGGGGATTTTGAAAATCTTCCGTTTGAAGACGATTCGTTCGACATCGTCTGGTCGCAAGACTCGATCCTGCACAGCTCAAATCGCCGGAGGGTGTTTGAGGAAGTAGACCGGGTGCTGAGACCGGGAGGACGGTTCGTGTTTACTGATCCGATGATGGCAAGCGATGCGGATCCGAAGAATTTGCAACCGGTCCTGGACAGGATTCACCTCGACTCACTCGGTGACGTCGACACCTATCGCAGCTATGCGGCCGAGCTGGGCTGGGATGAGCTGGGATTTGAAGACCTCAGCGAGTGCCTGCCTGAGCACTACTCCCGGGTGCGAAAAGAACTCGTGGCACGCGAGGAAGAGATCGCAGAGTTTTGTGATCAGGATTACCGGGAGCGCATGAAGGCGGGTCTGCAGCATTGGGTGGACGCTGGTCGCTCTGGTGCCCTTGCCTGGGGAATCCTCCACTTCCAGAAGCCGAGCAAACTGTAAGGAACAGGCCGACTGCCGGACTCTACATCCGGTCGTAAAGGCTGCCGAGGACCCAGACGGTACCGCCGATCATGATCGTAAGGATCAGGCCGGTAAAAAGTACCAGCTGCAGGTCCTCGCGCTGCTGGCCTCTCCATGACAGGTGGAGGAAGTAGCGCATGTGGACCACGAGTTGTGCGATCGCGCAGAGAACGATCGCAATGTATGCTGGCATCCCGCCGAGCAGCACGACGAGGGTAAAGGGTATCGCGGTCAAAAGGGCCGCGAGTCCGAACCCCAGCAGGTAGTGGTGTAGTTCCTTGGATCGTTCCATCAGACAAGGCCTCCGAGAAATACGAATGAGAAGATGCCGATCCATACGACATCGAGAAAGTGCCAGAAAATGGCCCAGCGCATAATGGCGAGCTTCCACCGCCGGTCAACGCCGCGGACGAGGACTCCGACAACCATGACCAGGCACCAAAGGATGCCTGCACTCACATGGAGTCCGTGAAGCCCCACGAGTGACCAGAGCGCGGAAAGATAGCCGCTGCGGGTGGGTGCTCCGCCCTGGGCGGCCATGGCGATAAAATCGGCGATCTCGCGGTAGAGGAAACACCCGCCGAGAAAGGCGGTAAGCAGGAGCCACAGTACCAACTGCTTGCGAGGGGAGCGCGTAGCGGCGTGATCTTGCTTAAGGCTCAGGACCGCCATACCGCTGGTGAGGCTCGACAGCAGGAGGAAGGCGGTCTGCCATGCGACGCTGCCGAGGTCGAACAGCTCCCGGGGTCCGGGGCCACCGGCAAAGGCGGTGGCACTGGATGCGTAGATGGCGAAGAACATGCCGAAGGTGACGAGGTCACTCATCATGAACACCCAGAAGCCGAAGATGGTGATCTCGGCCTCGAGGTGATCGTCGCCGTGCTCTTCGCCGAGATTCAGGCCCGGGTGCAGTGGTTTGGTGTAAGTGGAACTCATGTCGAGGAAGGTAGGATATCGGGTTTGGCGAGGCCCTGGTTGGTTTCGCGGTCCTCCTCATCACGGGTGACTCCCTGCATCGCGCGAGCCTTTGTCCGCCAGGCTTCATCGACTCGCTTCACCTCTTCGGCGGGGATGATTTGCTCTCGCTGGGGAAGGAACCCGTAGACGATCATGGTGACGACGCATCCGAGAAGGCTGGCGATCGCCAACCACCAGATGTACCAGACCAGTGCAAAACCGAGAGCAGAGGCAAAGCCGGCGATAATCAAGCCGTAGAAGGTATTCGTCGGCATGCGGATGTCCTCGTATTTTTCAATGGGGGCGTAAGCGTTGCCCTGCTCTTTGGCAGCGGTAAAGGCGTCGCGCGAATGGACCTCGGGGAGGACGGCAAAATTCCACTCCGGTGGCGGGGAGGACGTCCACCATTCCAGGGTGCGACCGTCCCAGGGATCGCCCATTGGCGCGGCCAGCCGCTTGCGGTGGACGATGCTGCGCCAAAAGGTGAGGAGCAGAAAAACGAAGGCGAGGCTGAGGAAAAGGGAACCGATTCCCGAGGTAATCATCAGGGGAACGTAGGCTGGATCCGCGTAATCGACGGTGCGCCGGGTCATGCCCATCAGGCCCAGGGGGTAGAGTGGCAGAAAGGTGAAGCAGAACCCGAAGATCCACAGGAAGGCGGTTGCCCGTCCGTAGCTCTCCAGCAGTCGGAAGCCAAACATCTTAGGGAACCAGTAGTGAATGCCGGCGAGAATCCCGAAAAGGGTTCCTGGAATGATCACGTTGTGGAAATGGGCGACCAGGAAGAGACTGTTGTGCAGCTGGTAATCGAGGGTGGGATTGGCCAGGACCACTCCACTGAAGCCGCCGATGACAAAGAGGACAAAGAAGCCCGAGAGATAAATCATCGGCGTGGTGAACCGGATACGTCCGCCCCAGAGTGTCGCCAGCCAATCATAGACCTTCACCCCAGTGGGGATGGCGATCAGCAGAGTGGCGACGCCAAAGGCAGCGTTGACGGTCGTCGACTGGCCCATCGTGAAGAAGTGGTGCAGCCAGACCATAAAGGAAAGGACGGCGATGCACATCGTCGCGGCGACGATACTGGTGTACCCGTAGAGCCGCTTGGCCGAGTAGGTGGCGGCGATCTCGGACATCACACCAAAGGCGGGCAGGATGAGGATGTACACCTCCGGGTGGCCGAACATCCAGAAGAGGTTGATGAAGTTCATCAGGTTTCCTCCCTGGTCATTCGTGAAAAAGTGAAAATCCAGGTAGCGATCCAGCCCGAGCATAATACAGGAGGCCGTCAAGGGTGGCATGGCCAGCACCAGAAGGATCGAGGTACACAAGGCGGTCCATGTAAACAGTGGCATGCGCATAAACGTCATGCCCCTGGTCCTCATTTTGTAGATGGTAACGGCAAAGTTCACGCCTGTGAGGGTTGAGCCGATTCCCGCCAGGCCGATGGAGAGTATCCAGTAATCCGGGCCGACTCCGGGGTTGATCAGCCTGCCGTTATAGGAGGGGTAGCCTGTCCAGCCGCCGGTGGCGAATTCGCCGATCAGGAGGGAAATCATAATCAGGAACCCGCCCGCCCCCGTGAGGCCCAGACTGATCTGATTGACCTTGGGATAAGCGACGTCGCGAGCACCGATCTGCAGTGGAACGGCGATATTGATCAGGCCGATCAGGAACGGCATCGCTACGAAAAAGATCATGTTCGTGCCGTGGGTAGTGAAGAGCTGGTTGAAGTGGTCGGCGGAGAGGAAGCCGCCGTCGAGGGCGGAGGCCTGGTGAACCCGCATCAGCACTCCCTCGACCACTCCCCGGAAGAACATGATCACCGCGAAAATGATATACATCGCCCCGATCTTCTTGTGATCGACGCTCGTGACCCACTCCAGCACGGGCTTCCACCACTTGGTCCACCAGAGGAGGATGGCGATTGCCAGGCCCCCGACCGGGATCATTGCGGCCGCACCGGACGTGATCAGGGTATTGAGATTCGGGTCCTCGAACTCCTGGACGAGGATAATCGAATCCCAGGTAAGCTTGCCAAAAAGTGGATCAACCATCGGTCATTTTCATCGGAGAGGAATTCGCCGAGGCCGGAGGTAGCAAGGCCTGGCTCGGATCGTAAAGTGGACTCCCCGGTTGCGTTTCGGGGGTCAAAGGCTCACCGGTGTGGTAGCGGGCCAGAACGCGCTCGAAGAGGGTGGGGTCGCCTAGAACCATCTCGATCGGACCCTCGCTCCCGGCGATTCCAAGCGGTTTTCTGGCTTCCTCGGAGGTGCCTTGCGTCGCCAGAACTGCGTAGGTTTCGGCGTTCAGCTCCAAGTCGCTCGCGCGGGCCTTTTCCATGCGCTGTTGGTAGGCTTCCTCGGATACCGAATGCACCAGGAATTTCTGTTTCCAAAATCCGGCACCGGTAAACTGGGTGTTCATCCCGCGAGATTCGCCTTCCTTCGTGGCAATGAAGTTCAATTTAGTGGTCATCGCCGGCATGGCGTAGATTTGGCCGACGATCGCCGAGATCCGCAGGCTCTGCATCACCGTGTCCGTGGTCAGCGAGAGTTCCACGGCACGCCCCTCCGGGACAATCAGTTCGTCTACCAGGGCGACGCCTTCATCCGGGTAAATAAAGAGCCACTTCCAGTCCAGCCCGATGACTTTGATCTCCAGTGGGTCCTTGCCCAGCTCGCGGTAGGGATCCAGCCGGAAGGTCATGTGCCAGAGGCTAACGCCCATCAGCGTGACGACCAGAACCGGAATTCCCCACATCAAGCCCTCCAGAAACGGGCTGGAGTCCCATGTCGGGCGATACTTCGCCTTCGGATTACCCCGCCGATAACGCCACAGGATGAGAGGGACGGCCACCAGGGCGGGCACGATGGCCAGCAGTGTGAGGAGAAAGACGAAGTTGAAATGGTCCAATTGCGCCTCGGCGACAGGGCCGGACGGCTGGAGGAAACTTTCCGCTACGGCGATAAGTAGTAAAGGACCTTCTAGCATTTTTCACCAAGCTTAATGGAGGGGCATCGTCGCGAATATCTGCAGAATGGCCACAAAATTCTTCCCTGGAGCAGAGATTTTGGCAAAATCGTCACCCGAGGGGCCGCGAATCGATTACAATGGACACAAGCTTCCCCGCAAGCCCAGGATCCGAGGAACCGCGTGCGTGGGTGCATGACAAATTTTTTCAACAGTAATAAATACCGTCATTTTGAGCATGAAACATGGCTAGGGGCTAGACATTTGGAGAATTTAGTCTCGCGCAGAGGCGCAGAGGCGCAGAGGCTTTAGAGGATGGATGAAAATACGATAGGAACAAACTCAGACCTATCTGCGCCTGTCCGGAAATAAGCTTGGATATTTACTCAATTTTTTGTTAGGCAACCCGCGTGCGTTTACCATGTTGGGAAAGAAAATAATCCAAATCGAAATCCAAATCGAAATCCAAATCGGGATCGGGATCGAAGTCGAGAAAACATGGCCTTAGGACACCTGTCTGCCGACAGGCAGGCGAAAAGCTCGACGTATACCGCCTGGCCATCGGCTACGTGGCATGGGTTTTTGAG
>CAZWFJ010000215.1:0-7252 GCA_964633135.1 uncultured Puniceicoccaceae bacterium | reverse complement strand
AGGCTGAAGCCATGCCCCACAGTAGGTCGGCTGCTCTTGACCTCCATAGCCTCACAGTGGGTGGGTTGCTTCAGCGCCCACCAGAGAAGTCCGTGCGGCAGCAATGCGGCAACCCGGTCGCGTCCGCCCGGAACGCACCCCCTCCGCCTCTCCCGGGCAAGGCTGAAGCCATGCCCCACAGTAGGTCGGCTGCTCTTGACCTCCATAGCCTCACAGTGGGTGGGTTGCTTCAGCGCCCACCAGAGAAGTCCGTGCGGCAGCAATGCGGCAACCCGGTCGCGTCCGCCCGGAACGCACCCCCTTCCGCCTCTCCCGGGCAAGGCTGCTTTCGACGAGCTACTTCCGTAAATCACGGAAAATTAAATCAGGTGGTGCGATTGGCGCACCCGCAGTCCCGTTTCCAAGAATACCTGGCGCGGAGGAACTTTCCCATTTTCCATCCACTGAATGAGTTCGTCCGCAGTCGTCTCCATCAAGCTCCCTATGTTCTGATCCACGGTGGTGAGAACCGGTTCGATGAAGGAGGAAACCTCCAGATTGTCGACCAATCACCGCCCGCCTTTTGCGAGTTGCCCCACCACCGCCTCCTTCACCATACTTGGGCACGGTCACAAGGTACAGGAACCCCCCGGAGAAAAACGGTTACCGTCTCTCAATATGCCGCCCCCGTATTCGGTTCGATGGCACAATCCCCCTCTTGCGCATGATCGAGAAATGCCGCCTGATGTCGCAGTCCGGCAGTGCCTCCAAAGTCGGGTTCAGGACCAGTGTCCCGTAGGCGAGTTCGGCAAGAATCTCGACATAAACCGCGTTGTGAACCGCATCCATTGGAGACCCCCCCCAGGTAACAGGACCAAGGCGATCCACCAGAATCGCCGGGACGAGGCTCGGGTCCTCATCGGTCTCCTCGTAGTGGCCCACAATCCGCTCCCCCACCTTCTCGTAGTAGCTCCCTTCATCGATTTCCTCGTGACTGGGAGAAGTGATCGGGATTTCCCCTTGAAAAAAGTCCGCATGGGCCACTCCAAGACAGGGAATGCTTCGCCCGGCCTGGGCCCACATCGTTGCGTATTTCGAGTGGGTCCCGACAACAGCCCGCACGTCCGGCAGATTCCGATAGAGCATGAGATGGGCATCAATACCGGTCGCAGGCATCCCCAGCCCCTCGACGACCTGACCCGTCCGCGCCGAGACTACGAGGTAGCTCTCCGGAGTCAGACTTCCGTAATCCACACCCCTGGGCTTGGAGATCACCAAACCCCTGCGCTGGTCAAACGCACTGATGCTTCCGCGAAAATAGTCAACGAGGCCGTTTTCGACCAATTGCATCGTCGCTTCGTGAACTCCTTGCCGTAAACTTTCCAACATGCTAGAGAGTGAAAACCAAACGACATGAATTGCGCAACCAAGTAAATTTGCTCATCCAAGAGATAAAATGCCGCGAAAAACACCCATCATCGACGCTCATACCCACGCTTTTCCGGCCTCTGCAGTGGCCGATCCGGCTGGTTGGGCCGCTCGGCAGGGGGAAGCCCATTGGGCGAAACTGGTGATCCCATCCGAAGGAAAAATTTCGCTCCAGGGCTGGGTTAATCAAGCCGCTTTCGTGCAAAGCATGAATCGTGACGGAATTACCGCTGCCGTTCTTCTCGGTTGGTACTGGGAGAATCCCGCTTCGTGCGATCTCCACAATGCGGAGATGGCCCGCTGGCTGCGCGAATTCCCCGAGCACTTCCGCGCCCTCGCCTCCGTTCATCCCCAGGGTCCCTCCCCCGCCGATCGGATCGAGTGGGCTCTGGAGAATCGCTTCTCCGGTTTCGGCGAGCTTTTGCCCAGGGTCCAGAACTCCCGCCTGGACGACCCGTTCTGGAATGATCTCGCCGAGCGGGCCGCCAAGACCGGACTCGTCTTTAATTTCCATGTAACCGAACCCGCCGGACGCCCCCATCCCGGACGGATCACCACTCCTTTCGAGGAACTGGAAGCTTTTGTCGCCCAACATCCCAACTTGAAAATTATTCTCTCCCACTGGGGCGGAGGACTTTTTCTCAGTGAACTGAACCCTTACGTACGCAAATTGTTTCGCAACGTCTACTACGACTGCTCCGCCAGCCCGTTCCTCTACGATTCCCGGATTTTTTCCATCGCCCGGAACGCACTGGGTGCCGAAAAGATCCTTTTCGGATCCGATTTCCCCCTCCGCCTTTACCCGCGACTCGACAATGAACCCGGCTGGTCTCGCTTTCTTCACGATATTCAGGCCCAGGACCTCGGCAACGAGTGCGAAGACCGGATTTTCTACAAGAACGCGAAATCCCTGTTCGGTTTCCCGGCAGACTAGTATCTTGTAACAGTTTTTCTTTCGTAGTCGGACCGGCTTGCCGTCCGATCCCTTTCGGCTCAATCATCGCTTTGGGTGCCGGGGGCCAAGGCCACCCGACTACGCTTTGATACGAAATTGATTTTGTTACAAGATACTAGGGGTCAAGTCTCGCTGCGGTTTCGCGGATGATAGCGAGCGTGCTCGTCCAGCAAACGCTCGCCATCAACCTTCGTGTAAATCTGTGTCGTCGCGATGTCCGCATGACCGAGCATCTCCTGGATAACCCGCAGATCCGCTCCTCCCTCCAACAGGTGCGTCGCAAAGGAGTGCCGCAGTGTGTGCGGCTTGACCTCTTTCGACAGTCCCGCCCTCTCCGCATGAACTTTGATCAGATGCCAAACCGTTTTGCGCGAAATCGGCCTGCCCCACTGGCTGATAAAAACCTCACTGCCCGTTTTGGCTTTGACCAAATGCGGACGCCCGACGTGGAGATAATCCCGCAACGCTTTCAACGCACTGCCCCCCATGGGGACGAGCCGCTCCTTGGACCCCTTTCCAAACACCCGGACAAACCGATTCTCAACATCCACAGACTGAAGCAGTAGCACCGTCAGCTCACTCACCCGCAGACCGGAACCATAGAGAAGCTCCATGATCGCCCGATCCCTGAGACCATGCGGGGATGCCCCTGGAGGTGCTTGCAGGAGGCGAGAGGTTTCCTCGATCGTCAAGCTCGTCGGCACCTTTCGCAGAGTATGCGGGCCGCGAACCAATTCCGTCAGGCTGGCAGCCCCCTTTTCTCGCTCCCGGAAGGCGGAAAAACTCCGTAAGGCCGATAATTTCCGCGCCAGGGTGGCCGTCTCCAAACCCGCTTTGGTCAGAAACTCCAAAAAATGCCCCGTCGCACCCTCGTCTACATCGTCCCACGACTGGCAGGATATTTCCTCCAGGAACCCCCCAAACTGAGCAAGGTCATTTTCGTAGCTTCCGACCGTGTTCGGCGATAGCCCCCTCTCCAACTGGACCCACGCAAGAAATTCTTCCACGTCGTTTCCCCAGAATCCCGATATCTCACGCTTCGCCCCCGCTGTTCTCACAATCCCCCAAGCATTGTCGCCTTTTCCCCCTCGCACAACATCTTCCGAAATTTTCTTCCTCTGCAGGAGGTACAGTGCTAAGGATGCCTTTCGTGGAACCCTTACGCAAAGTCGCTTTGGTTGTAAACCGACAGAAGTCGGGTGCCCTCGATATCGCGGAACAATTGATGAAGATCGGTCGCGATCACGCTATCGAGATAAAATCCACCACCGATCATCCGCTCCCCAGAGACTTTCTGAAGGCCTGCGACGCCGTCTGCGTTATCGGAGGCGATGGAACCTTTCTCGGCGTTGTCCCCCAAGCCGTCGAGTTCGGAGTCAAGGTGCTCGGCGTGAATCTAGGAAAACTCGGCTTCCTGGTGACGTTTCCTCCCGACAGTATTTCCCGGGAGTTTGGGGGAATCCTCGCCGGAAACTACGAGGTCGAGGAACGCGCTGTCCTGGAAGCGGTCGTCCCCACAGGGGAGCGACGGGTCTGCCTGAATGACGTCGTCGTGAAGCAAACCACTTCCTCCCGCCTGATGATGCTCGAAGTCTACGCAAACAATGACTTTGTTAACGAATTCGCCTGCGATGGACTCATCTTCTCCACCCCAACAGGCTCCACCGCTTACAACCTTTCCGCAGGCGGTCCCATTGTTCATCCAAGCGTCCCCGGAATCACCATGACCCCGATTTGCCCACATACCCTGAGCAACCGAAGTGTGATTCTGTCTACGGACACCGAGATAAGCGTCACCGCCACCCCCGATAGCTGCTGCCCGCAAGTCACTCTCGATGGTCACCAAACCTTTGACGAGTCGACCCCGTTTCCGCTGATTATCCGGGCACCTGAGCAAACCATAACCCTGATCCACGGGAGCAACTACTCCCACTTTTCAACCGTACGCACCAAACTACAGTGGCGGGAAAATACCCTCTGAGTTTCCGTTTTTACGTTTTAATCCAGCAGAATGAACGAATATTACGTCCGATCTCCCGACTCTGAAAACGCAGATGGCCCTTTCACCCAGGAGCAACTCCGGGATCTGGCTGCCTCGGAGCTGATTCAAATAGAGACCCTCTACTGCGAGGAGGGGATGGAAGACTTCGCGCCCTTTTCGGAGAATCCCGACCTCTGGGAGCAGATCAAGCCAGCCGCCAGACAAAAACTCAAACTGCGGCTCCCCAATACGCCCGCCCCCACCGGAACCGAGGCAAAATCAAAATCGAACCCCACCCCGCCCGGTGCCGATTCCTTAAAAGCAACAGAAATAAAGCCCAAAGCCAGAACCAAAGCAGCGATTTCTAAGCCCGAGGACGAATCCGGCAATATCGGTCAAATGCTCGCAGCCGCCGAAGGCAAGACCGAGCAGACGCGCCACATCCGGCATCTGAAACGTTCGCGCGCCCTGGCTGTCGCCACTCTCCTCCCCTCGGTGGTGCTCGCACTGCTCCTCTCCATCTCCGTCGTGGTCCAGCCATCCTGGGAGGCGATTTTCGAGATGTTCAAGAGCGGAAACTATTCAATCGACTTGCTGACCCAAAACGGGATTCTCCTCTTCGCCCTCGCCGATCTTTTCCTCGCGATCGGAATCGGCCTGGGCCATACCGGACTCTTCCCTCTTCTGCGCTTCCGTTGCGCCATCGGGCTGGGTTTCTTCTTTTTCCTTTTCTACTCCCGCCAGGAATGGCTCGCCGTCTACGCAGCCTCCGCCCTCCATGTCGGCGTCTTCGCGGCAACACTTTGCGTGCGGTTCTTCGCAACATTTTTCTTCTCCACCCTTGCCCTCGCGGGAGGGGGTGCCTTGGTTTGGCTGGTTTGGTTCCAGGGAGTCAGCCTGTAGACAATTAGATTTCTTCCCGATTCGCCCATCATTAGAAGATTGCTGCCAATGACGGAAAAACCAGAAGATAAAGGATTTGTTCCAAAGCTCCGACGTGCCCTGAACACCGCCACCTCTTTGATGAGCCGAGAAATCTGGTCTCGGGGCGCACTGGAGGAAACCGGACGCAGGGCCCGCTCCTTTGCCCTTCTGCGTATCCTGATCATCGTCTGGCGGGGGATCAACGGAAACAAACTTTTCAGCCAGGCCGCCGCTCTTAGCTACTACTCCCTGATCGGCCTCGGCCCCCTCCTCGCCATCGGGATCATGATCTCAAGCTTTCTTATCCAGGGGGAGGATCGCGAGAACATTATTGTCGAGAAACTGGGACAAGCTCTCGTTTTTGTCGCCCCGCCCGTCTCAGAGTGGGAAGGTGACGCTTCAGAAAAAGCAGACACCCCGGACGCCGAATCCGCCACTTCCCCACAAGAGACCGATCCATCAGACGATTCCGGGACCATCGCCCCCAGCGAAACAAAAGAGGCCCTGAATCCTGCCGTCGTTCAATTTGTGGATCAGATTGTAAAAAGTGCCCAGTCTGGTGCGGTTGGCGTCATCGGGTCCATCGCCCTGATTGTTATCGTCATCCAGCTGATCACCTCCATTGAGAAAGCTTTCAACGGAATATGGGGCGTGCGACGGGGCCGGTCCTGGGCACAGCGAATCATCTCTTACTGGACCATTACCAGCTTGGGTGCCGTCCTTAGCATCACTGCCGTTACCGTCCTTTCCGCCTCGACCATCGTCAACCGATTCAACCAGCTGGTCCCCGGACTCGAATATGAAGATATCAATTGGTGGGCGGGTCCCCTGATCTCCTTTTCCCTCCTGACATTGGTCCTCGCGGTTTTTAATCGCTTCTTTCCCCACACATCCGTCCACTGGAAGGCGGCCTTCATCGGTGGGGTTGTCGGTGCATTCCTGATGATCGTGAATCACTCCCTCTCTTTTCTCTATGTTCATAAGGTCATCCGCGAGCAAAGCCTCTACGGCTCCGTCGGCATCATCCCCGTACTCATGTTTGGCCTGTACCTTTTCTGGCTCATCGTACTCATTTCATGCGAGGTTGCCTACTCAGTCCAGAATGCCAATAATCTCACCAACGAATCCGCGTGGAGCGACATAAGCCCCAAAACAAGAGAGTCACTCGCTCTCGCATGCTTCCTTTTTATCGCCCGCCGCTTTACCCTTTGTCAAAGCCCCCCCACCACAACCGAAATCGCCAATCATCTGCGGGCACCCGGCCAGCTCATGAATAACTGCCTGACCCGATTAGCATCAAGAGGTTGGATTCGAGAGATTAAACCAGACGAGGACGACCGTCAGGAAGAAACCCGCTTCCAGCCAGGCTTTCCCCTCGAAAAAAGATCCATGAAGGACTTTCACAACGACTTTATCTCCGACGGAAACAACAACGGTGCCGAAATTCTCACCGAGGTCGAACCCATCCTCTCCGATTTCCATAAAGGCCTCCGGGTCGAGGAGAAATTGGAGAAACCATTTTCACAACTGCTGCAAGAAGCTTCCTGACCCCATCCGGCCGCTTTCTCAATAGCCAAGCCAACGATTTCCTGGAGCTTCTGAAGAATCTTCATCACCTCTCTCGTCGCCCCCCTGCCAGCCAGCATTCTCTTCGCCACCAGCAGGCCAAACCAGTTTCGGGGATATGCAGATCAAGCAACCACCGTAACTAATTCGAATCGCCGCGAAGACTCATATGGTAACAGGAACTATTATTGGTATTTTTCATACTATCATTCACCACAGACAAGCCTCCAATCGAAATATCAACATTAAGCGTAATATTTTGTGTCTGGTTTAAAATTTTCCTCGAAATCGGGAATTTCGCCCATGGATGCAAACCGCCGGGAGATCATCCAATAACAACGCCAATTACTGAATTACCTCCTTCCGCAGACCCGCCCCCACGGCCAGCCCGCCCCAATCGGCCCCCTCCATGGGGTGCG
>CAZWFJ010000214.1:0-7340 GCA_964633135.1 uncultured Puniceicoccaceae bacterium | reverse complement strand
CTCGGACAATAAATCACGCTTTCTTGATTACCAGGAGTCAGGATCTCTGAAACTAGTGCCCATTCCTCCCACTCACCGCCGGAAATCGGGGCATAAAGCCCCTCCCACTCACCGCCGGAAATCGGGGCATAAAGCCCCTCCCACTCACCGCACTTGCGGTTACACCCATATCGGAATGGCTATTAGCTGAACAGATTCTTTCCAAGCCCCTTCCGGGCCAGCCGACCGCCCCCACGGCCTCCCCATACCCGCAAAAAAGAATTCCCAGGGTAGCGAGGAACAAGCCATTCTCGGGGTCACTGCGGACAATCTTTCTGCGGGCAACGGCAGCTCTCCCTGAGCCAAGTCGCAGGGTCGAAAGCAGCTTTGATGGTCGCGAGTCGAACAGACCATGCAACTTGCAAGCTTCGGAGCGGCGCGTAGTGCAAATTGTCGGTTTCTGATTCAGCACCTTGCTGCCCCCTACCCTCTATAGATGGGATTTCCCGAGTTCAAGGGTTTTGGTATGGTGCTCGCTGGAGTAAGGCGAAGCGATTGAACCATGTCCCGAAAGCAATCCGATTTGATCCCCGACAACCTCCGGGAATTGCCCAGAAAACGCGTCGATGATCTGGCGGTCCTGCAGGTGCGCGAGGACGGCTCCGAGGCGATTACTTTTGCCGAGATGGACTCGCGTTCGCGGAGCCTGGCAAACGGTCTGCGGGTCGAAACCGGGCCGGGCGACGCGGACGAAACCGCACCAATCGGCCTGCTGGCACCCACTTCGCCCGACTCGGTCCTGGCTGCCCTAGGCATCCTGCGTGCGGGGAGGCGGATCGTGCCGCTCGACACGCAACTGCCGGATGCTGAACTCGCTGACATTCTCGATGATTGCAGGCCAAGACTCATCCTGACAACGAGGGACCTGGCTGACCGGGTTCGACAGCTGGATACCGGGAGCGCCGAGCCGGACCTGTATTCGATCGACAGGGACGGCGAGGATGTAGGCCATTGGGGGGATCTTTTTCGCGACGAGGGGGAAAGATCTCCGGAGCCGGATCCCGGCGAGACGGCGGTAATTTTCTATACTTCGGGCACGACCGGCCGGGCCAAGGGGGTGCCGCTCACCCACCGGAATCTTCGCTTTCAGTTGGAAGCGGTGGCCCAGGTCGGGCTGATCCGGGCCGATGAACGATTTCTCCTGCCGCTGCCCCTCCACCATGTTTATCCCTTTGTAATTGGTTTGTTGGCACCCATGGCGCTGGGGCACCCGTTGATCCTGCCCGAGAGCCTTACCGGTTCCTCGCTGGCACTTGCCCTGCGAAAAGGCGAGCCGACCCTTACGATCGGAGTCCCCCGACTCTACCAGGCCTTTTGGCAGGCTCTGCGCGACCGCTTCACCCGGATCCCCGCAGGAGCAGTCTGCTTCGACCTCTTGCTCCGGCTAGCGGCTACCGCCGGGCGAATCGGTCTTCCACTCGGTCGCCCGCTTTTTGCCCCTCTACGCCGCAAGGCCGCCCCCCGGCTGCGGATGCTCGCCTCCGGAGGCTCGCCCTTGGATCCCCACTTGGCACGAAAGCTCGAAACCATCGGGTGGAGGGTGGCCATCGGCTATGGTTTGACAGAGACCTCCCCGCTCCTGACCGTGAGGCTTCCCGGAAAGGGTCCGCCCGGATCAGTGGGCCGGGCCATCGAAGGGGTGGAGCTGAAAACCGATCCGAACGCCCTGCCGGAAGGCGAAACACGCGACGACAGACGGGGTGAATTGCTGGCAAAGGGGCCGAACGTCTTTGCGGGCTATTTCGGGGATGCCGAAAACAGGGACGAGATTTTCACGGAGGACGGTTTCTTCCGCACCGGGGACATCGCGCGCATCGACGACGCTGGCTACGTCCACCTGGAGGGTCGCCTCTCTACACGCATTGCATTGCAGGGCGGCGAGAACGTTGATCCGGAAAAGCTGGAGGAGATCTACGCCGAGGCGGAAGGGGTCGGCGAGATCGGAATTCTTGAGGACAAGGGAAAGTTGGCTGCGCTGGTCGTCCCTGCCGACGAGGCGATTCGGGAACACGGAGTGGAGGAGTCGAAGAAGCGCATCCGAAATGCCCTGAAAGACCGGGGCGGGTCATTGCCCTCCTACCAACATCT
This sequence comes from uncultured Puniceicoccaceae bacterium, assembly GCA_964633135.1. Lineage (GTDB taxonomy): Bacteria > Verrucomicrobiota > Verrucomicrobiia > Opitutales > Puniceicoccaceae > Puniceicoccus. The sequence continues at coordinate 5,213 of CAZWFJ010000214.1, read as the reverse complement.
GGCACGGGTCGAGTTCACCTCGCGGTCGCTTGCCCGGACGCGGCTCGGCAAACTCCGGCGGCGGGAATTGGAGAAGGCATTCGAATCCGCTCGCTCCGGAGAATCGGGGGAGGCTGTGCAAGCCGAAAAGCCGCTGGATCCGGAAGAGTGGTCCGTCGAAGACCGCGCCCTGCTGGAGGCACCGGAAGCGCGCGGAATCTGGGATCTGCTCTGCGCGCGCTACCGTGAGCGCCCGGTGAGTCCCGACGCCCACCTGGAGATGGATCTCGGGATCGACTCGTTGGAATGGGTCGAACTCTCCGTTCGCATCGAATCGGAGGTGGGCCTGCAATTGAACGAGGAATTGATCGGACGGGTTTCGCGGGTTCGGGATTTGCTCGAAGCGGTTTCGGAAGGCGAAAAGGTCACTGCGAAAGGCGAGGAGAGCCGCCCATTGGAGGATCCCGAGTCGATGCTCGACAAGAAAGACTTGGCCTTGGCGCGGAGACGGGGCGTGGCGAGGGCGATTCTGGCCCGGTGCGCGTACGGGATAATCGTCCTCTGGCAGCGTGCCACCCTCCGAATTGAGGCGCGCGGGCTGGACCATTTACCGAACGGACCCTGCCTGCTCACCCCGAACCATGTCAGCTACCTCGACGCTCCCTGTGTTGGTCTGGCGATGAGATACCGGCGGGCGGAGAGGTTCTTTTGGGCGGGCGGGATCACCGTCATGTTCGCGAACCCTTTCGTTCGGGGTCTTAGCCGCCTCGCCCAGGTCGTGCCGGTGGACGCGCGTCGTTCCCCCCGGCGGAGCCTTGCTTTCGTCGCCCTCCTGCTGGATCGCGGGCATCCGCTCGTCTGGTTTCCCGAGGGCCGCGTGTCGAGCGATGGGACGCTGGGCAACTTCCAGGCCGGGATCGGGGTGGTGCTGGCTCATCGCGACGTTCCGGTGGTACCGGTTCATCTGGAGGGCACCCGCGAGTCCCTGCCGAGAGGGGCGAAATGGCCCCGGCGGGGGCGGGTGCGCGTTACCTTCGGCGAACCCTGCCGGGCCTCGGACCTCGTAGAAAAGGTGGAAGAGGCCGAAGCCACGGAAATCGCGGAAGCCCTCCGCGAACGTGTCGCTGCCCTGGCCAAGGATGCGAATGAAAATGACTGACGGCCAGAAACGCAGCGGAAAAGCGGGTCTGTGGGCATGGGCACTTTACGACTGGGCGAATCAATCCTACGCGACGGTCATCCAGACCTTCGTCTTTTCGGCCTATTTCATCAATCGCATCGCCGAGGATCCCGAGCGGGCGACAACCGACTGGAGCCTGACCATCGGGGCAACCGGCTTTTGCGTCGGCATTTGCGGTCCGGTGCTGGGGGCGGTGGTGGACCGCGCCGGCAGACGAAAGCCCTACGTCGCGGGCTTCTCCCTGTTGTGCGTGCTCGGAACCGGTTGCATGTGGTGGGTGACCCCGGAGGCGAATGACTATGGAACGGCCCTGGCCTTGCTGGCCGTCTCCGCTTTCGGGGTTCAAATGGCCATCATCTTCTATAATGCGATGCTGGCCGACATCGCTCCGCGGCGGGAATACGGAAAGTGGTCCGGACGAGCCTGGGCCTTGGGCTACGCAGGCGGAGTATGTTGCCTGGCCGCAGTGCTTTTTTTGTTCATTCACGAACGGGCATTGTTCGACCTGGACGGCGATAACGCCCGTCACGTCAGGATCTCCTTTCCGTTCGTATCGGCGTGGTTCCTCGTATTCATGCTTCCGTTTGTCTTCCTCACCCCGGATCGGGAATCGTTCGGGATTTCGAGACGACAAGCGATCCGCGAGGGGATGGGCCGCCTCCGCCAATCCATCGTCGAAGTGCGGAAATATTCCAACATCGTCCGTTTTCTCATTGCCCGGGCCTTTTACATGGACGGGCTGGCCACAGTTTTCGCACTAGGCGGCGTCTACGCGGCGGGCACTTTTGGCATGGACGAGAGCCGGATTCTGGTATTCGGCATCACCCTCAATATCAGTGCCGCATTGGGTGCCTGGTTTTTCTCAGGCGTCGACGACCGGATCGGAAGCCGTAAGACCGTGCTGATTTCCCTCGTCGGCCTGACATTGTTCTCCACACTGATCCTCGTCGCACCCGGCGAACTTCACTTCTGGATATTTGGTACCCTGCTGGGGGTGTTCGTCGGGCCAGTCCAATCATCGAGCCGTTCCTATTTTTCCCACCTGGTACCGGACCCTCTGCGGACGCAAATGTTCGGAGTCTACGCCCTGGCAGCAAAATCGACATCATTTGGCGGTCCGCTCCTCGTGGCGGGGCTGACGGCATGGCTCGGAAGCCAGCGACTGGCCCTCGGAGTCATTCCCGTTTTCTTCCTCACTGGGTTACTGATCCTGAGAGGAGTCCGCAGGGCGGGAGCGGACAATGATTCATAGCCGAAATCGCCGAGTCCTTCCTGGAGAGGAGCCATGCACTACTGTCTTGTAACGAAAATCAATTTCGTATCAAAGCGTAGGCCCCCGGCACCCAAAGCGATGATTGAGCCGAAAGGGATCGGACGGCAACCGACTTCGCCAAGGCTACGAAGGTCCAGAGCCGGTCCGACTACGAAAGAAAAACTGTTACAAGATACTACCGTCATCCGAGGAGTTCAAATGCTTGTGCGCCGAAGGTTCCCCCTCGGGACTCATTTCGTGTTCCGCCGCTGGAGAAAGTCCATTGTGGTGTGGAGAGTGTCGAGGACGGAGTCGAGAGTAAGTCGGCTCGAAAGCCTTCATCAAAATGAATGCCTTTATAGTTGAGGGAAACAGGCACTTGGCGTTCTACGTGGAGTCCCATTTGCTTCAGCTCATAGGCAAGCGCCGCCTCGTAAACAGATTCTAACAGGCCAGGCCCGAGCTCACGGTGAACTTCAGTTGCAGCCTCGGTCAACAGGTGCGTTCCGAACTTTCGGGCCAGAGCGGCCCGGATCGCCTCTTGGAAGAAGAACCAGAGATGCCCCCCGTTACCGGACCGGGAGCGCTTGAGGGCGAGCGGCAACCCGAGGTTGTTCGTGACTGTTCCGAGGGCCTTGGCGTCTTCGCGCCAGCTTTCGCCGTCGAGATCAATCAGTGCTTCACTCGTATGCCGCCTGAATTCTCTCGCTTGTGAGCACCTCTGGGGAGGGGCCAAAGGCGAGTTGTCGGGTGCGCAGGAGGAGGGTCAGCCCGAAGGTCTCGGGGATCGATCGCAGATCGTGGTGGGAGGCGAGGACCATGGCACCTTCGCCAGTGAGGGAACGGATCAGCTGCGAAAGATTGCGGGAGGCCTCTGTATCGAGACCGGCAAACGGCTCATCGAGCAGGAGGATGCGGGCACCTCCGGCAATCGCCCGGGCCAAAAAGGCTCTTTGTTGCTGTCCGCCCGAGAGTTCAGCGATCCGGCGTTGTTCGAGTCCCTTCAGCCCCATTTTGGCGATGGCACTTTCGGTGGCCTCGCGGTGGGAGCGCGAGAAGCGCCGGAAGGCACCGATTTGAGGGTAGAGACCCATGTCGACCAAGCCCCGGACCGTGATCGGAAAGCTCCAGTCAATCTCCTCGCGCTGGGGCAGGTAAGCCAGGAGTTTCCGCTTCAGCCGTTTCCCGAGGGGCTGTCCATCCCAGGTTACGGTTCCAGAAGCGTTGGGAATGAGACCGGCGAGCGATTTTAACAGGGTGCTCTTGCCAGCACCGTTTCGGCCTACGATTGCCATCGCCTGACCTTCCGGCAGGGAGAAGGTCACATCGCGGAGGGCGCAGATCTGGTTGAAATGAACGTGCAGATCCTCGACGTGCAGCTTCTTGGTTTCTCCAGTGTTCATTCGGAATCCCGCGAGGATGAAGGGTGAATCACAAGGCGAAACGGGGAGGTTTTCACCCAGTGGAGGTGGCGGACCGTCGGCGCGTCGGGACCTTCGACCTCGACCCGGATGGCAAGAGGAAGGGATTCCGGTGAGGTGACACCACCGATCCGCAGCGGACCCGGCCCCGATGCCAATTCGCTGATTTGCCAGCTTTGGACGGATTCGCCGGGTACGGGCAACCCGGTCTCCCCCCACCGGACCTCCTCAAGGCGGACCGGGGCGGTCGTCTGGACGGTGAGCTCAACGGACCCGGAAGGCGACTCCCCGGCGGGCTTCGTTTGCGGGGCTGCCGTCCTCCCCTCAATGACTGTGGCCGTGGGCACGCGAGCATCGCGCCCTCCGATAAGCAGAGTCAGGGCGAATGCAGATCCACCCAGGAAAAGCAGGGCGAACAGGAGCTGAAGAGGAGGCCACGCACGCATCTCGCCGGAAATCAAAAGTCGCCACAGGGTCGTCTGCAATACCGAATCAAATTACTTCCTTGCCGCTTCGAGTTCGGCAGCCTTCTTACTGACCTAAAACTTTGGACAGAAAATTTTGGACACCCATAGTTTTGCGAAATATCCTCGCCTTTTTAGCCAAAAACACAGAAAAGGTTCCCATTTGCTATGTTGCTCGGTCATGAATAGGCCAAAATTTTAGCCCGAATCACAGAAAAAGTATGATGGGTGTCCAAAACTTGTCTCCCAAAGATTCGACTACGGTCTCACCATGCTTACTGGTTAAAACATGCGCAATATTCCTTTGATGACACAGCGCTGGCGCGACTTGCTCTTTTTGCATTGGCGCTTTCCTCCCAAATTGATTCAGGAAACACTGCCGCCTGGACTTATCGTGGAGACCTACGACCATTCGGCCTGGGTCGGTATCGTGCCGTTTCAAATGGAAAACGTTCGATTGCGGGGAATTTCCCTTCCCATCGGTGCCCATGCCTTTCCCGAACTCAATCTCCGCACATACGCTCGCAACCGTGAGGGCAAACAAGGAGTCTGGTTTTATTCTCTTAACGCATCTAGTTGGCTCGCTGTCCGGGGAGCTCGTTCGTTCTTTCACCTCAACTATCAGCTCGCCTTGATGGCCATTCGGAAAGAGAGTGGCCATATCACTTTTTCCTCCCAGCGGAAAAAGTCCAGAATGCCAGCAGATCGCTTTTCCTGGCGAGTCCCCAATACTGAGGATTTGCAGCTTGCCGAACCCGGGTCCCTAGAGGAATTCCTCGTCGAACGCTATTGTCTCTTTGCTCAGAATAGGCGAGCCTCGCGACTTTACGAGGGCACAATTTCCCATGAACCATATCGCCTCGCGAACGGTGTTGGAAAGACTCAGAAAAAAATTGCGCCAGACCGGCCAACAACGG
>CAZWFJ010000213.1:0-7444 GCA_964633135.1 uncultured Puniceicoccaceae bacterium | reverse complement strand
ATTGATAGGCCGAAAATAGTCGATTTAGAGAAAAAACAGCTTAAGTCGGGTTAGACGACCAGGCGGATTCAGCCGCCGGAAACGCTACCTGCCTCAGCCCAGCTCAAAGACTCCGGCGACCTCGACTGCGGCTCCTTTCGGGAGGCCACTCACGGAAACCGCCGCCCGCGAGTGGCGACCCTGATCGCCAAAGAGGCCAACGATAAAATCCGATGCACCGTTCATGACAGCGGCCGCATCCTCAAAGTCCTCCACCGAATTAACGTAACCGGTCAGCGAAACGACCCGTCCCACCCGATCGAGGTTGCCCAGGGAGTCCCTCAAAGCGGCGACCAGATTCATCGCACACTGCCGAGCGGCTGCGGCTCCTTCCTCAACCGTAAAATCGCGCCCGATCTTTCCCTTGTGGGTCAGGCCGTCGGCATTGAGTGGCAAGGCACCGGAGAGAAAGAGCAGGTTGCCGGTGCGCAGACAAGGTACGTAGGAACCGACTGGTTTTGGTGCCGGCGGGAGGACCACTTGGCCCGATTCGATTTGTTTCTCCGCAGTCATCATTTTTCCGACTCCTTCACGCCGTTGGCCCCCCAGAGATTATGCTCGGTGATGTAATTGGCCACGGGTTCGGGGACAAGTTCCCGCCAGGAGCTGTCCCCTTTCTGGATTTTCTCAATCACAAAGCGGGAGAGAATGTTCATGTTTTCTGCCGAGTGGCTGCGAATCGGCTCAATAAAATCGTTTTCGAGAAGATAGTTGTAGAGTCCCTGGAGGTTGTCGGCGACGCGCAGGTTCTCCGCAGTGATCAGAACATCCTTCCCCAGTTTGCTGGCCGCCACTTCGGTGAAGAATGTATCGGAGTCCAACTGATTCTTGTAGGCGCGGTAACCCGATGCGTTCATCGGATAGATGTAGAGCTTCACGTCTTCCTTAAAGAGTCGCCCAAAGGCTTCCAGGATTCCTCCCTCAAGATTCTCGTAGTAACTCTCGTCGAGGATCTGGGTCAGCGTGTTGATGCCGAGTACGATGCCGATTGGCATAGCCGTGTATCGCCGGAAGTAGGCGGCAAGACGGAAAAACTCGAAGTAGTTGGAGACGATCACCGAGCAACCGAGGCTGTTGATAATATCGATGCGGTGCAGGAAATCCTCATAATCGATGTGCCCCTCCTCGGTGAGAGAGTTCATGGTGATTTCCATGGCCACCTCCACCTTGGCCCCCTGCACTTTCTCCTGTTGCAGGAACTGCGCGCCGGCGTTTTCAAGCATGTCGATATTGACCTTGGTGACAGGGCGGAAGCTGCCCCGCTCGACCAGCAGAGCCTTTTTGTGGAGAATCTCCGAAGGCTGGAGGATGGCGTTTCCGGCGGCGAACATAACCGCGTTGGTCAGGCCGGCCTCTACGAGCTTCAGGCTCAGGATGCGGTTGTCACTGGTTTGGAAGGATTCCCCGTTGAACTCGATCATATCGACCTCAATGCGGTTGCCCTCGAGGTTGTCGCTCAGGGAGCGAATAAACTCATCCGGGTCCCTCTGGAGAAACATCCCTCCGTAGATCATGTTGACCCCGAAAATCCCCAGAGCGTCCTGCTGGAGGATGTTCGCGTTGTCCAGCATGCGGACGTGAAGAATAATGTCGTTGGGAGCCTCCCCTGGTGCCATCTGCACCCGCAGCCCCATCCAGCCGTGGCACTCGTTGGTCCCCCGGTAATTGCGGGCTGATACCGTGTTCGCATAGACAAAGAATCGAGTGTCGGAACCCCGCTCATCCTGCAAGCGCTCATTGAGGAGTCGGTACTCATGATCCAGCATCTGGATGAGGCGGTCCCGCGAAACATAGCGATTGGCCTTCCCGTAAATCTCGTCGCTGAACTTCATGTCGTAGGCCGACATACTCTTGGCGATGGTCCCAGCGGCCCCGCCGGCGACGAAGAAATGCCGCGAGACTTCCTGCCCGGCCCCGATCTCGGCGAATGTTCCGTAAAGAGTGTTGTCCAGGTTTACGGTCAGTGCCTTGCGGTTCGTTGTGAGCTTTTTGTTTTCCGTGCGATCTGTGTTTTCCATGGGTGAGTGAGGTGTTTCAGGAGGTGGTGATTGATGAGATGCGACGTGGATTGCGCGCGAGTAGTCCAAAGAGTGCGAGGACCGGGGTCAAACCCAGACAGCCGATAACTGTAGCGCGGTAAGAACCGGTGATTTCAAAGGAAAGCCCGAATGCATAAGGACCGAGGGCACTAAAGACAACGACGATACCTGTGACAATTCCGTTGATCGAACCTAAGTGCTTTCGCCCGAAGAACCGGGGCCAGGGGACGTTGATCAAAATGCCGAAGGTCCCCCAGGCGCAGCCGCTCCCGAAGGCAAACGCCCAAAACCCGAGATCATGGCGAAAATGCAAAAGGCCAAATAGGCTCAACGTCTGACATGCCATCATGAAAAAGAGGAGATAACGCAGCCGGATCCGATCGGCGATGAATCCGAGGGTGAGGGATGTCACTACATTGAAAATGCCGACAAACAAGAGCAGGCGCAGCGCGTCCCCCCGCGGCAGGTCACCCATGTCCGCCCCGACCGATACGATATGGAAGGCCGTCCCGGTCCCGATAAAAGCGTTCATCGCCAAACCAACGGCCATCAGCCAAAAGGGGAGGGTGCGGGCTGCTTCAAAAGCGGTGAAATCCCGATGCAGAATCGGACCCGGCCCGGTAGAATCCGCATCCAACCGGCCCTCCTCGTTTCCCCGCCGTACTGGTATCCCGCAGCCCTCCGGCGAGTCCCGGAAGAAGATCACCGCGAGCAGCACAAATCCGAATCCGACCACGCCGGCGAGAATCCACCAAGTGTCTTTCCACCCGAAAACGATCACCAGCCCCTCCAGCAAGACCGGCGCGCTGGAAAATGAAATGGAGAGGACCATCCCGTTTAACCCGGCGATCATGCTCCTCCAGCGAACAAACCACCGAAAAATCATAGACCGGCAAGTGGTCATCATCATTCCCAGGCCCCAAAAGCGCAGCGAGAAGAAGATCAAAAACAGGAAGAGAGAACTCCCATGCTTCTGCGGAATCCCCATTTTCTCCAGCAAGCCGGTATAAAAAAGGGGTTCGCTCAAGAGTGCCATCGTGAGAGCCAGGCACAAAAAGGAAAAAACCGCCGAGATGCGCACCCCGAGCCGGTCGATCCAGAATCCGGCAAAGGGAATCAAGAACCCCGCCGCGATCGTGCCCATCGTAAATGCGAAGGTCATCGACGCTCGCGAAAGCGAAAGCTCCTCCATGACCGGGTCGACAAACGGTGCGAACCCCGGTGGCGTAGCCGGGATCGTGGCCATCATGCTCATCGTCCCCACGACCGCGATAATCCACCCATAGAAGAAGGGGATCCGGGCCGGATCGAAGGGAAATCGCGGACTAAATCGGTGCCGGGCCTCAGAACTCATTGCGCAAGGCCTCCAGGTAGCGACTGACGCCTTGATCCATGGTCACCACAGGCTGGTAGCCGAGGATCTCGCGGGCAGCTTTGCTGGAAAACCAATGATCCTTCGCCAGCTCCTGGGCAACAAAGCGGGTCATCGGTGGCTCTCCCGCTACACGGGCAAGTCTCCAGATTCCCTCGCAAACGGCTCCGATTCCAAACGCGAGTCCCAGCGGCACCTTTTTCTCAACTCTTTGCCGACCCGTCGCTTCCAGGATCCGATTCACAAAAGGCCAAAGTTCCACTGGCTCATCCTGAGTCAGAAAATAGGCGCGCCCCCCTCCGGAACCCTTGAGAAGTGATTCGAGCGCTGCAATATGCCCGGCCGCCACATTATCGATGAAGGTCAAATCGACTCGGTTCCTCCCGGCCCCAACGATCTTCAGCTTCCCCGCGTCAACCCGCTCGAAAACCCGCGGAAAGAGATGAGGGTCTCCCGGCCCCCAGATCAAATGCGGGCGAAGAGCCAGCGTCCGCAAATCCGGTCCGTCGGCGGCCAAAACCAATCGCTCCGCCTCCGCCTTGGTCGCCGGATAGGCGCACGGAAAATGGGAGCCGTAGGGAAGAGTCTCCTCTCCGCCCCGGATCGCTCCCCCATGGAAAACCACACTCGGCGTACTGGTGAAAACGAAAGCGCGCACCTCAGCCGCCCGCGCCGCTTGCAGCAACTTCGCAGTAGCCGCTACATTTGCGTGGTGATACTCCGAATAAGGTCCCCAAACCCCCGCCTTCGCCGCTGCATGTACGACAGCTGTCACCCCGGAACACAGCCTTTCCGCAACTTCAGGATCGTTCAAATCCCCCACGATGTACTCCACGCCATCGGGCAGATTCCCCGGACGACCCCGCCGACCCGTCCCCCGCACGGAAAATCCCTTCTCCACAAGAGCGCGGCACACCGCCCCCCCGACGAAACCACTTGCGCCCGTCACCAAGATTTTTCCATCCATCCCCCAAAGAATGAAAACCGCCCTCCGGGCGCAATCGAGAAAAACACTCTTACAATTATTCACCGAAGGTAGCGAAAGGGGGAACCGTTTTCGACCAGGCAAATATTCCCAAACGTAGCGGAAGCGGGAACCGCTTTCGACCGACCGGCTCACTATTTCCTTAAATAAGTATTGGACAACATTCCCCAAGAAATGCATAACTATTTCTAATCATGACCCAGCCCTTTCATGTGATGACGAAGCCCGCCGGGGCGGCTTGCAATTTAGCCTGCGAATACTGCTACTACCTTGAGAAGTCACTCCTCTACCCGAATGGCGGGGCACCACGGATGAGCGATGATACCCTGGAGCGATACGTTCGGGACTATATCGATTCGCAGGACACCCGCGAGGTGCAGTTTGCCTGGCAGGGGGGCGAACCCACCTTGCTCGGGCTGGATTTTTTCCGCAAGGCGGTTGCCCTGCAGGAGAAATACCGAGGGCCGAAAAGCATTACCAACGCCCTGCAGACCAACGGGACCCTCCTGAATGAGGATTGGGCCTCGTTCCTGAAAGAACACTCCTTTCTGGTCGGGATTAGCATCGATGGACCAGAGGAACTCCATGACTACTACCGCGTGGATCGCGGGGGCCGCCCCACTTTCGCAAAGGTGATGCGCGGCTGGGAGACCCTCCAGCGAGCGGGAGTAGAGGTGAACACCTTGACCGTTATCAACCGGGAGAACAGCCAACATCCCGAAAAAGTCTATGATTTTCTCAAGGGAATCGGTTCGACCTTCCTGCAATTCATTCCCATCGTCGAGCGGGAACCGGATGCCCGGGCCGCCGAGAGCCTTGATCTGGCCAGTCCCCCCGATGCCGGTGATCCCGGTGCCAGAATCCCGGTCACCCGGTGGAGCGTTCGTCCGCGCGATTTTGGACGCTTCCTCAACCGGATTTTCGACCGATGGATTCGCAGCGATGTCGGAACCATCTTTGTGCAACATTTCGATGTCGCCCTCGGGAAATGGGCCAATGTGCCGGGCGGCCTTTGTGCCTTCGCCGAGGAGTGCGGGCGGGCCATGGCACTCGAACACAACGGCGATCTGTATAGCTGCGACCACTACGTCTATCCATCCTACCGACTGGGAAACATTAGTGAGAAAACCTTTGCGGAAATGGCGGATTCACCCCAGCAGGTCGCCTTCGGACGGGCCAAGCGTACCGAGCTGGCACGCGCCTGCCAGAAATGCTCCTTCCGCTTCGCCTGCAATGGAGACTGCCCAAAGCACCGGTTCGTCCCGACCGGAAAAGACCAGCCGGGAATCAGTTACCTGTGCCCCGGCTTGAAAGCCTTTTTTTCCCACATAGATCAGCCAATGCGGGAAATGGCCCGCCTCTGGCACTCCGGACAACCACCGGCCAAAATTATGGAGAAATTCGCTGAGCCTAGTGCCCTGTAACATCAAGAGATTCGTAGCATCCCGCCGTGAGGCGGATGACCGATGAACCGAGGTAGCCCGTAAGTCACTGGCTGTCATCGGCCTCACGGCCAATGCTACAAAATCCGAAATTCCAAGTGTTACAGCACACTAGTGAGGCCTCAGCCGTCTCGTGAGAAATACCCCGGGAGGCTGCTTGCTCCTCAGATCTTCACCCGCTGATTCACATCCGCTAAGCCACCGTCCACGGACCAGACCTGCCCGGTCACCCACGAATTCTCCGGTTGCGATAGCCAAAAGAGAAGCGAGGCGACATCCTCCGGTTGTCCCACCCGCCCGAGCGGATGCATCGACACCGCCATTTTCTTCGCCTGTTCAGACCCGAGGATAGGCGCGGCCAGGTTGGTCTCAACCAACCCCGGAGCCACAGCGTTCACGCGCACGCCTTTGTTCGCATAAGTGGAAGCAGCACTCCTGACCAACCCATTGATTCCACCCTTTGCTGCAGCGATGGCCTCATGGCTCGGCATCCCGGTCAGAGATGCTACGGAGCTGATCAGGGTAATCGCCCCGCCCCCGGCCTTCATCATCGGGCGCACCACCGCCCGTAAACCATAGAAAGCAGAGCGGAGATTCAGCGAAATCGTCTCCTCGAACTCCTCGTCAGAACAGTTGTGAGCAGGCTTGAGCAGGAACGACCCCACACAGTGGACGTAGGCGTCGATTCGCCCGAACTCCTCGACCACTTTCTCGACCACTTCTCCCACCTCTCCAGAATCACAGGCATCAGCCCGGTAACCCTTGACCAGAGGAAACCTATCCTCCAACTCCCGCAGCTTATCCTCCGATCCGCTAAAGCCAGCGACCCGCCACCCCGCCTCCGCAAATCGTCCTGCCAGCACGGAACCAATGCCGCCAGTGATCCCCGCTATCAGGGCTACCTTGCTCGAATCATTTTCTTCTGTCATGGGGATAGAATCGAACATTTCAATCGATTCTGCAACCCGATCGGGTGATTCCCCCTCTCCTGCCAACACCTCACGGTATCTTTATTTACTGGCTGCATAGCCTTTGAAGACTGATTTCATGGGAGAGTTTACCCGAACGTTCTATTTCTGTCTTTGTCATAGCCCTACTGGCCGGAGGCAGCTCTTTGGCGGCTATCCACCGCAACGCCCAGTTTCTCACCACTGCCCCTCCGCATGGGACGGGCCGCGCTGACACGCAATGCTCTCTGCCATAAGAAACTCCCAGCCACCCTGCTACTTCGTCGATGAGAAAAAGCAAGACTAGTGTGATCATGAAAACATACAATCCAGTCAGTGAAAGTCTGACCGCCACCGAACCGGGGAACGGAGGTGAAGCGGAAGGTAACTGCGTCGTCGTGAGGCGGGGTGGGAAACAACCGGACGCGAAAGAGCAGTCCCAAAGGCAACTGAACTCGATTCGGCGTACATCTGCGGCGAGCCTGCTAGTCACTGGCGAAGCCTGCGCGGAGCGCGAACCATGGACCCGCCATCGCCCGGGAAACGGGGACCATGGTGCGGATGAGCGTGGTTGGAGTGGGAATGCACGGAAGGAGGTATGTGTTAAGTGGTGAGAGCTG
>CAZWFJ010000212.1:0-7540 GCA_964633135.1 uncultured Puniceicoccaceae bacterium | reverse complement strand
GGAGTCGCGGCGACGCGGGGAGTTCTGGGAATACGGAAAGCGGCGATGCCGGTTCTGATGGGCGCTGAAGCAACCCACCCACTGTGAGACATGGCTTCAAGGTCCCCTGAGGGCAAATGTGCGTTCCCATCACACCTCTTCGGCCCGCACGCAGGCAGCGGAGTGGTGCTCGGCGAGTTCGCGGAGTTGCGGGGGTTTTCCGGGGAGGTCGCAGAGGCCCGTTTTGGCATGGGGGCAGCGGGGGTGAAAGCTGCAACCGGGGGGCAGTGCGGCAGGGTCGGCGGTTTCGCCAGTTAGATCGTAGGCCAGCGGAATGTCGGGGTCAGGGTGCGGGATGGCCGCGAGGAGTGAGCGGGTGTAGGGATGGCGCGGGTTGGCGAAAAGGGCCTCGGTTTCAGCCAGCTCGACGATGCGCCCGGCATACATGACGGCGACGCGGTCGCAGATGTGGCGAATGACGCTGAGATCGTGGGCGACGAAGAGGTAAGTGAGTCCGAACTCCCTCTGAATGTCGTCGAGGAGGTTGATCACCTGGGCCTGCACGGAGACATCGAGAGCGGAGACGGCCTCGTCCGCGATGATCAGCGAGGGCCTCATGATCAGGGCACGGGCAATGCCGATGCGCTGGCGTTGGCCGCCACTGAAGGCGTGGGGGTAGCGCACGCGGTGCTCGGGTTTGAGTCCCACCCGCTCGAGAACTTCTTCGACTCGCCGCTTTAGCTCATCGCCAGCGGCCATGCGGTGGATGCGCAGGGGTTCCCCAACGATGTCGCCGACGGTCATACGGGGATTGAGCGAGGAGAAAGGATCCTGGAAGATCATCTGCATCTTCGGGCGCAGCCGCTTCAGAGAGACGGGGTCGAGCGTGGCCAGATCGACAGTTGCGCCGCCGTCGCGGAAAAGAATTTTTCCGGCGGTGGGATCGATCGCGCGGAGGATGCTGCGAGAGACCGTGGTCTTGCCGGAGCCGCTTTCGCCGACGATGCCGAGGGTCTCGCCGCGATAGAGATCGAAACTGACGTCCTCCACCGCCCGAACCGCACCGACCTGACGGCGGAAGATACCGCCGGAGCGGATGGGGAAGTGCTTGCAAAGGCCCCGGACGGACAGGAGCGGCACGGGGGCGGAAGAGTCCTCATCGGGGTCGGCGGAGCGCGCAGTCGGCTCAGTGGGAACTGATCCCGGCCCAACCGCCCCGGCGCGTTCGGCCCGGACCTCGTCCGCCCGGACGCAGGCGACCCCGCGCCCCGGGGCGATGGGTTCGAGCCGGGGCGGTCGTCCGGCATCGCAAACGCCGGGCACCGCGTGCGCGCAGCGAGGGTGAAAGGGACAGCCCGGAGGGATTTCGGTCAGGGAGGGAACGCTGCCCCGGATCGCGTTGAGGCGCTCGGCGCGGGCGTTGATGCCGGGCAGCGATTCGAGCAGGCCGATGGTGTAGGGGTGGCGCGGATCCTTGAGGATTTCGCGCACCGGACCGTGCTCGACAATGCGACCGAGGTACATCACGGCAACCTCGTCGGCAGTCTGGGCGACCACCCCCAGGTCATGGGTGATCAGGAGGACAGAGGTGGCAGTCTCGGCCTGAAGATCCTTGATCAGCTTGAGGATCTGGGCCTGCACGGTTACGTCGAGGGCGGTGGTCGGCTCGTCGGCTATGAGAAGGCGGGGGCGGCAGACCAGTGCCATTGCGATCATGACGCGCTGGCGCATGCCGCCGCTGAACTCGAAAGGGTATTGGCGGAGGCGCTTCTCGGGGCCGGGAATGCCCACGCGCCCCAGCATCTCGACGGCAAGGCGTTCCGCCTCGGCCCGGCTCAACTCCTGGTGGGTCAGGATGGCCTCGCAAATCTGGTTGCCCACAGTGTGGACGGGACTCAGCGCGGTCATCGGCTCCTGGAAGATCATGCTGGCGACACCGCCCCGCAAATGATAGAGCATGTCGGACTTGTCGTCGAGCTGGGCCACATCGACTGTCAGGTCCTCCTCGACCCGCAGATTGATCGATCCACCCACAATCTCGCCCGGGGGCTGGATGAGTCGCAGTATCGAATAGGCGGATACGCTCTTGCCGCACCCGCTCTCGCCTACGATGGCAAGCGTCTTGCCCTGAGGCACGGTGAAGGTAACCCCGTCCACAGCGGGCAGGTCCCCTTCCTCTGTCGCAAACCATGTGCGCAGGTTTTCGACTTCGAGCGCGGGCGCGTCGGCTGCCTGCCCGTCCCTGGACGGGGGAGCGGCAGAGTGGGGAGGCTGGGTTGGCTGGTTCACGATGGAGGTTTCTTGTCGGCGGTGGAGGCGGTTCATTTGCCCCCGTAGGGATCGGCGGCGTCACGGAGACCGTCGCCCAGAAAGTTGAAGGCGAGCACAGTAACAATGATGGGGATGACGGGCAGGAGTATCCAGGGATAATTTGCCACGGCTTGCAGGTGCATGGCATCCTGGAGCATCACGCCCCAGCTGACCACTGGCGGACGCAGGCCGAGACCGAGAAAGCTGAGGGCGGTCTCGCCGAGAATCATGGCCGGCACGCTGAGAGTGAGTACGACGATGATGTGGCTGGTGAACCCGGGCACGAGGTGGCGGAAGAGTACGCGTCCGTGTCCGGCACCGAGCAGGCGGGCGGCAGTGGCGTAGTCCTCCTCCCGCAGGGAAAGGATCTTGCCCCGTACGACACGGGCCAGCCCAGTCCAGCCGAGCAGGCTGAGGACCAAAGTGATCGAGAGATAGACGAGTACAAGGGGCCAGTCGGCCGGGAGGATGGCGGCAAGGGCGATCCAGAGAGGAAGCTGCGGAAAGGCGTTGATGATCTCAATTCCACGCTGGATCACCTCGTCCACCTTGCCACCGAGGTAGCCGGAAATTCCCCCGATGATAATCCCGAGAACGGAGGTGATGAGGATGGCGAGGATGCCGATGGAGAGGCTGATCCGCGCCCCATAGAGCACACGGCTGAAGATGTCGTGGCCGTATTGGTCCGCCCCCATGAAGTAAAAGACGGCTTTGTCGGGTACGATCTCGCCACGCTCAACAGCGCGGTGATCAACTCCGAAGAAATGGCGGTCGGTCTCGAACAGTCCCCAAAGCCGGTAGGGTTCGCCGCGCACGAAGAAACCGAGCGGCACGACCTCGCCGGGCACCTCGACAAAGTGATGACGGAAGGAGACGGGGTCGCGTTCCAGAACCACGGCATCGGTGTGAAAGCCGTGCTCGAGGTCGAACTGAGGCAGTTGCGGCGGAGCGTAGCGGTAATCGAGGTTGCGCCACTCTCGGGTGGTTGGGGCAAAGAATTCGCAGAAGGCTGCACCGAGGTAGAGGGCGACGAGCAGATAAAAGGAGAAGACCGCCAGCCGGTGGCGTCGGAAACGGCGCAGGATCAGCTGCCACTGCGAGAGTTCGCCGACCGAGCTTCCGCCGCCCGCTGGGGGCGTGGGTCTTCCGGTGCGGTCTGACGGGCCTGGATGGTCGAAGGCCGAACCATCTTCCTCGGCGGCGAAGGTCGCCTGGGCGCGTTTCTGGAGAGGCGTTAGCATGGAATCAATTCTTTCCCATTCGGATGCGAGGATCGACCCACATGAGGAGCAGGTCGCTGACGAGGGTGCCGAAGACCGAGAGGAGACTCAGGACCATGAGCATGGAACCCGCGAGGAACATGTCCTGGGCCATGACCGCATTGAGGAGGAGCGGTCCCACCGTGGGAAGGCTCAGGACGATGGCGACGATGGCCCCGCCGGAGATTAGCTGGGGGAAGATCGTTCCGATGCCGGAGATAAAGGGATTGAGGGCGAGACGCACGGGGTATTTCAGGAGGAGCTTAAAGGGGCGAACGCCCTTCGCCCGGGCGGTCACTACGTAGGGCTTGCGCAGCTCGTCGAGGAGATTGCCCCGCATCACGCGGATCATCCAGGCCGTACCAGCCGTGCCCAGGACCACCACCGGGACCCAGATGTGCTTGAGCAAATCGACGAACTTGTCCCAGCTCCATCCGGGCTGGGCCGCGAACTCAGGCGAGAAGAGTCCGCTGATTTGGGTGTCAAATACAGCCGAGCTGAAATACATGAGGATGAGGGCGAGCAGAAAGTTGGGGATACACATACCGAGAAAGCCGATCACGGTGAAGACGTAGTCCCCGATCGAATACTGCCGCACCGCTGAATAGATCCCGATCGGAACCGCCATCGCCCAGGTGAAGATCACGGTGAAAACCGAAATCAGAAAGGTGAGCAGGATGCGGTCGCCGACGACGTCGTTGACGAGACGACTGTCTCCCATGGAGCGCCCGAGGGCCCCCTGGAGCAGTCCTTTGTCCGCCGGATCAAAGCTGAGAAACCAGGGGATCCCCATCCATCGCAGGTAGCGCGTCACCATGGGATCCTCGAGGTGGAAGAGATCGCGCAGTTCTTCGATTTGCTGGATCGCAGCCTCGTCGCCCTCCAGCTCCAGCTCAAGAATGCGGGCCTCAATGAAGTCGCCGGGCGGGAGCTGGATGATGACGAAGGTGGCGACCGAGATGACGAGGAGGGTGGGGATGAGGATGAGGCAGCGGCGCCCGATGAAGGGGTGGCGCACGGCCAGGAGGATTCCTCCGAGCAGAAGGCTGCCGTAGACCAGGAAGCGGAGAACGCCACCCACGCCGTCCCCTTCCTCGGCCACCGCATCGCCTGTCATCTGATCCACCGTAGCCAGGGAGAGGCGGGGGTTGGGTTGCGGTTCGACCATGAGCCGCTTCATCTGGGCCACGGCACCCGCCGAATCCTCCGGATTCTCGAAAAAGTAGGTCTCGATCCCGGCGTTGGCCGGAGTGCTGAAGATGTGTCCGGTCAAGGCCTTGCGCGGCACGTTGCGCATACCGTGTTGGACGATAACGGGCTGCAGGGGCGGCGTGCTGATGTTGATTGACCAGAGATTCTCGGCCGCGATGTCAAGGGCTTCAGAAAAAATCTCTCGCTGGGTCTCGACATCGCCCGCTGCACGGGCGGCTTCGAGCACCTCCATCGACCGACGCAGCGGATGATTCTCCGGTGGCGCGATCGCGAGCGGGCGATCCTCCGCTTCGTCTTGACCATGGAGTCCCCCGAAGCGATTCCATATCGCAAAGCCCGGCGCGAAAAAGGAGTGCAGGGTCGTTGGCACGAAATTGCGGGGTTCTACCAGCGGGTAAAACTCGCTCTCGCCCGACCACACGGTCAGGTCGTGCTGGAGACCGCTTTGCAGCCGTTGCCAGAGGTTACGGGCCTGGAGGCGAAGGATCACCCGCACCCCGATCCTCCTCCAGTGCTCGATCAGGAACGGCGAGGGACCCTCCCCGGTGAACGCGGTGACATTGAGATAAAAGGTCATCCGGGTGCCGTCGGGAAAGGTCCGAAAGCCCTCGTTGTCGCGCTGATCCAGGCCGATCGAGTCGAGCAGCTCGTTGGCCCGCTCCGGGTCATGCTCGGTGAAAGCGTGGAACAGTGGCGGATGGTGAAAGGGTGAATCCGGCCCGGGGTCGAGCTGGGCCGGCTCGGTCCGCCCGTGAAAGTAAGCCTTGATAATCTCCTCCCGGTCGATCGCGAGGGAGAGTGCCTGCCGAAACTCCTTTTGGTTCAGCATGCGGTGCTTCCATTCCGAGGCCGGATTCTCGGGATCAGTGCGGCGGTTGAGGTTGGGAAAGACGGCGAAGGTTGAGCGGGATCCGCTGATCCATTCGTACACGTCAAAGCCATTGCGGCGGCCCTCCTCGGCGTAGAGAGTATAATCTTCGAAGCGGATGTGCCGAAGCTGCATCCCGATGTCGCCAGAGGAAGCGGTCAAGGGAATCATTTCCTCTCCGCGCACGTCGAAGAGGACCCGGTCGATGTAGGGCAGCTGGTTGCCCGCTTCGTCGACCACAAAGTAGTAGGGATTCCGCACGAACTCGAAGGGCGGCACCGTCTGGTGGGCGCGCGGGATCCAGGGCCAGAGGCGGGGGTGCTCGGGATTCCGCAGATCCTGGAGCCGGAAAAAAGCCGCCCGGGACGTAGGCACGTTCTGCGCCTCGCGCATTGCCTCCAGCTTCGCCGGATCACCAAAATCAGGGTGAAAATCGGCAAGATAGTGCTCGGGTGCCCAAAGAGTGCTCCGCGTCAGCAACTCGGGAAAAAGTCCGTTCGGATGAGGAAAGCTGACCTCTATCGTCAAATCGTCGAGCTTGCGGATGGAGCCCATCTCGCCCCGTACCATCATAGAATCCGGCTTTTGATCGAAGTGGAGCACGATCTTCTCCCACCAGTAGAGCACGTCGTCCGCCGTGAAGGGATGACCGTCCGACCAGTGCATCCCTTCGCGCAGGGAGATTCGGTAGACCCGGTTATCCTCGGAAGCTTCCACCGAGCGGGCCAGATGTGGCCGCAGGGGATAGCCCATCGGCGACCATCGCATGAAATTGGCTCCCGACATCCGCCAGTTGATCACGCTGAGATCCCATTCCGAAGAAGCAACCCGATACCAAGTGCCCCCGTAGCTCCCGACGCCGTCAACCCCCGCCAGCACCACTGGCTCCGGACCAACCCTCTCTGCCACTGGCGGCAAACGGCCCTCCGCTACCAGCTCGGCGAGAAAGGGTGCCTCCCCCTTCGGAAACCACGCAGCCCCCGGCCCCTCGGCGTAATCCACCGTCCGGTGGAGAACCGGAGCATTTGCAGGATCCACTGTCGCATCGCGCCGACTCTCCACCCGCTCCATCTCAGCCGCCTCATAGCGAAATGGGACTTCCCGCAAATCCGGGCGCGCCAGCCAGCCGAAAACATACAAGATCCCAAGAAGAAAAAGCCCGGCAAGGGCAATCAAGAGCAGACTTTTGAATTTGGAAAACATTAAGGGGGAGAAAGAAGAAAAGGATGCCGAAGCCGAAGCCCGATCATCCCCACCGCAACGGAGTGCAATCAACCCGGAAAGCCCATGCGATACAGAAAAACGAAGCTGCGACAGCCATAGGACGAGGACAAGCTTTTTCGGGTCTGGCGAAGCTTTTTCGGGTCTGGCGAAGAATGCGGCTTAGGGTCTGCCAGAAAATAACGGTAGCAATCGGAATGGCTCCTAGCTGAACAGATTCTTTCCGATCCCCTTCCCGACCGTCAGACCGCTCCAGTCCGCTCCCTCCATTTCATGCGGCTTGCCGGGATGCTTCCTCGACTCCGAGGCCGCCCTGAGCTGCTCCTCCACAAACTTCGCCGATCCCAGGACCATCCCATCCGTTACATAACGCAACCGGCAGCGCAAAACCACTGGCAACGGCAGCTTTCCTTTCTCCTCCTCCAGAACCCGCACCGCCTCCTCGCGGGAGATCGCAACCTTCCCCTCCTTGGCCTCCGAACCCACCCCGTAGAGTGCCTGACGGTATCCTGCAAGATCCTTGCTCACCATCTCGATCCCCTTCCGGGCCAGCTGACCGCCCCCCACGGCCTCCCCATACCCGCAAAAGCGATAGTCCTTCGGATCCGCAACCAGCCCCGAACGCACCGCGTTCAAGTCGATATAGGCCGCCACCATCCGCAGCGCCCAACGGTCCCCCTCCACCAGCACG
>CAZWFJ010000211.1:0-7617 GCA_964633135.1 uncultured Puniceicoccaceae bacterium | reverse complement strand
GATTTCAGACCGCTGGCGCGGCCTCAACTTTTTCCTTCTCATACCATCTCCCACGGGAAAGGCCTGTTCACCACTCCTCAATAATCACCCGTCGCGGCATTCCCGGTCCCGGTTTGTAGCGCACCGTGGCGGTCATGCCCGCTGGATTGCGGTCGTCGTTGGCGAGCGATTGGGCATTGGCGAGGGAATAGCGTTTGCCCCGTTCCCAATCGCCAGTGTTGACCAACCGGATTGATGCGCCGAAGGGGGAATCGTCCATGGTGACCGTCTGCCCGTCTCCGGAGAGAGACACGACCCAGTCATCGGTCGAAGTCAGAGTGGCATCCTTCCCCTCCTTGACTCCGACGAGCCGGACCATTCGTCGTTCGCCGCGAACCAGTTCGAAGGCCAGGGGCTGGAGGGGGTAGCGACCGTCCTTCCACTCGAAGGCGCCCCCTTGGAGGGTGACGACGACGATATCTCCGTAGCGGGCCTCCGACCGGCGTTGCACGATTTGCTGGCGGCGTTCCTGTTCGGCGGCGGCCGCCGCCGTAGCCCGCTGACGGTCCGCTTCCTGCCGTCGGACTCGTTCCTCCGCGTCGATCCGGTATTGTTCGGCCCGCAGTTCGGCCTGTCGTTCCGATGGCAAGGCCTCCCACTCGGACCGGCTCAACCCCATCGGGTAATGGACGCAGCCTGCGAGAGCGAGCAGAAGGGCGATGCAGAGAAGTCGGGTGGTGATCATGGGATGTGGGTGGGGGCGAGGGTTTCGTTTTCAAAGGATTGAAACAGATTCTTCGAGTTCCGTGGAGTCAATTAGTAGGAAGGGTTCATCGATGACCGATCTTTCGTGATTGGATTGGGGAACTCCGCCTCGGCCATACTGGAGTTGGCCTGCATAGCTTCCTGATGGGCATTGTCCTCGATTTTGACCAGCGGCGAGAAGCGGTCGCCGCTGATCAATTGGACGGTGACAGAGAGGCGCTCCAAAAACTCAACGGCATCGAAGCGGGTATCGACCCGCGAGGCCTTGTTCTCGTGGAAAACTGTTTCCACGATTTCGGGTTTCACGGTGCGGTTGATGAAATCATGAAAAGCGAAGATGGGGTTTCCCGCCCCAACTTCGAACGGAAACACCTTGGAGACCTTTTCAAAGGGCATGAGCCTGACTCCTCCCGAACGACCGGGGCGGAAATCCACCTCCGACAGAAAAGGAGTTCCGTCGGGTCCGGTGGTTACAGATGCAAGGGAAACCGAACTGACGATTCTGCCGTGGAGGGAAAGACTGAGAAAGGATACCTCGACCTCGGCCGCTTTCGTTGCCGTGTCGAAAGAGACGATCCTGGCGGTTACCATGACCGGGGGTGAGACAACGAGGAGGAGGACAGGAAAGAGGGTCAAGAATGCAAATGTAAAAAGGGCTACCCTGCGGAACCGTTTTGAAGGCATTTTGGGATGGGATCTTTGTCGAATTTTCATGAATCTGACGGTGCGGTAGACTTGAGGAGCCGGACATCTGTTTGAGCGAATCCTCTGCGCCGAAGGCCAGTGAGTATCATTCCAATCTCGATCCCCGAATTGGGCTCATTTGATCCGGGCTATTATTCGCATTTTTGCGCCGCTTGCTTGCCCTCGATCAACCTCCCCAATCACCTCTCAATTGTCCCCCTTTTTCCAGTGATTCCCACATGTTTTCTGCCATCCTTTCCTTCCTCGGAATCAGCTATTCGATCGCCCTGTTCCTGCATCCGTTTCGGATTGTTTTTGGTGGACGAAATAAGAGGATTCGGAGGTGCAGAATGGGAGGCGTGTAGGGGAGTAGGCGCGGGTGAAAATTTGAGGGTCCTAGCAATAGTTCTAAAACGCGAGTTAATGGGTTCCCAAAATAGTTCTAAATCGTCCGTAAGCAAAATTCGAAATAGTTCTAAACCGGGAGTAATCAAAAGGCATTTTCGAAATAGTTCTAAGCGGGACAGCAGGATAGCCATTTTGCATGCGCAAAATGGCTGAACTCATTCCGCTTACGCTCCATTTGTAAAATGCTTCGCAAGAATTACTTATAAAACTATTCTCGTCTCTTTAGTCATTTTTACATTTCGCGCTAACTTGCCTTTTAGAACTAAGATTCTGGGATTTGAAGGGGTTTACCGGCATTTTAGAACTATTTCTTGCTCTGAAAGCGGAAAATTAGGTGTCTTCTCTCTGGTTCTTGGGCCACAAAAGGGTGAGTTTCGCCCCAATCAACGGTGCGGCCATTTTGCAAAGAGGCCCTGTAAAACGTGCATCCCAAAGTCGCCAAAAATTGCCAAAATTTCAGTATTATAAGGGCGGGTAGACAACCATCTGGATGGGCATCTGTGTGCCCCTTTTGTGGTTGTCAGTTGAGGGCCGTTAGACCATAGACTCCGCATCTGATTCTCCGCTTCACTTCGGCAGTATGTACGCAGCTTTTTTGAACGCATCTTGGGCAACGTGACGACTTTTGGATCGTGGTCGTTTTCGCGTGCCTTGAGATCGGAAGGGTCATTGCTTTTTTTGCGTGCCTGTAAGCGCGCTTTGCCAGGGGGTTAAGTGCGCCGTAAAAGTTTCGTATGCCCGGCTCATTCAATCCCCGTTTTTCCGACAAAACAATAATGAACGAGAGTTCTACAAGTGATAGGTATCCGATGCGAACTTGTTTCTCCTCCAGACGGTCAAAATCAAGATTTATCCGCGTATTATCAAGACGCTTTTCACCGCCAAAGGAACGATTTCTCTGAGTGATTGAATATCGAGGTTTTTATCTTCGGAAGTCTGGTCCGGGCATCGTGTTTTGATGGATGCATAGATTCGATAGACTGCTCGGCAAGCAGGAATTGAAAGTGCTCCAGAGGCGATTTTAAGAAAGCCCTCGATTGGTGTCATCGGCGTCTAGGGTTTGAATTGTTCGTCAGTTTGCAATAGCGATCCGAGTCTGCGAAGTGTTCGGGCCACCGAGGGACGGATCGTGGAGGTTGATGGGGACGCGGCCATGACGATATTTCTTTGTAGCGGTTGCATTCTTTCGTCCCGGATTTCGGCGAAGGTTTCGCGTTCCAGGATGGCGGAATAGTGAACCGGGAGAAAGGCGGCGAGGGATGCCGCTTTTGCCATTTCAGCGACTCGCCCGAACGAGGTCGCACGGGCGACTGTATCGACCTCCAAACCCATAGCTCGCGCGATGATCGGAATGCTCCGCACATAACTCCCGGAGCCGCCGAGTGTCGCGATCTCCAGGGATTCTAAAGTTTCCAATCCAGGTGCGGAAGGATCGGGGAAGGAAGACCTTGGAATGAATAGTGAGAAGTGGAGAATTCCCAGCGTCTCTACCTCCAGGTTTTCCGCGGCATCTTGGCGTAAAAGCGCGAGATCGATTTCGCCCGAGTCAATTGCCTGACGCGTCGCGACCGTTGAAAGGCTTCGAAGGTCGATTCGTGTCTTGGGAAGAGCTTCCCTGAGGTTTCCGAACCTGCGATGAATGAAGAGTTCCAGGAGACTCTCGCCGCCACCGATGATCAGTTCCGTCATCTCTTCCGGGCCGCGGAAGTCCTCCAGCGAGCGAAAGAATGAACTGGCGATCAAGGTAAGTCTTCGACCTTCGGGACTGAGGGACATTCTCTTGCCTTTTCTTTGGAATAGCTTCTTGCCGAGGGCGAACTCTAGATCGCGAATTTGTCGACTGTATTGACTCTGACGATTTGGATCTCGGTCGGCTGCCTCTGCGATGCTTCCGTGTGCAACGACCCTGCTCAAAGTTACGAGGCGGTCCAAGGTCACTCCAGATGCAAGGATCTCGTCAATTGATTTACTTTTCATAGGATTTGAAAGTCATATAAAATGTAAATACTAGCATTTTCAATCATGTAAAATTTTGGTATTTTCCTCTCATGTCAGAGCTTAACCAGATTGTCGTCGGCAGCCGAATTCGTGGCCTTGTCCCCGGCGACGGCATCGTGGCGGTCCGCCAGGCGCGTAAAATCGGCGATCAAGCCGTCGATGTTACCTTCTCTGATGAGGCGGGTGAGATCGGCTCGCAGCTCGTCTATGCCGATCAGGTTGAGTCGCTGGAAATTCTTTCGGATTCAAGAGCTTTGGGATGCAGCGCGGATGCCGGATTGTTTAAGTTAGCCGCAGAGGCTCAGCGAATTCGCTGGGGCTACCTGTTTGATCCTCTTCTTGCCGTGCATACGTCCTCTGTTGATCCATTGCCCCACCAGATAACGGCGGTCTATGAGACCATGCTCGCGCGTCAGCCCCTGCGCTTCATGCTGGCGGACGATCCAGGAGCGGGGAAGACGATCATGACGGGTCTACTCCTGAAGGAATTGATCATCCGGGGCGATGTCGCCAAATGCCTTATCGTAGCTCCCGGTTCACTCGTGGAGCAGTGGCAGGACGAGCTGGATCAGAAATTCAATCTGGCCTTCGACATTTTGACCAACGAGGGCATTCAATCGTCTCGATCGGGCAATTGGTTCTCCGAGCACAACCTCTGCATCGCCCGTCTCGATAAATTGAGCCGGAACCCCGACCTGCAGGAGCAGCTAAAGACCGTCGATTGGGATCTCGTGATTGTGGACGAGGCGCACAAGATGTCGGCTTCCTATTTCGGCAACGAAGTCAACTACACGAAACGCTACCGCCTCGGCCAGCTTCTCTCGGAGCATTCCCGCCAAATCGTTTTGCTCACGGCGACACCGCACAATGGCAAAGAGGAAGACTTCCAACTTTTCCTCGCGCTTCTCGATGGGGACCGTTTCGAGGGAAGCCCCCGGAGTTCCGCCCACATGGTAGATGCGTCCGACCTCATGCGTCGCATGGTCAAGGAGCAGTTGGTCACCATGGAGGGGAAGCCGCTTTTTCCCGATCGCTTTGCTTATACTCTACACTTTGAACTCTCCAATCCGGAGGCGGCCCTCTACTCCGAGGTGACGGACTACGTCAGCGAGGAGTTCAATCGCGCCGACAGCCTGGACAAAAATCGGCGCGGCACCGTCGGGTTTGCCCTTACCATCCTCCAGCGCCGCTTGGCCTCGTCACCCGAGGCGATCTACCAATCTCTGCGGCGACGCCGGGAGAGATTGGAGAAACGCCTCCGTGAAGAGAAGCTCCTCAAGCGCGGAGCGGAGATTCGCATGGACCGCTCATCGGGGGTGCCTGATCTCGACGAGGAGGATATCGACGATTTGGAGGACGCTCCAGAAGACGAATTCGAGGAGACGGAAATGGAGGTCATCGACCTCGCCACCGCTGCGCTGACGATCGCCGAATTGGAGGCCGAGATTGATACTCTCAAGAGATTGGAGGAGCGGGCGAAGGAAGTCCGGAAGCGGGGCACCGACACCAAATGGCGGAAGCTCGCCGAGGCGCTTTCCAACAACCCGCTCATGTTCGACGAGCATGGACAACGGAGGAAGCTGGTCATTTTTACCGAGCACCGCGACACCTTGAGCTATTTGCGCTCAAACCTGACGACCCTGCTGGGGGATCCAGAGTCTATCGTCACCATCCACGGACAAACGCCCCGCGACGAGCGCCGCAAGATTCAGGAGCGCTTCACCCAGGACGGGGAGACCTTGATCCTGCTGGCTACGGACGCGGCGGGGGAGGGGATCAACCTCCAACGCGCGCACCTGATGATCAACTACGACCTTCCGTGGAACCCGAACCGACTGGAGCAAAGGTTCGGGCGTATCCACAGGATCGGCCAGCGCGAGGTCTGCCACCTGTGGAACCTCGTTGCCGAAAACACCCGCGAAGGAGAGGTCTACCTGAAGCTTCTCAATAAGTTGGAGCAGGAGCGCAAAGCGTTGAAGGGGGCCGTCTTCGATGTGCTCGGCCAGACCTTCCAGAGCACATCATTGCGGGAGATCCTGATTCAGGCTATTCGCGATGGAGAGCGCGAGGAAGTAAAGGACCGCCTGGAACGCATCATCGACGACGAACTCGACACCGAGCATCTTCGCTCCCTGATCCAGGGGCGCTCGCTCTCGCACGAGGATTTTGGAGACGAGCGAATTCAGAAAATCCGCGAGATGATGGAGCGTGCCGAGGCCCGCAAACTCCAGCCCCACTACATCGGCTCCTTTTTCCGGGAGGCGTTCGAGCACTTTGGCGGGAAGCTCCTTCCCCGCGAGTCCGGGCGGTTCGAGATTCGCCATGTCCCGGCGGAAATCCGGTTTCGCGACCGATTGATCGGGGGGCGGATACCCGTGCTGAAGGCTTACGAGCGGATTACTTTCGAGAAGGAGCGCATCCGGGTTTCCGGCAAGCCTCCCGCTGCCCTTATCACGGCTGGGCATCCCCTTTTGACCGCATTGATCGATCTCGTCCTCGAGAAATACCGGGGCGTTCTCCGCGAGGGGGCTATCTTTCTCGATCCGACCGATGAGAGAGAGACTCCGCGTTTTCTCGCCTTTATGGAGAGCACGATTTCCGACGGCCGCCCGGCCCCGTCTCTTTCCGATGGCCGTATCCCCGGCCAGGGTCGAGTGATCTCCCGGCGATTGGAGTTCGTAGAGATGACCCCCGACGGCGAGACGCGCCCGGCCGGATATGCCCCTTACCTTGATTACGAGCCCATGACTGAAGAGGATCGGGTCGTTGCGGCCGATATCCTTGAGGAAGGCTGGCTGGCCGGGGACCTCGAAGACCGCGCCACCGAGTTCTCGGTCACCCGCCAGATTCCCCAGCACCTTTCCGAAATCAAAGCGCGGCGGGAGAATCTGATTCGCAAGAGCGAGGAGCAGATCCACGACCGCCTGACCCGTGAGATCATGCACTGGAATAACCGCGCGATCGAGTTGGAGGAGCGGGAGAGGGCAGGGACCAGTCGCTCCCGTATTAACTCGGCCAATGCGCGTGCTCGGGCCGAAGCGCTCAATGATCGATTGCAGTTCCGCATGGCCGAGCTGCAGCGGGAGAAACGCATCGTCGCCCATCCGCCGAATATTCTCGGAGGGGCTTTGGTTGTCCCGGCTGGCTGGTTCGCGGCCAAGCGCGCCGTGAAGGAGGAGCAGAAGCCCTACCGGAGAAAGGGGCCACCCTTGGACACTTCCGTTTCCGAGATGATCGCCATGGATGCCGTTATGGAGGCGGAACGCCAGAAAGGCTATCAGCCGCGTGACGTGTCTTCCGAAAATTTAGGCTACGACATCGAAAGCCTGGATCCACGAAGCGGTTTCTTGCGCTTCCTCGAAGTCAAGGGGCGGGTAGAGGGAGCCCCAACCGTAAGACTGACCCGCAACGAGGTCCTCACCGCCCTCAATAAACCCGAATCGTGGTTCCTGGTCCTCGTCCGCATCCGCAACGGCGAGGCACTCGATCCGATCTATCTGAAGGAGCCCTTTCGTGAAGGGATACCGTTCTCTGCCGCGACGATGGATTTTGAGATAGCCGCGCTAATTTCAGAGTAGAAACTTGTTTCGTTCTAATAATAAAACCTATATTCTCCGCTATACAAAATGAATACTCCAGCATCTCAATTAACCGGAAAAACTCTCAATGATCGTTGGGAGGTTTTGGAGCTTATTAAGCGGAAGTTAGATTGCTGAAAATTTTGGAAAAGGTTCGAATTCAATGGCTTATAGATTTTCGGGCCGCTTTTTCGGTCCAATTGTA
>CAZWFJ010000210.1:0-7785 GCA_964633135.1 uncultured Puniceicoccaceae bacterium | reverse complement strand
CGAGAACCAACGACTTACGTAAAATATACCCTAAAACAGCTTAAGTCGGGTTAGGCTCCCGGCGCAAAGGACCCGCTAAAATCGCGCGCCGCGTCGTGTCGGCCTTGATCCCCGTCAGCTCTTCGATCCGCACCGGGCTGCCGAGTTTGGCCTGTTCTCCTTGCGCGCGGAAGTTCTTCGTCACCTCAGGCAACTGCCAAGTTTCCGGAAGTATTCCAGGATGTTTCGGTGGTTTTGGGAGACAGCACCTGTTTGGAAGCAAACATCCACTATCCGGTAGATTGGGTGCTGCTCAAGGACGTGTCTTTGACGCTGATCCATTCGATCCGGTTGGTGCGCAGGGAGGGATTGCTCAACCGTATCGAAATAAGACTTCAGTGCCTACTTTAGGTTGTCCCTGTCCAAAATCGCTTCCAGTAGAGACGGCTGTGGAACTCCGTTCTCCACCGAATGGCTACCCCCGGCTCCTCCGACTGAATCGACTGCACTTCAAGCGATCTTGCATAGGCGATGCATTGGCGATGGTTTTCGATAAATTGAGTTGCATTGCGTTCTCCCTCTGCGATCGTCGACCTTTTTTTATCTGGGACTATCTCTATGCAATCCAATCAAATTCGAAATGTGGCGATCATTGCCCACGTCGACCATGGGAAAACCACGCTGGTCGATCAGTTGCTGCGCCAGGGAGGCGCGTTCCGGGACAATCAAGTTGTTTCGGAGCGTGTCATGGACTCGATGGATCTTGAGCGGGAGAAGGGGATCACGATCAAGGCAAAGAACACGGCTATCATTCACGAAAATCATTTGGTTAACATCGTGGACACTCCGGGGCACGCTGATTTTGGGGCCGAGGTAGAGCGAGTGATGAAGATGGTCGACGGGGTTCTGCTCTTGGTGGACGCCTACGAAGGCCCGCAAGCGCAGACGCGATTCGTTCTTCGGAAGGCACTGGCAGCCGGGTTGGCACCGGTGATCGTAATCAACAAAGTTGACCGGGAAAACTCACGCCCTGAGTATGTTCACGACAAGGTGCTGGAGTTGTTTTTGGAGCTCGAGGCAACAGAGGAGCAGTTCAACGCCCCCTTTCTCTATGCGAGTGCCCGCGACGGGTGGGCGGTATTGAATTTGGCGGATCCGCGCGAATCGATGGATCCGCTGTTCAAGGTCATTCGCGACGCAATTCCCGCCCCTGAGGTGGAGGAGGGCGAATTCCGTATGCTGGTCAGCAACATTGATTGGAATGATTTTGTCGGGAGAGTTGCCGTAGGGCGGATTCTAAGCGGATCGGTCCGGCAGGGACAGTCGATCTGGGCTCTCTCGGAGCGTGCGGAACCCCGGCGGGGGAAGATCACCAAGTTGTCCACCTTCACGGGGATCACGACCGAAGATGCCCCGGAGGCGGTGGCGGGAGATATCGTCGGTTTGGCGGGATTTGAGGACATTGGGATTGGCGACACGCTGGCACTGAACCCGGAGGCACCCCGCCTGCCCTTCGTGGCGATCGACCCGCCCACCATTCAGATGGAATTTTCGGTCAACGACGGACCCTTCGCGGGGCGGGAAGGGAAGAAGGTGACCTCCCGGCAAATTCGCGAGCGTCTGATTCGTGAGACGCAGTCGAACATCTCCATCAAGGTGGAAGATGGCACCGACGGAGGGTCGTTTCGAGTGACGGCCCGGGGAGCGATGCAGATCTCGGTGTTGTTGGAAACGATGCGGCGCGAAGGTTTCGAGGTTTTGGTTTCGCGGCCCACAGTGGTCTTTCAGGAAGACGAAGCCGGAAGACGATTGGAGCCGTTTGAGACTCTCTGGGTGGAATTGCCGGAGGCCGAACTCGGCGGTATCCTGGAAATGATCAATCGTCGCAAAGGGATTGTCGTGGGAATGGATCACCATAACTCCGGGGTGACGGTGGAGGCCGAGATTCCCACGCGCGGCATCATCGGCCTGGAGACCGATTTGGTGAACCTTACCAGTGGGACCGGGGTTATGAGCCATCTCTTCCTGGAGTATCGCCCTTATGTGGGAACGATCGACCTCCGCCTGACGGGAACCCTGGTCTCCATGGACCAGGGGGCGGTGATGGCGTATGCGCTGGACACTCTCCAGCAGCGGGGCCGTCTGTTCGTGGCACCGGGAGAGGAGGTTTATGCAGGGCAGGTCGTCGGCGAGAATCCCCGCAAGAGCGATCTTCCGGTCAATCCGACCAAGGCGAAGCAGTTGGACAATATTCGGAGCAGCGGCGATGGGAAGGGCATTCAACTCACCCCGCCGGTGCGTTTTACGCTGGAGAGGGCACTGGAATACATTGCCCCCGATGAGCTGGTGGAAATCACTCCGGCGGCGATTCGAATGCGAAAGCGGATACTGGATTCGAACCAACGGCGCAAGGCCGAGAAGCGAATCGCCTCGTAGATTTGGTTCTGCCAAACTAGGGGGCCGCAAACCCTGGTTTGGAAGCGGAATCGTGAAGAATTCGTAGCAAATCGCGAGAAAACCGTTTTTTTGCTTCGCAGGGTGCTTCTCGTCGGCTATCCAAGGAAATTGTGAGCAAGGGTTTCAGTTATTTCGTGCTGGCAATCACGGCTGTTTTTTTCGGGGGATTCTTTCTCTGGCCGATCTGGCAGGTGCTTCAGGGCGGCTTCCTCTCCCTGGAGGGGGCGTGGACGCTCTCCTACGTCCTTGAGGTTTTTCGCAATGATCTCTACATGGAGGGCCTGGTTAATGCATTTGGGATGGGGCTTTTTTCGACGATCCTGGCCCTGCTGATCGCCCTGCCGCTGGCCTTTATCTCCGACCGGTACGAATTTCTGGGGAAGAAAGTTTTTTCGGCCCTCGTGCTTCTCCCCATCATGCTGCCGCCTTTTGTCGGGGCAATTGGGGTGCGGCAGATATTGGGCCAGTATGGTATGCTCAACGCGGGTCTCGTAGAGCTTGGATGGCTCGACGCCGGCCAGACGATCGATTGGCTGGGACAGAGTCGTTTTTGGGGTGTGGTTGCTTTGAACGGGCTGAGTCTTTACCCCATCCTGTATTTAAATGCGGTGGCCTCGCTCGCAAATATTGATCCGGCCATGGAGGAGGCTGCGGAGAATCTGGGTTGCCGGGGATTCCGGCGGTTTTTCACGATCACCCTGCCCCTCATGCGTCCGGGAATTTTCGCCGGCAGCACCATTGTCTTCATTTGGGCGTTCACCGAGCTTGGGGTGCCGCTCATCTTCGATTACAATCGGGTCACCTCCGTGCAAATTTTCAACGGGGTGAAGGAGATTGGCTCAAATCCCTTCCCCTATGCCCTGGTGGCTGTGATGCTGGTCGCCTCGATCGGCTTCTACCTGATCGGAAAAACGCTTTTCGGGCGGAACACTTTTTCGATGATGGCCAAGGCCGGTCATGCGGCAGTCGCCAAGCGCCCCGGGTTTTGGGGGCAACTGTTTTGCTTCGGATTTTTTCTCGGGGTCACGGTCCTTGCCCTCCTTCCGCATCTGGCCGTGATTCTGATCTCCTTCTCCAGCGATTGGTATGCCAGCATCATTCCGAATGGATGGACCCTGGAAAACTATGAGATCGCTCTGGGTCATCCCCTCACCCTTTCCTCGATCCAGAACAGTCTTTTTTACAGCTCCGCTGCGACGCTGCTCAATGTGGCCCTGGGGGTCGCGATCGCCTATGTGGTTGTTCGCTCCACGATACCGGGTCGCTCGATTCTCGATTCGATGGCAATGCTCCCGCTCGCAGTACCGGGCATTGTTATTGCCTTTGGCTACCTGGCCATGTCTCAGGACGGAAAGTTCTTCGCATTCCTGAATCCGGTCGAGAACCCTGTGCCCTTGTTGATCATCGCCTACGCTGTCCGCAAGCTGCCTTTCGTCGTGCGGTCAGCGGTGGCGGGTCTTGAGCAGACCAGCGTGACTTACGAGGAGGCGGCCCAGAATCTCGGGTGCCCCCCGGTCAAAGCGGCACTCCGCATCACTATGCCGCTTATCCTGGCCAACCTGCTCGCCGGTGCCATTCTCGCCTTCTCGCAAGCGATGCTGGAGGTGTCGGACAGCCTTATTCTTGCCCAAAAGCAGCAATTTTATCCGATCACCAAGGCCATTTACGAACTGATGAATCTCCTCGGAGAGGGGCCGTTCATCGCCAGTGCCCTCGGGGTCTGGGCCATGGCTTTCCTGGCGGTCACGATCATCGGTGCCTCGCTCCTCCTCGGGAAGAAGCTGGGTGCAATCTTCCGCGTTTAGGATTCTTCCCAAGGTCCCGATCCTAAAAACAAATCAACAAATCTGGATATTTTGATATATTGCTCTTGCATCCCATTGGATTTGCGTTCCTAACTGGGGGCCATGAGTCAAACATTCGTATTTTCCTCTGAATCGGTTGGCGAGGGCCACCCGGATAAAGTTGCGGACTTTATTTCCGACAGCGTTCTCGACGCTTGCCTGGAACAGGATCCCCACAGTCGTGTGGCCTGCGAGACGCTGGTCAAGAGCAACTGTGTCTTCCTTGCCGGGGAGATCACGACAAACGCGAAGCTCGATTACGAGCAGATCGTCCGCGAGGCGATCCGGGAAATCGGCTACATCAACCATGATGACGTGTTCCACGCTGACGAGGTTTTCATAACAAACTGCCTGACCAAGCAATCGTCGGACATCGCCCAAGGGGTCGATGCAGCGGCGGCCGAGGGCAAGGCTACGACCGAGCAAGGTGCTGGGGACCAGGGAATCATGTTTGGATTCGCCTGCGACCAAACGGGAGAGTCCATGCCCGCTCCGGTGATGTTCGCCCACCGTTTGCTGCGCGAAATGGCCC
This sequence comes from uncultured Puniceicoccaceae bacterium, assembly GCA_964633135.1. Classification (GTDB taxonomy): domain Bacteria; phylum Verrucomicrobiota; class Verrucomicrobiia; order Opitutales; family Puniceicoccaceae; genus Puniceicoccus. The sequence goes on along the minus strand of CAZWFJ010000210.1, from coordinate 2,973 downwards.
GGCAGCGAAAGGATCTGGGGGTCGAGTGGCTTCGTCCCGATGTGAAAAGTCAGGTGGCCGTTCGTTTTGAAAATGGCCGGATCGCCGGCATCGACAACGTAGTGATCTCGACGCAGCACTCCGACGAGGTTTCCCACAATACCATTGAAGAATTTTGCGTAGAGGAAGTCATCCGCCCGATTTTGCCGACCGATCTCATCTCGGACAAAACCGAGTTCCTGATCAACCCGACCGGAAAATTCGTGATCGGCGGCCCGCAGGGAGATGCGGGATTGACCGGGCGCAAAATCATAGTCGACACTTACGGGGGATGGGCGCGCCACGGCGGCGGAGCTTTCTCCGGGAAGGATCCCTCGAAGGTGGACCGATCGGCCGCCTACTTCTGCCGATGGGTGGCGAAGAACATCGTCGCCGCCGGGCTGGCCACCAATTGCGAACTCCAAGTGGCCTACGCCATCGGCTACCCACATCCGACTAGTGTGCATGTTGACACCTACGGCACGGCCAGAGAGGGTCTCACCGACAAAGCAATCGCCGAAGCTGCAATGAAGGTCTTCAGCTTCAAGCCCGCCGACATTATTTCGCAACTGGAGCTACTCCGCCCCATATACCGCGGATCCACCCACTACGGGCACTTCGGGAAAGAATTCCTCCCTTGGGAGCAAACCGACAAAAAGGACGAACTCGCGGCAGCGGTTTGACCGCATCGCCCCCCTCATCCGCAACCGATTCCACTCAAGAGTGAATCCATCAACTATATAAAAAATCATGACTGTTCAAATCGAAACACTTACCGACTATAAAGTCGCCGATATCAATCTTGCCGACTTCGGTCGCCGCGAAATCTCCATTGCGGAGAAGGAAATGCCGGGTCTCATGGCGATCCGCGAAAAACACGCGGGAGACAAGCCGCTCGCCGGAGTCCGTATCAGCGGATCGCTGCACATGACCATTCAGACGGCAGTCCTCATCGACACGCTTGTGGACCTGGGAGCCGACGTCCGCTGGGCCAGTTGCAACATTTTCTCGACCCAGGATCATGCCGCCGCAGCGATCGCAGCAGCCGGAGTCCCTGTATTTGCATGGAAGGGCGAAACCCTGGAAGAATACTGGTGGTGTACCTACCAGGCCCTGACCTGGCCGGACGGCAAGGGTCCGAACCTCATCGTCGACGACGGCGGAGACGCAACTCTTCTCATCCACAAAGGCTTTGACCTCGAAAACGGCGACGATTGGGTCGACCAGCCCTCGTCCTCCAAAGAGGAAGGCGTGATCAAGGCACTCCTCCGCAAGGTCAAGAGCGAGGATCCCATCCGTTGGCACAACGTGGTCAAAGAATGGAAAGGCGTTTCCGAAGAGACCACCACCGGGGTCCACCGCCTCTACCAGATGCACGAAAAGGGCAAGCTCCTCGTGCCTGCGATCAACGTCAACGACTCGGTTACCAAATCGAAATTCGACAACCTTTACGGCTGTCGGGAGTCCCTCATTGACGGGATCAAACGCGCTACAGACGTGATGATCGCCGGGAAAGTGGCCGTCGTTTGCGGCTATGGGGATGTCGGCAAAGGTTGCGCCCAGGCTCTCAGTGGAATGGGGGCGCAGGTAATCGTAACCGAGGTGGACCCAATCTGCGCGCTTCAGGCCGCCATGGAAGGGCACCGGGTCACGACCATCGAAGAAACGCTGGGCACGGCGGACATCTACGTGACCACCACCGGAAACAAGGACATCATCACCTACGAGCACATGGAGGCGATGAAGGATCAGGCCATCGTCTGCAATATCGGTCACTTTGACAATGAGATTCAGATCGAGAGGCTGGAATCCGCCCAGGGCGTCAAGCGGATCAACGTCAAGCCCCAGGTGGATCTGTGGACCTTCCCGGATGGTCACTCGATTCTGGTCCTCGCCGAAGGACGTCTGGTCAACCTCGGCTGCGCGACAGGCCACCCCTCCTTCGTGATGTCCAACTCCTTTGCGAATCAGGTTCTCGCCCAGGTCGAGCTGTGGAAGAACCTTGAGAAATACCGGCCCGGAGTTTACATCCTCCCCAAGCATCTCGACGAAGAAGTCGCGCGCCTGCACTTGGAAAAAATCGGGGCCAAGCTGACGGTCCTCTCCGAAGACCAGGCCCAGTATCTGGGTGTCAAGGTCGGGGGGCCATTCAAATCCGAGCACTACCGGTACTAAGCCGGTCGCCGGTCCTCCGGACCCGGGTTCCGAAAACCCGCGTCCGGTTGGGACCTTTTTCACGGGCATCCGTAGTGAGAAAAACCTTTCCGCCCGAAGCTCTCCTTCGAAATAAAGTCTCTTCCTTTTCCAAAGGGAGGGACTTTTTTTTCGAAGAAGAATCCGAACAAAGTCCGTCAGGGAACTTCCCCCCTCCGGGAACTTCCCCCCTCCTGATGTGAACCGGTGCCTTCCAAGCCCGTCGGGTTGGGATATCGCCGAAACGAGGCGGAAAGAATGCCACAGAAATCAGCGGCGGAACCGGGTTTATAGCTCTGTCCTATTTTACAAATGACAGGTGCCAAATTTCGTAAAGGATCGTTAAGAAGGAAGATAAAAGAAGTTAGTTTTCGCTCGAAATTATTTACTATCACACCTGGAGTCGGACAGGACCAAATTTATACCTCCGTCCTATATCACTGCTGACGAGTGTGTCGATTTTTGAATGCGTGTTTCTATAAAAAACCAAAGTATTTCTTCATAGCATAAAATCACCTAATATCATAATTCAAGTAGGACGCTGGATGGGGAGGATAACAAGTCTCCTCTGCTTTTCCAAAGGGAGGAACCCTTCCTTCATAGAAGAATCCGGAGCAGGGTCCGTCAGGGAACTTCCCCCCTCCTGTGGTGAACTGTCAGCGGCGGAACCGGGCAACGGTGTTGGAAATTCATTTGATATAATGGATCATGAGAGGTCTTAGTTCGCGCACTGCTTGGGTATATGGGGTTTTCTTGATCATG
>CAZWFJ010000209.1:0-7798 GCA_964633135.1 uncultured Puniceicoccaceae bacterium | reverse complement strand
TTTTATAATACAATAATAAACAACAATTTATTAAAAACCAAGAATCTAACTTCCGTCTATAATTCAGGTCGCCAGCATGTGGATAGGCTTACTAGTATCTTGTAACAGTTTTTCTTTCGTAGTCGGACCGGCTTGCCGTCCGATCCCTTTCGGCTCAATCATCGCTTTGGGGGCCGGGGGCCAAGGCCACCCGACTACGCTTTGATACGAAATTGATTTTGTTACAAGATACTAGATTTTCGCTTGATGGTATTATTATTTTGCATCGGCGGGATGCGTTCCCTGCTTGGAGTATCGGATTTTACGGATCTCCCGGCGTATCGGAGGCATTGGTTGGCAGGGTTGCCTCAAGGCGGAACTTCGATCAATGAGTCCAAAATAAAATACCGTGGACCTGTGGAGTCCCCGCTGGGACTCTTTCGTTGCAGATTCCCCTCGCTCGGACCCATTTGAAAGCCTACAAAACCAGTTTATGAAAACGTTGAAGATTGCTGTTCTTCCCGGTGATGGGATTGGTCCAGAAGTAATGCAAGGGGCCTCGGTGGTTCTTGAAAAGGTGGCGGCACAGGAGGGGTTTGCGCTCGACGGTGCTACCTGGGATGTGGGCGGGGCTGCCATTGATCGGCATGGCGAGGCACTTCCCGATTCGACCAGGGAGGGTTGCCGTGCAGCGGAGGCCATCCTCTTCGGATCGGTCGGCGGGCCGAAGTGGGAGAGTTTGCCTCCCAAGGAGCAGCCGGAGAGGGCCGCGCTCTTGCCCCTGCGGAAGGAGTTTTCCCTCTTTGCCAATATTCGGCCGGGACTGCTCTATCCCGAGCTGGTTCAGGCATCCCCTTTGCGGGAGGAACGCATCCCCCAGGGCATCGATATCGTTTGTATCCGGGAGTTGACCGGAGGTATTTATTTTGGTCAGCCCAAGAGAACCTCGGAATGCGAGGATGGTGATACCGAGGCCATTGATACGATGGTCTATCGGGCTTCAGAGATCCGCCGGATCGCGGAAGTCGCGGCGGTGGCTGCTCGAGAGCGGGGAGGGCGGGTCTGCTCGGTGGATAAGGCAAATGTGCTCGAGACTTCTGTGCTCTGGCGCAAGACCGTGACCGAGTTTTTCGCCCAGGAATATCCCGACCTCGAGCTGAGCCACCTTTATGTCGACAATGCGGCCATGCAGTTGGTCTCGAATCCGAATCAATTCGACGTGCTTTTTACCGAGAACATGTTCGGGGACATCCTCTCCGATGAACTCGCTGTGGTCTGCGGCTCGATTGGCATGTTGGCCTCGGCCAGCCTGGGCAAGGGCCAGAATGCCCATGGGTTTCCTTTTGGTCTTTACGAGCCAGCAGGCGGTAGCGCCCCCGACATCGTGGGACTGAATAAGGCCAACCCCTGTGCTCAGATCCTCAGCGTTGCCTTGATGCTTCGCTACAGCTTCGGTGAAACCGCCGCAGCCGACCGCATTGAGGCCGCAGTCCAATCCGTCGTGAAATCCGGCGTGCGAACCGGTGACATCGCCTTTGGTGCCGAAGCCGTCAGCACCCAGCAGATGGTCGAGGCGATTTTGGTCGAGCTGGGTTGAGGGGTGCGCTGGTAAGTGAGCCTTCTAAACACAGGGATTTGGCCGCATGTCGCGATCTGGATCGGTTCTGTACGCTTCCGCTGCCCGGGGACGGAATGAATTCAGGCTTCCATCGTGATCCGGGGTTTGCCTTTCGCTTCTCCATCGGCTAAGAATTCGGGATATGTCAGGTAGCGTTCAAAGCGGTTCACCCAGCTCTTGCGGGCATGATGAGTCGCGCTTTCTGGTTGGGATCTGGGTCGATTCGAATGAGGCGAAGGTCCATCTCGCATGGCGATCGGGTCCTGACCATTCGGTCGAGACGAGTTCGGAACCATTCCACGGGTTCGCCTGGATCGCGGACAACCTTTGCCAGGATCCAGAGATCGGAACCCTTCCGCGAAAAGAACTCGCCGGGGCCGGTGCGCTGTCGCACCTGATTGAGGGCAATGAGGAGGAGGGGGTGCGCATTATGTCCCGACTCCCGCGCGACCCGGCCAAGGTCGAGTTCATTCGTCCATTGGAACATCAGCATTTGCTCCGGCATGGGCTGCGTATGATCGCTCCGGGATTTTTGCAGAATATTCTCCGCTGCCAAATCGACATTGAGACCGGTTGTGAGAAAGAGGACGGATTTAGTGATCCAAAGAGGAAAGGGGATCGGGTCCTCGCTATCGGACTGAAATCCGGGCAGAAGACCGAAATTCTCGAGCTTGAAAAAGACTCGGATGAGGCCGAAAGAACCTTGCTCGACCAATTCGGATCCCGGATTCGGGAAATCGACCCCGATGTCATCGAAGGACACAATTTTTTCAACTTTGACCTGAATTATCTGCGGATTCGCTGCCGACGCTTGCGGGTTCCCATGCAATGGGGCCGCTTCGGCACAGAGGCGATTTTCCGCAATAGCCGCGTGAGAATCGCCGAACGATGGTTTGACCTCGCCCGATGCGATCTGCCGGGCCGTACGGTCTTTGATACCCTGATCGCCGCTCAGTTCTACGACCTCACGCAGAGGAGCCTGCCCTCGTTCGGATTGAAGGATTTGGCACTCCACTTCGGATTGAGTGCGAAAAACCGGCGAACCTACCTGCCAGTCTCCGGTATCGCCCAATCCTTCCGCGAGAATAGGGAGACCTTCCGGGCCTATCTGGAAGACGACCTGCGGGAGACCGAGGGGATCGCCTCGATCCTTCTCCCCACTTACCTCGCGCAGGCCGCGATCTTCCCCATGACCCTGCAGGAGATTCTCCTGCGGGGAACAGGTTCGCGGGTCGAGATGGTCTTCCTGGAGGAGTACTTTCGGGCCAAACGGGCACTGCCAGCACCGCAGGCATCGCGGACGTTCGAAGGGGCGGTCTCGAAGAGCTTCGAAACCGGTGTATTTCGGAAGATCCTCCATTTCGACGTCGCCTCCCTCTATCCGAGCTTGCTCCTTCATATTGACCGAAATCCGAAAACCGACGATCTCGGGGTGCTGGTGCCGGCCCTGCAGCGGCTGCGCGCAGAACGGTTGCGCTATAAACAGCGATCACTGGAAGAGAAAGATCCGTCGCTGCGGCGTGAGTTTGCCGCCCGCCAAAACAGTTTTAAAATTCTTATCAACTCATTTTACGGTTATCTGGGCTTCGGCGGGGCGCGATTTGGCGATAGTGATCTGGCTGCGGAGGTGACCAGGAGAGGGCGGGAGATTCTCGAGCAATTGATCGCCAATTTCCGCGCGAAAGGATGCCGGGTCCTCGAAGCTGATACCGACGGGATTTATGTCGAAGCACCGGATTGGTACGGGATTCCCGAACGCCTGCTAGCCGCCGTAAATGGCGACCTGCCCGAGGGGGTGGATCTCGAATTCGATGGAGCCTACCAAGCGATGCTTTGCTATAAGGCGAAGAATTATGCCCTCTTGGACGGGGAGAGCGTCATCGTCAAAGGGTCGGCCCTTCGATCACGGGGGACGGAACCATACCTGCGAAAGCTTACCCATCACCTGATTGAGTGGCTGCTCGGTGTTCGCGAGAGCAGTCCTCATGAGCAAATAAGCGAACTCCGGTCCCGACTCGAGGAGCACGCTGTTCCAGTTACGGAGTTGGCCAAGAGTGAATACCTCAGCCAGAACCCGGCAGCCTACCAAAAGGCTGTGGCCGAAAAGAGCAAATCGCGCCGTGCCTCACTGGAGGTGGCCTTGCGGATGAATCCGGTTCCCAAAATGGGAGAGCGCGTTTCCTATTACATCGGGGTCGCGGACAAGAAAAGCACGCCAGAGTGGCAAAAGGCGCGCAGCTTGGACGAATACGATTCGATCACGGCCCCCTATGATCCAGGGTATTATCAGGCGAGAATCCAAAACTGGCTGAAGCACTACGGAAATTTTTTGGAGCAGGACAGGCCCTAGGCTTACGTGTGTTGGACAGATCGGGCGGCGAATCGGGAGATTTTGTTTGGGGAGTTGGAGAAGGAGGTGCTGCGGAAGCACCGCACAGAAAATCAGGCTCCTTCGTGGGGTGTAACCAGAACTGCGGGGAGTGGGAGCGGCTTTATGCCGCGAATAACGGCAATGATGTGGCGTTCTGGCCCCTGTTTTCGCGGGGTAAACCCGCCCCCACAAAGACTTCTCCCTGTCCCCGCACTTCTGGTTACGCCCTCCTTCGTGACAGATTGCAAAAGTGCGTTGCAAAAGGTGGTCAACCGGCTCAGTCTTACTGATTTTCCATGCAAGATAAACCCAAGAGTCTCTTCGAAAAGGTATGGGAAGCGCATGAGGTCGGGAAGCTTTCCGACGGGCGCTCCCAGCTTTTTATTGGTACCCACCTGATTCACGAGGTCACGAGTCCGCAGGCCTTTGGCATGTTGCGCGACCTGGATCTGCCTGTGCGCTATCCGAAGCGTACGTTTGCGACCGTCGATCACATTGTGCCGACGGATGAGTCCAATGAGCCTTATTCGGATGCACTTGCGGATGCGATGATCAAGGAGCTTCGGAAGAACTGCGAGGAGAACAGCATCACGTTTTTCGATGTTCATTCGGGCAAGCAGGGAATTGTTCACATCATCGGACCGGAGCAGGGGATCACCCAGCCGGGAACAACGATCGCCTGTGGTGATTCTCACACTTCCACGCATGGAGCCTTTGGAGCGATCGCCTTTGGAATTGGCACCAGTCAAGTGCGCGATGTGCTGGCCACCCAGACCCTTGCCATGTCGAAGTTGAAGGTGCGGCGCATCAACGTAGATGGCAAGCTCTCGCCGGGGGTCTACGCCAAGGATGTCATTCTCCACATTATTCGTACGCTCGGGGTAAATGGCGGAATCGGCTACGCGTATGAGTACGGGGGCGAAGTGTTCGACAACTTCACCCTGGAGGAGCGCATGACGGTTTGCAACATGTCGATTGAGGGCGGAGCGCGGTGTGGGTACGTCAACCCGGATGAGACCACCTTCGCGTACCTGAAGGGGCGTGCTTACGCACCGAAGAATTGGGACGAGGCTGTCGAGCGATGGGAGGGCCTCCGTTCGGACCCGGATTGCGTCTATGACGATGTCGTCAACATTCGCGCCGAGGATATTCTCCCTACGGTCACCTGGGGGATCACTCCCGGGCAGGCGGTTTTCATTGATCAGAACATTCCTTATCCGGAGGATCTCCCGGAAAAGGACCGTGCGACTGCGGCGGAAGCACTTGAGCACATGTCATTGGAATCGGGGAAGCCGATCGCGGGGACCCGGATTGATGTGGCTTTCCTGGGGAGTTGTACCAATGGGCGTCTCTCGGACTTGCAGGAAGCTGCCCGTTACCTCAAGGGTCGGAAAGTGGCCAAGGGGGTGAAAGCGATTGTTGTTCCCGGTTCGCAAGTGGTGGCCAAGATCGCCGAGCAGCAGGGGCTGGATCAAATCTTCATCAATGCGGGCTTCGAATGGCGGAGGGCCGGGTGTTCCATGTGCCTGGCGATGAACCCGGACAAGCTCATCGGCAATCAACTCTGCGCGAGTTCGAGCAACCGCAACTTCAAGGGTCGGCAGGGAAGTATCACGGGGCGCACGGTTTTGATGAGTCCTTTGATGGTCGTCGCGGCGGCGGTAACGGGCGAGATTTGCGACGCGCGCGAGGTATTTGAAATTGGCCGATCGGCCGCCTAATGGAGGAAAAAGCATGGCTTTGGAAAAAATTACGGAAGTAGAGGGAACCGGGGTGCCGGTCATGGGGGATGACATTGACACGGACCGGATCATCCCGGCCCGGTTCATGAAATGTGTTACCTTTGACGGCCTGGGTGAGTTTGCGTTTTACGACGTTCGAACCCAGGAAGACGGGAGTCCGAAAGATCATATTCTCAATGATGAGCGGTTTGCGAAGGCGAATATCTTGATCTCCGGGGCCAATTTTGGCTGTGGCAGCTCTCGGGAGCACGCACCGCAATCGCTGTATCGCTATGGATTCCGGGGAATACTCGCCGAGAGCTTTGCGGAAATCTTTTTTGGAAACTCGATCACGCTCGGGATGCCCTGCATGACTCTGGCGCGCAGGGATCTCGACGACATCGCCGTCCGGGTGAAGGAGAATCCTTCGATGCGGATTCGCCTCGACGTGGCGAACCGGAGGGTTCGGGCGGGGGACCGCGAGTATGCGGCCGACCTACCGGAGTCTGCCCGCGAGGGACTGATCGAAGGGCGGTGGGATCCGATCGCCGAGCTTCTGGAGTCCTCCGAGGCGGTAGATCGTGTTGCCGATAGACTTCACTATGTGTGATCGGTCTCCCCGAACTCGTCAGCTGATCGCGGATGAAACATAATTATGCTGATTTTTCTCCAAGAGGCGGGCTGGTTTCTCTATCCGCTGGCTGCTTTCTCCCTGTTGGCGGGGATCATCATTGTCGAGCGATTGATCGCCCTGCGGCAGTCAGCGGTTGTCCCCGAGTATCAACGAAGATCTCTTTTCGAGGGCAAGCTCCCGGAATTGCGCGACAACGATCGGTCTACGGCGGCTGAGCTGGTGCGATTTTACACCCGGGTCTCGCCGGATCCCGAGACCTTTCAGGCCTTTGCCCGCTTGCAGGTCAACCGATTGGAGCGGGGTCTTTTCATCCTTGATTTTGTGGTCAGTGGTGCGCCGCTGGTCGGGCTTCTCGGCACCGTGACGGGGCTGGTGGGCGTTTTTGCCACCTTTGCGGATCAGCCAGGAATTCCTGATCCGGAGCAGTTCGTTGGCGGGATTTCGCTCGCTCTTACCACCACCATTCTGGGGCTTGCCATCGCGATTCCCGCCTTGGTGGCCTCGGCCTATTTTTATCGGAGGGTGGACAACCATGCTGCGCGCCTTGAAGTCGTTGTCGAACACCTGGTCGCGGGTACCCGCCGGTCTGCTGAGTCATGAGTTTGCGCTCCCGGACCCGCCGGCGCAGGGCCGAGATCAACATCGTCCCGCTCGTGGACGTGCTCATGGTGCTCATATTTTTCTTTCTGATGACCATGCAGTTTCGGGATCCCAAAGTTCTCAATATGGAACTGCCCTCAATCGAAACGGCGGGTGCGTCGGATTCCCGCAGGGATTTGCGCCTCATTATTGACGATGAGGGAAACTACTTTCTCAACGAGCAACCCATCAATCGCGAGTCCTTGCGGAAGGCTCTCGAGCTGGCCGGGCAGGCGAATCCCGACCGCAAGGTTCTCCTGGCCGTTCACGAAGAAGCCCCGGTGAAGCATCTGACAGAGGTCATGGACTGGTCCCGGCAGGCCAATCTAAGTGCGATCCGCATACAATCCCGCGAGGCAGATGCCGTGCCTGAGGCGGAATAGCCGGTCGACCGGGGCCGAGGCGCGCTGCGAGAAGTGTTCGGCACAATACGTGCTCAGTGTTTCGGTGAGCGGTAAGACTTGGGTGCAGCCAGTTGGATTGGTCGGATTTGATCGCTTAGGGCCTGGGAAGAAAATAAGTATAGCGATATGCCAACGGTATTTTGTTCGCTGACAAGGCGCGGCGATGGAGCATATTGCCATCTGTGACTAAGGAGCAACGCCGTCATTGAGTAAAAGAACCAGCCAGAATTCTGATCCTCCTTTTCCAGTAGACCAGGTAAACACTAAGTGCGCTTTTCATCCGGTTCTTGTCCGCATATCTAATTTTGAGAAACATAATGATAAAAACGAAAGAGAATGTTTCTTATTTACACAGATCGAACCGGATTTTTTTCTCCGGTTGATATGGCTTGACGAGGTGGGTCCCGTCCTGTTGGCTGGCGACATGAAAAG
>CAZWFJ010000208.1:0-7872 GCA_964633135.1 uncultured Puniceicoccaceae bacterium | reverse complement strand
GGAGGGCTTGCGTAAGAAATTACGCAAGTCCTTCTACCGCAACCACTCGGTTAAGCGATGATTCGCTATCGAAATCGGGATCGGGATCGTACCGAGCGGAGCGACATCAACAAATCGAGAATTATTAAGTAATTGCTTAGCAACAGGTAATAATAATCGAAACCTGATAGCGATTTCGATTCAGGCCTTAACCGAGTGCCATTGCGGGAAGGGGCTGCGGACAGGGCGATTTGGGTAGCTTTGTGAAATAGAATTCCCTTGACGAGTTATGGGAATTATCCCACAAATAGAAGAATGAAAGAATATTTTGAGGGTAACTGGAGGCAGGATTCGTAAATCGGTCCGATAAGATGACACCGGGTTGGATGATTCTGGAAGGGTGCAAATCGGGCATCTTGACCAAAAGCAGTGATGGCCCGACCTACTAAAGTGCGAAGGGTCGAAGGTCCTATTGTGGCGAGTCTGTTCATACCGGCTGGATGGACAGAGGAGGCACAGCCAGCGGCGCAGGTTGCGATTGAAGATTTTGAGGTGATGCGCTGGGTCGACGGACACGCAATGGACTTGCAGGCGGCGGCGAAGCGGGTCGGGGTTTCGAAGAGTACGGCTGGCCGGATGTTAGAACGGGCTCGGAGGGGGATTGCGCTTGGAATGGAACGGAGAACACCGATCTTGCTGGACTCGGCTGAGGAGGGAGGCGGAATCACGCTGTCGGCTGAAAAGGGAGAAGGTGAAGATGGCCCTGGTGAAATCGGCTTCCCACTGTGCGCGGTTGCGGCGGATGAGCCGGATTTGGAGGCTCCGGTAGCATCGGTTTTTGGGCGGGCGTGCTTTTTTGGCTTGTTCTCCGGTTCGATGAAGGACGTGGAGTGGATTAGGAATCCGGGTGCTCTGCTAGCGAGGGATGCCGCTCGAATCGCGACGAAGTTCCTTGCTGAGCATCGTGTCCAGCTTATTTACGCAGGTCGTTTTGGTGCGGATGCCGTCTGCGTTATTCGTGAGTTGGCCATGCATCCCATCATCGTAGGCGGTCTTCGTGTCGAAGAGGTTATTGAGGGAAGCCGGCTTCGAGCCTCCCGGAAGAAAGAGATTTCAAAACAATGAAAAAAGAAACTGAATCAAAATTCGTAGGTCTTGCCCTCCCCGTATTGGGCAATGACGGGTTGAATTCGCTTTTGAGCGATCATTTTGGGAGAGCCCCGGGTTTTCTCGTGATAGACGTGGACGGGGGCAGGCCCGAGTACCTGACTGGCGCGTCATGCCACTCGCATGAATGCGCACCTGTGGATGCACTCATTGCGGCTGGTGCCGACGCCGTTCTCGCCCGCGGAATGGGGGCGGGGGCCTTAAGTCGTTGTCGAGCAGCAGGCTTGCGGGTTCTGGAGGCGAAGGGGGAATCTGTGGGGGAAGCTCTTGTCGCGTTCTTGGAAGGGCAAAGCAACATTCTTCCTAAGAGTGCTCTTTGCCATCACGGCGAAATGTCGTGCCATCACGCTGAAAGGTCTTGATCGGGTCGATTGGACACTCGTTAAATTGCTTTTCGCAGGCGGAGAGCGTTGGCGATAACGGAGACGGAGCTGAAGGACATGGCAGCACCGGCTAGCATTGGGTTGAGCAGGAAACCGGAAAATGGGTAGAGGAGACCTGCGGCGATGGGGATGCCGGCGGAGTTGTAGACGAAGGCAAAGAAGAGGTTCTGGCGGATATTCCTCATCACTTTCCGGCTCAAACGGAGGGAGCTTTGGATGCCCATCAGATCGCCTTTCACCAGGGTAATACCCGCGCTCTCGATCGCAGCGTCCGTTCCAGTACCCATGGCGATCCCGACATCGGCGGCTGCGAGAGCGGGGGCATCATTAATGCCGTCACCGGCCATAGCGACATGGGCTCCATTCTTGCGGAGTTCCTCGACGATTCTTTGTTTGTCCTCGGGAGAAACTCCGGCGTGGACTTGTTGGATACCGAGTTCGGCGGCCACTGCTTTAGCGGTCTTCTCCTGATCGCCCGTGCACATGACCAACTCAATCCCCGAATCGTGAAGAGCCTGGACGGCTGTCCGGGTCGTTTCCTTAATGGGGTCGGCGACGGCGATAATGCCCAGAAATCGGTTCCCTGCGGCAACCCAGACGACGGTCTTGGCCTCGTTCTCGAGACGATCGGCGTCTTCGTTCAGGGAGTCCGCCAAATCCACGCCCTCTTCGGTGAGGAACTTCCGGGTGCCGATTCGTATTATTGAACCGGTTACTTCAGCCGAAACCCCTCCGCCCGTGTTACTCTTGAAATCGTTTGCCTTGGGGATGGAGAGGTTCTTGTCTTTGGCGGCTTTAACGATGGCGCGCCCGATTGGATGTTCGGAGGAGGACTCGACGGCGGCGACTTTCGCGAGCCAATCAGGTTCCTCCCGGGAGTCTGCGGAGAGGATGTCGACCACGGAGGGACGGCCCTCGGTCAGGGTGCCTGTTTTGTCGGTGACCAGATGGGTGATCTTCTCGGCGCGCTCCAGAGCCTCGGCGTTTCGAATCAGTATCCCCTCGCGGGCACCGGCGCCGACCCCGACCATGATGGACATCGGGGTAGCGAGGCCGAGTGCGCATGGGCAGGCAATGATAAGGACGGCGATGGCGTTCACCACGGCGTAGGCGAGAGCCGGGTCGGGTCCGAGGTTGAGCCAGAGGAAAAAAGTGATCACGGAGACGGCCACCACCGTTGGAACGAAAAAGAACGCGACCTTATCGGCTAGATTTTGAACAGGGGCACGGCTGCGCTGTGCCTCGGCCACCATTTCCACGATCCGGGAAAGGACGGTATCCTCGCCGACGGCACCGGCCTCCATCACAAAGCTTCCCGACTGGTTTACAGTGGCACCGATCACTTCGGACCCCTTCTCCTTGCTTACCGGGGCGGGTTCTCCGGTGATCATGGATTCATCGATGCGGCTCTCTCCCTCGACAATTTTTCCATCAACGGGAATTTTCTCACCGGGACGAACGCGTATGCGATCGCCCTCGGCGAGAGAATCGACCTCGACCTCTTCCTCCTCTCCTTGATCGTTGATGCGGTGAGCGGTATGAGCGGCGAGGTCCATCAGGCTTTCGATTGCCTGCCCGGTTTTCCGCCGGGCGCGCGCCTCGAGCCATTGTCCCAGCAGTACCAATACGGTAATCACGGTAGCCGACTCGAAATAGAGTCCAACATTGCCGTCCTTGCGGAAGCTTTCCGGGAAAATCCCGGGGGCGACCACAGCGGCGAGGCTGAAAAAATAGGCCGCGCCGACTCCGAGCATGATCAGGGTAAACATGTTTGGGCTGCCGTTGCGGAGGGAACGGAGGCCCCGCAAGTGCAGGAAGCCCCCGCACCAGAACACGACGGGTGTTGCGAAGGCGAGTTCCACCCATGCCCATGCCTCTCGAGGCAACCAGTCCTGATAGAAAGTGCCGCCCGGAATCATGTGGGGCATGGCCGAGAGGAACACCGGGATCCCAAGGATCAGCCCCGCAAGAAATTTGTTGCGAATCGCTTTCGTCTCGTCGTCGTCGCGGTCGGAATCGTCTGGACTTTCTGGTTCCAGATCCATGCCACATTTTGGGCACTGCCCTGGGGAATCCTCGCGCACCTCGGGGTGCATGGGGCACGTCCAGACTTTTCTTTTCTTGGAAGAGGGGTTTTTCTCGAGGTCCATGCCGCACTTCGGGCAATCTCCGGGGGAATCGGATTCTACGCCGGGGCACATGGGGCAATAGTAGGCTGCGGTTGGTTTGGGAGAGTCGTCCCGCTGGCCCCCGCAGCAAGTGTGCTCATGGGCGGATGCATTCTTTGAAGAGGAAGATTCCATCTCTTTTCTTGTCTAGCAGGATCGGCGGAGGGCGGCAACCAGAGAGGCGATAGCCTTTTCCAATACGGCTGCGTCATGGGCGGTGCTCAGGAAGCAGGTTTCATAGGCGGAGGGGGGCAGGTAGACGCCCTCTTCCATCGCTGCGTGGAAGAAGCGCGAAAATTGATCGGTCCGGCTTGACTGTACATCGGCAAAGGATTCGACCTTCTCCCGACCGAAGAAGACGGCGAACATCGATCCGACCTGGTTCACGCAGAGGGTGATGCCGAGTTTTCGGGCCTCGGCCCGGAGAGCTTCGGCGATCGAAAGTCCGGCGGTATCCAGATAATGGAACACCGGATCATCGAGCTTCCGCAGTGCGGCGAGGCCGGCTGCCATGGCGAGAGGGTTTCCGCTCAGTGTTCCGGCCTGGTAGACGGGTCCGTCTGGGGCAAGGAAGTCCATGATGGCGGCCCGGCCCCCGAAGGCTCCGACCGGAAGGCCGCCGCCGATCACCTTGCCAAAGGCGGAGAGGTCGGGTGTGATGTCTTCGCGTTGCTGGACACCTCCCCCGGCGACGCGGAAACCGGTCATCACCTCATCGAAAATGAGCAGGCTGCCATGCTCGCGGGTGACCTCGCGCAAGTGTTGGAGGTAGCCCTCGCGGGGGAGGATGAGTCCACAATTGGCCGGGTAGGGTTCGACGATCACCGCAGCGATCTGCTCGCCGAATTTTTCGAACACATGCGTGAGTGCGTCAAAATCGTTATAGGGGCAAAGGATGGTTTCTGCGGCGAAGCTGGCGGGGACTCCGGCACTGTCGGGCTTGCCCATCGTCAAGGCACCCGAACCAGCCTGGACCAGCAGGGAATCGACATGGCCATGGTAGCAGCCGATAAATTTCACGATCTTGTCGCGACCGGTGAATCCGCGGGCAAGCCGGATGGTGGACATGGTTGCCTCGGTGCCGCTGTTGCACATGCGAACCTTTTCGACTGATTTAACTCGCGAGACCACGGCCTCTGCCATCTCGACCTCGAGGGGACCGGGGGTGCCGAAGCTTGTTCCTTTGGCGAGGGCTGCGGAAACGGCCTCGCGGATGTCTAGATCATTGTGCCCGTGGATGGCTGGACCCCAGGTGCAGACAAAATCGATCAAATCGTGGCCATCCACGGTCGTGAGAATGGCTCCGTTGGCCGATTCGGTGAAGAAGGGGGTGCCCCCGACCGAACGGAAGGCGCGGACGGGGGAGTTGACGCCGCCAGGGATCGTCCGGAGGGCGCGTTGAAAGAGGTCTTCAGAGTTCATGCAAAGTTTATTCAAAGTCCTTCCCGGACCAGGGATGATGTTAGGCAGAGGTGATGCCGTTTTGTTCGTAGCGCTCGTAGCAGAGTTTCGCGTAGTTCTCGACCTCCTTCGAGAGGTTAGAAAGGCCGTTGCGGCGGTTTGGGGAGAGGAGCTGCGGGACGCCGGCGTCGGCCAGGAAATCCGGAGGATGGGCCAGAATCTCCGAGGGTGGGTGTCCATCGTAGAGGGTGGCGATCATCGCCGCGATTCCCTTTGTGATCGAGGAATCGGAATCAATCCCGAACCGGCACGTTCCGTTCTCGTAGGACGGGAAGAGCCAGAGGTTTGAAGTGCAACCTTCGATCCGAAAGATTTCCTGGCGATATTCATTCGGCAGTTCCGGAGCCCCCTTTCCCAAATCGACGATAAAGGTCAGGCGTTCATGCTCGTCGCCGATCAGTTCCAGCGTTTCGAGAAGCTCATTCTTTTTTTCCTCAATGGATTTCATGCGATGTACGTTTGCACAATTGGGATGCGTCGTCCAATACCGAAGGCCAATGGGGTGATTTTTAGTCCGGGAGCGGCTTGTTTGCGTTTATACTCATTGCGATCGACCTTCCCAACGACATCGGCGACGACCTCTGGCTCGAATCCCCGGGCGATAATTTCAGCCCGGGAGAGCCCCTGCTCGATGTAGAGTTCGAGGATCCGGTCGAGAACCGGGTAAGGCGGGAGGCTGTCTTCGTCCTTCTGGTCGGGCCGGAGTTCGGCGGAGGGTGCTTTCTCGATGGTGTTGCGGGGAATTCGTTCGCGGGCGTGGTTCAGGTGTTCGGCGAGCCGATAGACGGTGGTCTTGGGCACATCGGAGAGCACAGCGAGGCCACCGGCCATATCGCCGTAAAGCGTGCAATAGCCGACCGCCATCTCGCTCTTGTTACCGGTGGTCAGGAGAATCTCGTTAAATTTGTTGCTGACGGCCATCAGCGCGAGTCCTCGGGCGCGGGCTTGGATATTCTCCTCCGCGACATTGGGTGCCGTGCCCTCGAAGAGGGGGGCGAGAGCGTGCTCTGCGGCATCAACCAGCCCGGCGATGGCGATGGATTCGAAACGGATGCCGAGGTTCCGGGCCAGGACCTCGGAATCGCTGACGCTGTGGCTACTCGAAATGGAAGAGGGAAGGGTGATTCCGCGAATATTTTCGGCACCGAGAGCGTCTACGGCGATGGCGGCTGTCACCGCCGAATCGATACCCCCGCTGAGGCCAATTACCGCTTTGGTAAAGCCAGTCTTGGCGGTATAGTCCCGCAGGCCGAGGACGAGGGCTTTGCGAATTTCCTCCATCTCTTGGACCGGTGACGGGGGCGGGGGAAGGACTTCTGTGTCGAGCAGGAGGTTTGCCTCCTTGAAAGAAGCACCGATCTCGCGGACTGTGCCATCTCCCGGAGCGTAGAGGCTGCGGCCATCGAAGATGAGTTCATCGTTTCCGCCAATGCTGTTGCAGTAGACCACTGGGGCTCCACAACGCTCGGAGGCTCGCCGGATCACGAAGCTCCTTAGCTCTTGTTTTCCGAAATGCCAGGGACTGGCGGAGAGGTTCAGGAGAATGTCCGGTTTCCAGCGGGCAATCTCCTCCACTGGATCGGACCGGTGAGAGTAACGTTGCCCATCAAGTCCATGCCAAAGATCTTCGCAGATCGTGACCGCGATGCGCTTTCCGGCATAGTGGACAGGACTCTCGGGATTGGACGGCTCAAAGTAGCGGTCCTCATCGAAAACGTCGTAGGTGGGAAGGAGACTCTTGCGAAAAACCCGCTGAACCCTTCCGTCCGCGCACCAGGCTGCCGCGTTGAAGGCGGGCCGTCCGGGACCGTCATTCGATTCGGGAAACCCGACCACCAGCGGGACCTCATCGGTGGCGGCCGCGATCTCCTCGAGGGCATCCGCACAATCGGCCAGGAAGCGTCGTCGCAGCAGCAAATCGCGGGGCGGGTAACCGGCGATGGCCAACTCAGGGGTGAGAACGAGGGAGGCACCTCTTCCCCGCAGCTCCCGGTAGGAGGTGAGGATCTTTTCGGTGTTCGAGCGGATGGCTCCTACGGTTGTGTTGATCTGCGCAATCCCGATTTTCATGGTCGAATGGGGGGAGATTCTCTCGCCCGCGTTGAGAAAACTTCACAAGAAAAGTCCTGTGGCGACAAGCGCGAATCGGCAAAAGGGGACAGGGGGTAATGGCACTCGGTTAAGCGATGATTCGCTATCGAAATCGGGATCGGGATCGAAATCGAGAATTATTAAGAAGCTGATTCGCTATAGGTTACAATATTCGAAACCCGATAGCGATTTCGATTTCGGCCTTAACCGAGTGCCATTGGGGGCAGAAAGAACTCTTGGGTGCATAACAAATTTTTTCAACAGTAATAAATACCTTCATTTTGAGCATGAAAAATGGCTAGGAGCTAGACATTTGGAGTATTTATATATGCGATACTGCTCCTGAAGATTAGTGATTTCCAAAAAATGCAGCAAAGCAATCGCCATGAGTTTTTCGCTATATCTGTTACTCTGCGTAAATGTGCCAGCAGAACAGGCAGACGTATTTAGTCTCGCGCAGGGACGCAGTGGCGCAGTGGCTTTAGAGGATGGATGAAAATACAATAGGAACAAAGTTGATTGAGGCTGCAATTGAAGTTCACCGTGAGCTTGGGCCTGGCCTGCTAGACGGAAGTTAGATTATTGTATTTTGATAAGTCCCCGTTCCACATTGGCTTATCAAA
>CAZWFJ010000207.1:0-7895 GCA_964633135.1 uncultured Puniceicoccaceae bacterium | reverse complement strand
TGTATCCACAGCCCACCCCCTGGCAGCCGATGAAGTGGGAGGTGCTGGAGCAGCATTTGAAGGCGAACCTCGGGGAGGGGCGGCAGTTGCGGGAGGAGCTGCTGTCGCGAATGCACGATGTCTCGGAGTTTATGAAGACGTTGAAACTGCGCTATTCGCTGTGGTTCAACCGGACGCACGAGCGTTTCGGTCCGCTGTGGTCGGCGCGGTTCAAGAGTTTGCTGGTAGAGGGGGAGTCGTGGGCACTGCGGATGGTGGCGGCCTATATCGACCTGAACGCGGTGCGCGCGGGCCTGGTCACGGACCCGAAGGACTATCGCTTTTGCGGCTACGGGGAGGCCGTGGGCGGCGGGCAGCTGGCCCAAAAGGGCCTGGCGGTGCTGGACCGGAGTTTGAGCGGTTATCGGCAGACCTTGTTTGGCGTGGGCGTGGAGGAGAAGGACGGGAAGATGTCGATCTCGCCCGAGGAGGCCTCGCGGGTGCTGGAGGCGAAGGGGAAGCTTCCCCTGGCCGTCTTGCTGCGGGGCAAGGTGTTGTACTTTGTGGACGGGATGATTCTGGGTTCAGAGAGCTTCGTGAAGGAACAATTGGCAAAGGAGCCGCCCGGGAAGCGGGAGCCGAAGGCGCATCCGATGGAAGGGGGCGACTGGAAGGGGCTCGCGGTGGCAAAAGGGATTCGGAAAAAATTGTTTGGAAGCCGCTAGTATCTTGTTACAAAATCAATTTCGTATCAAAGCGTAGCCCCCGGAACCCAAAGCGACGATTGAGCCGAAAGGGATCGGACGGCAACCGACTTCGCCAAGGCTACGAAGGTCCAGAGCCGGTCCGACTACGAAAGAAAAACTGTTACAAGATACTAGCCATTCTTCGCGGACTGGAGGCTAAGAGCATAATTGAATTTTCAGGACACCCATCGAAATGTTGCAGAATCAGAATGGTTACCGTTCAAAATTATAGATCTGATAAATACTATTCGAAAATTGTCGGCGTCTTTGACGAAATTCTCCGGGAAAGTAATATCGTCGAACCGATTGAAGTATTCATCCGGTTGGGCAATTTGGACCGAAAAAAATATGAAGATTGGCGTTTTGGAAGGGTTTCCTGCCTTGAGCGGGTGATCGAGGGCAATCTCTCGAAGTGTTCGAGGATCTTGAAGATACTTCGCTTCCATGCCCACGATCTAAATATGGTCCCGCAGTCGACCGACTATCGAAAATGGGGCAAAGGCCGCAACATACGCCTTAAGTTTACCCGTAGCGGGAACGCAAAACTCGAAAAAGACTATGCAACATGCTTCAAGTGGAACCGAAAGGTAAGCTATCAAGAATGGACCGTTCAGAACCGGTCGGACGCAAAGGCTGTGAGGACGAGGACTCCCGATTGAAGCAATCGACCCGGGCACGCTTCACCTCCGTCATTCGGGACAGGCTGATCGTCGAGCACCACTCCAGCATGTTTTCGAAACGATGGCCCAGCATCGCAAGGCGAAGCACGAGACCTACTGTGCCTTCGGATTTAATCAGACTGGATCTGTCAATTTACCCTCCTCGACCGCAGAACCTCGGCGAAGGGAATCTTTTCGCAACACCCGAAATGGGGGTCGCCGCGAAGGCCCCGCTTGGCCGAGACAGCCGGAGAGTTCAGCCCGCAGAGGAAGCGGGCCTGCTGGCGGGGCTGGGCGAGTGCCTCTGGATGGGCGGCGACCAATGAGTCGAAGCCCGAAAGGTCGACAGAAGAAATCGGCGGGGTCTTCCGCTCGGGAAGACGAAGGGGGGCCTGGTCGAGGCAGATGGCGCAGTGACCACAGGCCTCGATCTTCTCTCCGAAATAGTCGAGTATCCGGGCCGTGAGGCACCCGGTCTCTTCGGCATAGGACAACAGTGAGTGGATACGCTCGACCTCTCTCTGCTCGTGCTGGAGAAACAATTCCTCCATCTCCCGACAAACTTTCTCGATATCGACGGATTCGGGGATTCTTTGGTAGCGCTGGCGATAGCCGGCCAATTGGAGATCGGCGAAGCCGTTGGTCTCCAGACTTTCCAAGCCGCGAAGGATCACGGCACGGGATTGCCCGGTCACACTCATGGCCCGGTCCATGTCGAGAGTCACCCATTTCCTGGCCTTTTCGCAGCAGGCGAAAAGTTTCTTTAAGAAGGCCGCCTGCGGCTCGGAGTAATGGGCGAGGATGGCCCGGCTCTCTTTTTTCGGGGCGAACCGGATACTGCCGTAATATGGCCCCAGCGACCGGATCAGCTGCGCCAGCTCCAACCGCACGAGAAGGGTGTTCACCACAAGCTGGCGGATATCGAACCGGCGCGAAAGGTCGTATAGGGCGATATCGATCTCGGAGCTACCGCCGAGAAGTTCTTCGAGGAGGCTGCGAAGATTACCGGGATCCGGAGTGTCCCCGTACACGAAATTCTCCAGCGTCGTCGCATCCTCTGGACAGGCAAACAGCTCGCACACGGATGGTTTCCCGTCGCGACCGGCCCGACCGATCTCCTGGAGGTAGCTCTCAAAACCCTTGGCAAGGTGATAGTGGTAGACATAGCGGATGTCCGCCTTGTCGATCCCCATTCCGAAGGCGATGGTGGCGCAAATGATCGGAAGGCGGCCCTCCATGAAATCCTCCTGGGTAGCCACTCGTTTCTCGGCAGCCACTCCCGCATGGTAGGCTCCGGCGCAAAAGCCCGCTTTTTGCAGGGTCTCCGCCAGCTCTTCGGCATGGCGTTGGAGAATCACGTAAACGATCGTCGGCCCGGCGGGCCGTTCCTTCAACCGCTGGATGAGCAGATCGCCCCGTTCCTGGTCGCGACAAGCACTGACCCGAAGCTCGAGGTTCTCGCGGTAGAAGCCGGTATTGATGATATCCTCCGGCGCGATCTCAAACGCCGCCCCGATATCCGCCGCCACCTGGGGGGTGGCGGTAGCAGTCAGCGCCAGAACTCGCTCTACCTGCAGTGCTCTCGCCGCCTCGGCCAGTTTCAGGTAGTCGGGGCGAAAATTGTGGCCCCACGCCGAAATGCAGTGAGCCTCGTCGATCGCCAGCAGACCGATCCTCTGCCCTTGGATAAGGCTCAGAAAGCGTTCGTTCCCGAGCCGCTCCGGGGCCACAAAAAGGAGTTTCACCCGACCGGACCGGATCTCATCGGTCACCCTGCGATAATCCTCCTCCGTCAGACTTGAGTCAAGCCGTTCCGCCTCGATGCCCCTCTGCCGCAAGGCATCAATTTGATCCTTCATAAGAGCGAGCAGCGGAGAAACGACGAGGGTGAGTCCCGGCAGCAATAGGGAAGGCAATTGATAACAAAGGCTCTTCCCGGAACCGGTGGGAAAAATGGCAGCTGCACTGCGCCCGTCGAGAAGGCAGTTGATCACCGCTTCCTGCCCTGGGCGGAACGCATCGAACCCGAATCGCTCCCGCAAAATACTGATAACTTCGTTCATGTGCCCGCGATTAGAGCCGAAGAACCCAAACCTTGTCAAGTGAACAAATTATCACTTTATTTTGATTCCAGATTGCCATAATACAAACCAGTAATTCAAAGGGAGGGTCCGAGAACCAACAATATCGGAAACGGGAACCTCAAGGAACCACCCGTTCGCCCGAGAGCGTGGGAGGCTGCAATCGACCCGCCGCAAGACGCAGGCCTGCGAGTGCGAGAAAGACGTCGTTGCGCGCATTTTCCATTTGCGATTTTGCCCTGACGGAGGCGGTCAACTCCGTCTGCAGGCTTCCCGCATCGCCGATCCCGCCGTCGAAGGCCGCCCGGGCGGCGAGCAGGGATTCGTCCGCAGCATCCACCCAGGCTTGGGCTGCCCTCAGCTGGGCGCGGGCCGAGCGGTAATCGGTAAAAGCAGTCCACACTTCCCGGATGGCGGCATTGCGGGCTTTGCGGAACTCGGCCTCAGCGGCTCGAACCGCCGCCTCCGCCTCGCGGCGCAACCAACTGGTGCGGTCTCCCTCGAAGATCGACCAGCGAAAAGCGAGTCCGGCGGCATAGAGAGGCTCGTTGTCCGTCACCCAGCCACCGTTCTCTACCTCAAAACCATAAAAGGCAGGGCCGGCGTTTGCGTTCAGGGCCAGGACAGGACGCCGGCTGGAGGCGGCCTCCTCAATGGCCGCCTCGGCGGAGCGAACCTGGGCGACCCGGGCTTTGAGGTCGGGGCGACTGTGGAGAGCCAACCTGAGCCATTCGGAGACGGTTTCGTCCAGCTTGGGAGGGAGTGGCACATCGGCATAATCCCGGACAAGGGGCGGTGCGGACGGATCCAATCCAGCGGCTTCGGCGAGGCGGGCGCGAACAGCGAGAACGCGCCCCTTCAGTGCCTCCCGGTCGAATTGATACTCGGCGGCAAACCGCTCGGCGCGGAGTGCCTCCTTACGATCGGCCAAACCATTTGCAAGGCCCTCCCTCGCCTGCTTCACGAGAAGGCTTGTCTCCTCGACAGCCGCCTCGACCACTCGCTGTTCGGCACGCAGGCGAAGCAGCTGAAAGTAGGCCTCGGCTACCTCAAACAGGACTTCCTGCCGCAGAGCGTCGAAGGCAAAGCCCTCGGCAGCGGCCGTTTCCAGGGCTGCCGCCTCAGCCGCACCACTTCTCCCGAAATCGAGGAGAATCCAGTCGAGGGTGATCTCGGGGCGGAGGGCCGCAAAATCCGCCGTGAAATGCCCCTGGGGGAAAACTTCCTCCGGCAAGGGAAACGCCGTTCGGTCGATTCCCGCCAGCAATTCAAGCGCGAGCACGGGGCTGTCCGCGCTCCCGGCGAGTCCGGCGGCTGCGGCGGCCATCCTTGCTTTCTCCCAGGCGATTCGGGTCTCCGGTCGGTTGCGAAGGGCGAGATCCATCAGCTCGGCCAGCGAATAACGATGATCCGGATCGATAGTTTCGCCGTCAGCCTCTCCCTGGGCGGGGAGCTGATAACGCCCGGGATTCGGCGGCTCGAAGGTCCCGGAGGGGGGCGAGGCGGGATAGTGGCTCTCCGGCGAACGGCATCCAATCAATAAGAGCGGAAAGACGGCAATGGCCAGTGCGGCCAGCCCGCCGAGCAGCTTTCGACGTCCGCCTCGTTCCGGCCAGACCACCGTAAACATCGCCCCCATCATAAGATTCCCGAGGAGGATTCCGATCAGGCGATCGCGCAGAACTGTCAGGTCGGTCGTGGGTCCAAAACCGTGGGTCAACATCATAAACTGGGCGAGTCCGATTTGCCATCCGGCGTAGGCGATTCGTTCGCTTCCCACGGCAACCCATGCACCGACGGCCGACCCGCAGCCAAGAATCAGGAGCAAGGTCCCAAAACCCTCGCTGGCCGGGATGATCCAGATTACGGCGACAAGGGCAATGAGTGCCCCGATGGCGGCCCCCACGATCCGCAGGACGGTCTTGCGGACAATCAGCTCCGTAGACGGCATCGCCACGATCAGGCAGGTCACCAAAGCCGTGTGGATGCCCTGAAACTGAAGAATCGTGTAGCAAAAATAACACGCCATGGCGGCGATCGTCCCTTTCAGGGCGTAGGTGCGATAATCCCGGTTGCGGAGAAGATCCGGCGGCATGGTGATCCTCGGCAGTGAATCTTTGCGCGAGACCCGGGGATCGAATCGTTCCGGCGGAAGTATCCAGGTAGCCACGACAATCGACGCCGTTCCAGCCAGGCAGACCGGGATCATCCAAAGAGCGGCCCGCTCCCAGAGATGCGGATACGGGAGCACATCGGGAAGGGTAAGCACAATGGCCAGGGCAATGGTAAAATCGCGCGCGAGGTCGCCGTCACTCATGGTCCGGGAAAGGAAAAAACCGCCGTAAAGGACCGCCGCCAGAATGCCGATGCGAAGCCAGTCCGGCTCGGCTGCGTATTTGAGCAGCAGCAACCCGACAAGGAGCGCTATCAAAACCGCGACCATGAGAACGCCACAGGTGAAGAGGGTTTCCTTTGTGGTCGGCTTGGCCAGCGCGAAGCAGAAATAGAGGCTGAGCCATCCGAGCGGGATGCGGAAGGCCATCACCAAAACAAGGGCAAACAGGACACCTAGAACAATCCGCGCCGCCAACGGAGTGCGTCCGGGAAAGTCCGAAAGCTCCTCGCGCAAGAACGCCACTGTCTGCGCACCGGTCATCAGTCGTCTTCCTTGGAATCGAGCCGGACAATGGCGGAAACGCCGACGCGGAAGGCCTCGGACGGAACGGGATTTTCAACCCGGATGCGCACCGGAAAGCGCTGGGCCAGACGTACCCAGTCGAGTTCGCTGCGGACAAAGGGAAGCGGAGGAAGCTGAAAAGAGTCTTCGGTTTGTACACCCCATCCGGTGGAAAGCACCACACCGCGATACTCCCGGCCCGGTACCGTCATGAGGCGGACGCCCGCGCGCTGACCGTCTTCCACGCGGCGGAGATCGCCCTCGCGAAAGTTGGCCACAACGAACCATTCACTCGAGTCGATCAGGGTAAAAAGTCCCTCCCCCGGAAGCACGTAACGCCCCGGCAGCAGGTCGCAGTCCGCCACCCGTCCGGCGAAAGGTGCGGTTATGACCATCCGTTCGCGCTCCAGGCGTGCCTGCGCCAGAGCCGTCCGGGCGGCTTCCATCTCGGCCTCCACGACAGAGGCGTTGGGCACTGCAAGGACGGTCGCCTCTGCCTCCTTGCGCGCAATCTCGAGACCGGCCCGGGCCTGCGCAAGATCGGAGAGGATCTCATCGAACTTCTCCCGGCTGACGAATTGTTGCTCGACCATCGGCAGCAGTCGTTGCTGTGTCTCCTCTGCCAACCGAACCTTGGCCTCAATGCGAGCCACATTCGCACGAGCGGCCTCGACCTCCACCAGAGCGGCATCCCTGGCCCGAAGCACGTCCTCCTTTTCGGCCTGCAAGGCGGCGATCTGGGCCTCGGCCTGCGCGACGGCCAGGTCGGCATCCCGGGTCTCGAGGCGGACCAAGGCTGCCCCGGCTTTCACGGCTTCGCCATCTTGAACCATGACATCGGAAATTCGCCCGGGGACAAGGGCCGAAACCGGGATATGCCGGGCAAAGACATAGGCATCGTCCGTGGCGGGAAAGCGTTCGCCACGAACCAACAGGTGAGTCCCCATCCCCAATCCCGCCAAAAGCATCGCCAGGCCCAGAACGGCACCGAGTACTTTCTGGAGATTGCGGGAGGACGGTGAGTTTGAATCGTTCATAAAATTACCAGAACCACCAATGCCAGAACAGGCCCGACGCAAAGACGGCAAAGGCGGGATAAGCGAGCAAGGGAAGGAGCAACGAATCGGCCAGACCCACGATTCCGAGACCCGCCCGCAACAGGCCCGCAGCAAGAATGCCCAGTGCTGAGCAGAGAAGCCAGCCGGGGATATACGCGCCCAGGATTTCGATATCGGCGACCATAAGACGGGAAGCATTTACCCCCAATGGCCGCAACAAGGCAAGAGAATGCTCAATTTTTCCACCTTCGACGCCTTCTGGTCAGCCTCTGGTTCAACTTGAAAGGCTATTCATGTGTTTACATCCGTAGCACCACCACCGGAGAAACCAAAGTCCACCCGCCGGAAAAGGCAGGAATTACGCCCCCAAAAAAACGACCTCTTCCGACAACAGAAATCCTCCCCCGTAGCGGAAGCAGGATCCGCTTTTCGATCCCCTCTTCGTAGCGGAACGGGGAACCCGTTTCGATCCCCCCTCTTCGTAGCGGAACGGGGAACCCGTTTCGATCCCCCTAAAGAAGAAAATTTTTCACCACGAAGAGCGCGAAGGACACGAAGCAGGAAACGAAAAGAGAAAGCACCCAACTGCGATGTGAACCAGACGGGTATACAACCCGAGATTAACCGAGTGCCATTGAACTCTTAGTTCGCGCACTGCTTGGGTATATGGGGTTTTCTTGATCATGGAGATACGT
>CAZWFJ010000206.1:0-7928 GCA_964633135.1 uncultured Puniceicoccaceae bacterium | reverse complement strand
AAAACGAGCCAAATTAATTAACTGAAAACAAAGAATCCAGCTTAGGAATGTGTGTAAAAAAATCTGAATCCGATCGATTAGCTGTTAATCTTTTATTTTTGCACTTTAGGACTGTCCTAATTCTTCTTCTTTTGTATACAATTAATTTTACTTTTGATCGAATACTATATGAATAAATAACATCGTATTCTCGCAGACAATGGAAGCTAATTCCATCTCCGGGGATGGGGGCTTTTCCTGGAGTTGGGATGACCAGGGGCATTGGCTCTTCTGAAAAACGAGGGGATTTCTCCCAAAGATTTCCCTCTCCGCAGGGCGAATCTTTAGATGTGAGTCCGTCAATGGGTCGAAACGGATTACCTTTCCTATCGCCTTCTTCAAACCGTCGTGCCAACTTCTTCTCCACCGATGTTCAAATTCGTCCATCCTCTGATCTTTTCTTTCGACGTTGAATGGGTCCCGGACCCGGTCGCCGCCGCCTGCCTTTTCGACTGCCCGACCGAGACACCCGCCGAGCGCGAGCAGGCGATCAAACGCCTGTGGGAACACGGGGGTGCTACGGTGGAGAGTCCGCAGCCCTACCTAAAGACCATTCTTTGCCGGGTTGTGACGCTCGCGGGAGTGTTGCGCGAGGTGAAACCGGGCGCAAAAGAGCCACAGCTCCGCTTGATTTCGCTTCCGCTGCGGACGGATCTTCCCTGGAGGGAGCAGGAGAAATCGATTCTGCAGGGATTTTTTGAAGCCGTTGGGAGCAAAAAGCCCCAGCTAGTCGGCTATAACTCCTCCCAGGCCGACGTTCCGATTCTGGTCCAGCGTGGGATCGTCAATGGGCTGCACTGCCCCGGCTTTTCGCGTCGCCCTGACAAGCCTTGGGAGGGAGTCGATTATTTCAGCACCCACGGGGACCACAGCGTGGATCTCGCCCCTCTGCTTGGGCGTTTTAACCAAATGCCGTCGCTAAACGAGGTTGCGCGGTTATCCGGGATCCCTGGCAAGATTGACACTCATGGCGGCGGGGTTGCCGAACTTTGGCTACAAGGAAAGCTCGACGAGATCCTCGCCTACAACGAGTGCGACGCCTTCACAACGCACCTGGTTTGGGCCCGTTTTGCCCATTTCGGGGGATTTCTCACCGCTGCGGCCTACGAAGGCGAGCAAAGAGCGGTGCGAGACTTGATCACCTCGCTCGTCGAAAACGGGAAGCCGCATCTACAGCGTTTCCTCGACGAGTGGGATCGGCTCGCCCGGAAGTAGGGAATTCAGGAAAGCCGTTTTATCAGGTCTTCCTTGGAGGTCAGCCCGACCACCTGATCGACCATTTTGCCCTCCTTGTCGAAGAAGAGGAGGGTTGGGATCGCCCGTACGCTGTACTGCTGTGCCACTTCCTGGTTTTCATCCACATTTACCTTAAAGACCATCGCGGCATCGCCGAGTTCGGCGGCCACCTCCTCCAGAATCGGCGTCAATGCCTTACAAGGTCCGCACCAGGGTGCCCAGAAGTCGACGACGGAGGGCTTGCCTGCCGCCATAATGGACGAATCGAATTCTCCGCTTTTCAGTTCTCTGATATTATCTGCCATAATTTTGTTTAAAGGAATTTCAGGATGTCACTCAGGACGAGATAGCCGACAGCAACTGCTCCGACACACGCCAAGACGTCGAGTGCCAATGCGACTGCAGAAACAGAAGAGGCCCGTTTCTTGTCCGTGTCAAACGCCACAGCAGATCCTCCCTGGGTCGGGTGCGACGGAGTAGAGGAGGCTCCGGGGCGAACGACGTGAGGTCGCGGCGGAGTTGATTTTGGCCCAGGTGTTTTGGGAGCTGGGGTCTGGCCTCCGCCGGCGGGTGCTGCCCCTTTCCCGGGCGCATCCGCTTTCGCTGCTTCTCCGGGTGATGCCGCTGGCTTTGGCTTTCCGGAAGGAGTTGCCTTGGCCGGAATTTTCGGGGTCAGCCGTGGTTTGTTGCCTTTTGCGGCACCAGCGGGGATGGATGGCTTCGCTGGTGCGGCTTCCTGAGGGGCGGCTGGCTTGGGAGCTACCGGTGTCGAGGCCTGGTCGCCCGCAGTCGCGGGCTTTGCGGGAGGAGCTTCGCCGGATGCTGCCGCAGGCTTCGCTTTCTCGTCTGCGACCTTCGGCTCAGCGGGCTTGTCCTCCTGAGAGGGTGCCTCATCCGCAGGCTTCTTCTTGGGAGGCAAGGGAGCCATGGGTTTCTTGGCCTTCAGGTTGCTCAAATTCGGAAGTCCTTCCGACTTCTTGGGTGGCAATTTTGGCTGCAAAGCCGGGCTGGTTTTCTGCTGTTTCTTGGTTTCTTCGGGCTTGCTGTCTTCTTCAGCCATTTCGTTTTCAGGTTTGGGGTTTTCGTGTTCCAGGTTTCTAGAGCGTGTCATTCGGATCGAGGCACCTCCTGATTTGGAGGCTTTGAGCGGGATACCGCTTTCCTTCGGGGAGGGTTCGTTTTCAGATTCCTGAGCCATAATTGATAAAGAGTATCATGCAGGAGTATTCTTATGGATGAGGTCTGACAATTCCTTTTTATCAGTATCTTCGAGCATCTTCCCTTTTCGCGAGAGGTCTTCGAAGGTTTTGACGAGGGTTTCGGTCATACGCCCGTGAGTCTCCTCTGATCCACCGACGATTGAAAAATCGTCCGCACGAGTGATCCGCTTGTGTCCATCGGAATGGTCGAGGCCGACCCCAAGCAAATGGGCTTTTTTCTGTTTATTTCTCTCCACGAGAAGCAGTGTTTACAATTATCGGCCTTTTTCAAGGACTACTGCAAGGGTTCTGCGGCGGCCTCCCTCCGTTCGGGTCTGCGGCAGACGATATCCCCGAAGGCAACTTCTTGTTCAATTTCCAGGCGTCCGACACGGGTCAGCTCCAGTACGGCCAGGAAGGTTGCGGCGAGCGTATTCAGGGAGTGGACTCCGGTGGCGAAGAGTTCGCTGAAGCGAAACGACCCGTGATCTCTCAATCGCGCCAGAACAAATTCCATCCGCTCGGCCACGGTAATGGGATCATCCTCGATCTCCCCGACCACGATTCGGTCTGCGAGGCGCCGCAGCACTTTGTTAAACGCATTCCACATCTCCAGTTGATCGCTGGAACGGAGCGGCACCTCCTCTTCCGTATTGCGGCTGCCGACCTTGCGGGGGATCCGGTTGGAGTTCTCGTCAATCAGATCCTCCAGCTCTCCCGAGATTTCCTTAAAAGCGCGATACTCGATCAGTTGCTGTACCAGTTCCCAACGGGGGTCCTGCCCCTCCTCCTCTTCGTTCTCGTGCTGCCCCCGTTTCTCCTTAGGCAGAAGGACCCGGCTCTTGATGTACATCAGGGTCGAGGCCATAACGAAAAATTCTCCGGCCACCTCCAGGTTGAGTTCCTCCATCTCTTTCAGGATCCGCAAATACTGCTGGGTGACCTGGGTGATCGGAATATCGTGGATGTTGATCTCGTTGCGCCGGATCAGGAAGAGCAGCAGGTCCAGCGGTCCCTCGAACACCGGGAGGCGCACCGCTGGCTCTTCGGAGGCCAGAAGTTGATCATCTGTGAGCATCGAAAAAGACCGTGAGCCGAATCAATCTTCGCAAAAGGCGAGTTCGTTCCCGGTGATTCTGCGATAGTAGCACCCGGAGCGGGCCTTCCCGTCCTCTCCTTTGGTATGGCAGGAACCCTCTCCTTGAGGGATCACGCGGTAGAGAAGCGAGTTCTGCTCACAGTTGACCCGGACCTCGGCAATCTTCAGCCAGTCCCCACTGGTCTTGCCCTTGATCCACAGTTCATTGCGGCTCGTACTCCAGAAGGTGGCCATGCCGGATTCCAGCGTATATCGGAGTGCCTCTGCATTCGCGTAGCCGAGGATCAGCACCTCGCCGGTCCCGGCGTGCTGCACAATCACGGGCAGGACATTGCTCCCGGTTCTCGCGACCTTCTCCAGCTTTGAAAAGTCGAGCTGCAGGGTCGTACCTTCTTCCAAATCCGAACTCATATCCTCCAGCAAACCAGAATCACTCATAATGCCAATGAATTTCGCGCAATCGTTGCGGGAAAAAGCCTTCTTGCCATCAACTGCCGAATCGGCCAACTTTGTATACGTCATGTCCACGAACCCAGAGCCAATACCCCTGCCCCGATTCCAATCCCCGGACGAATTGGACAACTCTGGTATTCGCGATTCGTTTGGACCTTCCCGGAAATTTTCTCTTGGGCAAAGCTGGTATCGGCAAGCGGAACGGGACTTCCAACCGGGTACGGTCATGGCGGCATGGTGTCCACGACACCTCCACATATTTGTTGACCTGCAGGATGAGGACATCGTCGTTTCGGATCCCTCGGTGCAGGGAAGCTCTCTTGTCGTCGCCGATGTTTTCCAGGTATTCATTGATCGGCCTGAGAATGGAGATTACCTCGAACTCCACGTGACTCCGGACAATCAGTCGCGAGCCATTGCCTGGACACCCGACCGATTCGTTCAGTTTGGGAACGGAAACCTCTCCATCGATGAGATCCTAGCCGACAAGAACGCTCAGCTGGAGACCCAGACTTGGGTAACCGAAGCGAAGAACGGTTGGCAAGCCTACCTGCGGGTTCCTGCCTTGATGATCCGTCCGAAAACCACCGGATTTCAAAAGGGCATGCCGCTGAGGGGAACCTTCTGCCGATTCGACGCGTCTCCCAACTCTGTGGCCCCGGTCCTTTCCTCCACATCCCTCTTTCGGGACGGGCCGAAGTTCCACGAATCGACCGCCTGGCACGATCTAATTCTGGAGGAGTCTTAAAACCTGACCACCCGGCCCGTGCCCGAGATTGGCAAAACCAACACCCTTCGAATCCTCGAGTCGTCCGACCACGGATTCTACCTCGACGGGGGCGAGTTCGGGAAAATCCTCCTCCCCAACGCCTACATTGACACCTCGATGGCGATTGGTCGCGAAGTGACGGTCTTCCTCTACACTGACTCGGAGGATCGTCTGGTGGCCACTACGGAAATTCCGCTTGTCCAGGCAGGTGAGTTCGCCTGTCTCGAAGTGGTTGCCATCCACCCGAGGATGGGTGCCTTTCTGGACTGGGGACTCAGCAAAGACCTCCTATTGCCGTACCGCGAACAAGGAGAGCGCGAACTACGGGAGGGCCAGCGCGTGGTGGTCGCGGTATTTGTGGACCCACACACGCAGCGCATCGTTGCCTCCACCCGGCTCAATCGTCATTTCGACAAAACTCCCCCACCCTATGCGCCGAACGAAGCGGTGCCGGTCCTGGTCTACGGGCACTCCCCCATGGGCTACAAGGCGATCGTTGGTCGAAAATATTCGGGTCTCATCTTCCACGGGGAGACCTCCGACCGGCTCAAGACGGGTGACCAATTCACTGGCTATATCAAGCAAGTGCATGAAGACGGCAAGATCGACGTTTTGCGCGATCCTTTCGGATACAAGCGGGTCGACCCTCTGGCCGAACAGATTCTCGGGAAACTGGAGGCTGCGGGAGGCCGCCTGCCCTACAGCGACAAATCCCCGCCCGAAGTGATCCGGGCCGAGTTTAACTGCAGCAAGCAGGCCTTCAAGCAAGCGATCGGTGCTCTCTATAAAAGTCGACGCATTCGGCTGGGAAAATGCGGGATCGAACTGAGTTAGGACTCCGAGGAAACTACCTAGCATAACGCGAAAAAAGGAGAGTTGCAATGAACCAGAAAGATGATTCGAACGCGAAGTGCCTGGTGTTGGGATGCGGATATGTCGGCACGGCCGTCGCGCGCCGTTGGCTGGCGGAGGGCAAGGAGGTCTGGGGCGTCTCCCGCAATCAGGAAACCCTCTCCCGCATCCGCGCTGGCAATTTTCATGCAATCGTCGCCGAGGTCGATTCGGGCGAGTGGCATACCCAGGTTCCCTCAACCCCGGATGTGGTGTTGAACTGCGTGAGTTCGGCCGGAGGAGGACTTGATGGCTACCGCAAGTCTTATCTCGAAGGAAATCGCTCGCTCCTCGAATGGTCTCGCAGGGGAGAACCCCGGAAAATCATCTATACCGGTTCGACCGCCGTCTACCCGTTTAGCGATGGCCGGGAAGTCCGGGAGGAGGACGCCGGAGGGGAGGATCTCGCTGATACCGGTGCCTTGGTTTTGGAGTCTGAGCGGATGCTTTTGGAGGATGAACACCTCGGTCCTCGGGCGACGGTACTGCGACTCGCCGGAATCTACGGCCCGGGTCGCCACTACCTCCTCGATCAATTGCGGCGGGGCGACCGGGTACTCCCGGGCCGGGGTGACTACTTTTTAAACCTGATCTTTCTCGACGATATCGTCACCGCGATCACTGCCGTCGCCGAATCCGGGAATTCTCGCGGGCGATCCTATAATGTCTCCGACGGCAATCCTGCCACCAAAACGGAAATCGTCCATTGGCTCGCAGATAAGCTCGGCATTCCGGCTCCCACTTTCGACCCGGATGCATCCGGGGGTCGCAGGATGCGAATCAACAGGGCGGGAAGCTCGCCAAACCGGCACGTAAGAATCGAGCGGATACAGAATGAGATCGGCTGGAACCCCCAATTCCCAACTTTCCGTGAAGGCTTTCGCCGGATCGGTCTATAAGCGACAATAAAGAGCGGAATGAGAAAGATGAAAAAATATTGGCTCATGAAGTCCGAGCCGGAGACCTTTTCGATCGACGATTTGCAGAGTCGCCCGGGTCAAAAAGAACCCTGGGACGGCATCCGGAATTATCAGGCACGAAATTTCATGCGGGATGAGATGAACCCGGGCGATGCCATTCTCTTCTACCACTCGAACTGTGCGGAACCCGGAGTAGTCGGTCTCGCCGAAGTGGCCTCTGCGCCATACCCCGATCCGACCGCGTTTGATCCAAATTCGCAATACCACGACCCAAAGTCAGACCCGGACAATCCGCGCTGGATCCTGGTCGAAGTCCGGTTTGTCGAAAAATTCCCCCGCACGATAAGCTTGGCCGAAATGAGGGGCATCCCCGGGCTGCGCGAAATGCGAATTCTGCAACGAGGAAACCGACTCTCGATCACGCCCGTCCGCCAAGGCGAATTCGACGATATCGTAGCCCGGGCAAAAAAGTGATCCGGGATCATCCGCCTCACGGCGGGGATGCATCTACCGGTCAAGTGTGTTCACGGAATGGGTGAGGTAGGTCAGGCAAATACGCAGGAAGGTGTCCTGATCGGGGGCGTCGATGAGATCCCGGAGGGCGCGGAGTCCGGTCTCGATAGAGTCGTGGGGATTGTTCAGCGGAGCCTCGTCCATAAGGGTGAGCTAACCGGGAGAACAGGAATCTTGGAAGCACGAAGTGGACTCAATGATTTTCTTAGTCGCTCCCGCCACGCGCCCCCACGGTCACTTGCTTCGCTGCCTTATGGGCGGCCTCCCCCCGCCACCCGTGGCGCGGTTGTCCCGCAGGTTGCTCGCTTCGCTTCGCCGCGCGGGGAATCCCACTCCGACGTCCGGCAGCTGTGGGCCGGTTCCCATGGCCCGCCCAAAAAGGCCAACGACGCCGCCATCGGCCATTAGGAATCCTGCTTCGTCAAGGGGGAGATCCGAACAAATTTTCTCCTTCCAATTTGGTGCAATCCTGAAAACCAAATCACGCAAGCGAATACCAATCGCCTCAAAGAAACTAAATGATAGACCGGATTATCTCCAAACCTTTCAAGAATCTATTACATCATAAGTGATCACATGCTAAAAATTTAATGCCAAAATAATTATTTTGTGTCTGGTTTTAATTATCCTCCTAGAAATCTGGATTTTTGTCATTGGATACAGATCGCCACGAGATCACTCAAAATCAACGCACCATTACTGAATTACCTCCTTCCGCAGACCCGCACCCACGGCCAGCCCGCCCCAATCGGCTCCCTCCATGGGGTGCGCCTTGCCCGGACGCTTCCCCTCCTGATCCTGCGCCCGCA
>CAZWFJ010000205.1:0-7973 GCA_964633135.1 uncultured Puniceicoccaceae bacterium | reverse complement strand
TCCCCGGCCATGGCGGGATCCTTCGGATCGCCGAAGAGGGTCTCCTCACGTCGACGACTACGAAAACGCTTTCCTTCGGGTTCTTTCTCGTAGCAGGCGACGTGAGGAGACTCCCCGGTCATGGCGGGATCTTTCCGATCGCCGAAGAGGGTCTCCTCACGTCGACCACTACGAAAATGCTTTCCTTCGGGTTCTCCTCGTAGCAGGCGACGTGAGGAGACTCCCCTGCGATGGCGGGATCCTTCCGATCGGCGGAGAGGGTCTCCTCACGTCGACCGCTACGGGGAGGGGTCCCTCTGGGCTTTCGTAGCATTGAAGCTTCTTCGATGATCCAACCCGGGCCGGTCATCCGGGGAGCCTTCTCCTTGCCGGACCACCGTACCGAAAATTGCTCCAAAAAAATCTTTCCTTCTTCAACGTGGCTGCGTAATGTCAAATCATAGTAGTGTGATGGGTCATTTTTATAAAATTTTCAGACTCCCCTTCGGAGAGAGTTGGAGAGTCATTTTGTTCCTGGCGGTGATCGCCGGGGCGGGATGCCAGCATCAGGTTCGGATCGACAGCGATCCCGCCGGGGTTCGAGTCACTGAACTAAAGCAAGGGTACTTGGGGACAACCGGATCCCGGCCCTT
The DNA here is from genome assembly GCA_964633135.1 of uncultured Puniceicoccaceae bacterium. Classification (GTDB taxonomy): domain Bacteria; phylum Verrucomicrobiota; class Verrucomicrobiia; order Opitutales; family Puniceicoccaceae; genus Puniceicoccus. Next base: position 7,341 of record CAZWFJ010000205.1, on the reverse strand, counting down.
GGACGTAACCGTTAAGGACGGGGCCTCGCTCGACCTCACGTTCGAGAAATCCGGATATGACCCGCTCAAGCGTTCCCTGCAAAACATCAGCCACGACCGCCAATTGTTTGTCGAGCTTTACCGCCGGGGAACCGTGTTGGCCGTTGTGACGAATCCCCCGGGGGCGGAGCTGGAGTTTTTCGATGAGGAAGGGAAACCGATGCGCTTCCGCAACACGGTCGATCCTACCTCAGTCCAGCAGTTTGCCAAACAGCGGTTTCTGGTGCCTTCCGGGGTAGGGAAGGTTGAAGTCGAAATTCGGAAGCCCGGATTTGAGACCCTCCGAGAAACCCTGCCACTGTTTGAGGGACAGGAGAACCGTTTCTCGTTCGTCCTCGAGGAGAAATTTAGCACCTTTTCGATCCGAACCGAGCCGACGGGGGCACGGGTCACTGAGAAATATTTCAACTACCTGGGAACCACGCCGATCGATGGGTTCGAACTCTCCCTCTCCCGTATGCGACATGTTTTCCCCAATCGCAGTCTCCGGGATATTCGCAGTGTTGATCTCGAACTTGAAATATCGAAAAGGGGTTACGAGACCGTGCGAACCGTTCACCGGGTTTTTCTCCATGAGCCGAATGAGCCGCTCGTGGTTCGCCTCCAACCGAAACAGTAACCGTCCAATCTTGTAATGAAAGAAGATAACCGCCGATTCCGTCCCATCCTCCTTCTCGCACTTCTCCTGCCGTTTATTCAGGGTTGCCAGACCAGCATGAAATTGCAGAGCAATCCGGATGGAGCCGAAGTCAGTCTTTTCGCAAAACCTACGGAGGGAGGGGGCTGGGAAATGAAGGACAAGCTTCGCACGCCCCAGGTCTACGTCCTTCCAACTCCGGAGGCCTTCTTCGGCTCGGAAAGCACCACTACCTCGGTTCTCAAGTTTGAAAAATCCGGTCACGAGTCGGTTTGGAAGCGGGTGCAACTTCTGAAAAACGAAGAAAACGATATTCCTACGGTGACTTTGCCACCTTTGAATACCGTGGTCAATGTGACCACCGACCCACAGGGCGCAAACATTAGTCTCCACCGAAACATCGATGACGCCAAAAGCGGTGCGAACCCGGTGATGATCCCCGAGGACGATTCGGTGAGTGTCCCCGTCGAGGAGATCCTTCAAGACATTTCACTGGAAGGGCGACGGAACCTGGTTCCCTCCACAACCTCTCCCTGGATCCTCAAAACGACGAGAAAATTCGCTTCGGAAAATCTCCGACAGGTCGGATGGATCCGCGTGGAGATGGAGGGTTTCATTACCGAGATCAAACAGTTTCGGATTACCCCGGGTGTTCGCCAGAGCGAAGAGTTCAAGCTCCGTCCGGCGGTTGTGAACCTGAACATCACCAGCAATCCACCCGGTGCTATTGTGGAGGACCTGCGCCCCGGTGGTTTCGGCAAGCTCGGGGAGACGGAGATCAATCTGCAGATTACCTACGACCAGATTCGGAATCGTCCAGAACTGTTGCAGGAGAACCGGCTGCTACTGGATTTGCGGGGGTTCTATCCGGGTCCTGGGTACACGGAATGGAATCGCAAGGACATCGCAATTCCTTTGGGCGAGACCTACAATCTCGAGTTCGTGTTGGAGCCGACCTTGAAACAGGTCCATTTCACCAGTGCGCCTGCGGGGGCCAGCGTCTATGTGATTCGGGAAAAGGAAAGCCAGGACCGGGAGGACGAGGGCCGGTCGACGACCGAGTTCAAGAAGCATTTGGGAATCACCCCGCTCAACTACAATATCGATCCGGGCGATCCGCTAGTTCATGGGGAGAAGATCTACTTTGAACTGGACGGCTACAAGGTCGCGGACGTGAACTATGCCAAGGGCGAATTGATCATCCATGGCAAGCTCGAGCCGCTGAACCCCGGCGAACGGTAGGTGGCGTTGCTTTCGTAGAGAATCTTTTCTGCACAGCGCTGGAAAGCAATCCCGAATGCCGCTCGCTTGTAGCAATGGTCAGGTGCGGACGATAGAATCTGGTTGCTTTATTTTATCACTATCCTGAGACGAACTTTTGGAGATGCGCTCTTTCAACGCCAGCCTCAGTAGTCCATCGGGTTTGATCCTTCTTGCGTTTTTTCTGATTGCAGCAGTCTCTTTCGTTGTTTCTTCCGCTATCGGGATTCTTTGGCAGTACCATCGAATTCCCATGTATGATATGTGGTACTCATTCGTAGCCCTGCCATTGGATCTGAAGAATGTTGGTTGGAGCTATCTTGTAGCTCCCCACAACTCTCATGTGATTACGTTGACGAAACTCTTTTTTTGGTTGGATCATCTCTGGTTCGCTGGCGATGGTCGTTCACTAATCCCTGTGAATGTTGCACTAATTCTTTCAGGTCTTGCCCTCCTCTGGGTTCTTTCGTTTCGCCTGATTCCGAATAGGGCGGCAGCTTTAGTATCAGGGCTGGCATGCACGGTCATGATATGGTCCTTTACGCAAGTAGAGAATTTTCGTTCGGGGTTCCAGATTCAGTTTTTCCTCGCCTATCTGATTCCGTTTGCGTCGTTTTTCGCGCTTTCGAAGGCGTCGAGGGGCTCTCTTGGATGGTTTAGTCTTTCCGTTGTCTTGGCTGCATTTTCTATCCTAACTATGGGCAATGGAATCGCTGTGTTTCCGATTCTTTTACTGCTAGCTCTGTTTTTTCGCTTATCTGTCTGGCGGGTAGTCGTAATTGTGGCAATGGGGATTATCTGTGTCTGTTTGTATTTCTCGTTTGTAGGAGGTTCCCTCAGTCAGATAGAGTCAGGGGTTCCGCTTTTTGATCGAGCTGCTTTAGTCGGTCGCTATTTTATTGCCTTTCTGGGGAATCCAATCGGTGCCTCATATCCGGGTACCGCCTCAGTGACAATCGGAACGGTTGCAGGGAGCTTCTTTCTCATTGTAACAATCTCTCTTCTTGTTATTGTCAGCCGACGGTCTGATGAGAGACAGAATCACCTTGTGATGACAGTTCTGGCCTGCTTGGTTTATCTAGCTGGCTCTGCTTTTCTGATTGCCGTCGCACGGGCTGATTTGGGTGTTCTTCAGAGCATGAGTTCCCGGTATGCCACACCCACTCTTTGGGGTTGGTGTTTTGTGGCGATTTTGTGGATTCGGATTCGAGTTTTGGCTACGGGGAGAGGGGTTCCGTATGAGGTTTTCTCAGTCCTAGCCGTCGTTGCGATGCTACTTCTTCCACCTCAGTTAGATGCCCTGCGTCGAATGGATGAAACCCACCACCAGAGGAATGTAGCCGTTCTGGCACTTGCTCTTGGGGTAGACGATTTAGACAGGACACCGATTTTGACGGGCTATCTATTCGGGACTCCCGAGGTGTTGCGGATTCGCCACTCTCAAGATGCCGAATCGATTAGAACCGCAAACGCTGTGTTGGGGCGGGACTTTATGGGTCATGTGCAAGAAGTCATTGAAGCCCGCTGCGGGCCATTTTCCCAAAAGGGTTTTGGTCCCGTGGTTGATGTGCTAGAGGTTGAAAACGTTCCGTTGGATCTAGACGACTCGCTGCATCTGCAAGTCGATTCCTGCGAAGTTGCGATGGGCGATGATGCGTGGCTGCGGCTCAAAGGATGGGTCGCCGATTTAGAAACGGCTGAAACGCCGCGCTTCTTTCTTTTCGTTAATACGAATGGTGATGTGGCAGGGGTAGGGGTAACGGGTCGACGCAGGTTGGATGTCGCAGAACACTTCAACAATTCGGATTATTCTTATTCCGGATATTCGGGTTATGTGAAGAAGGCGTATGAGGACGAGGTTGACGATCTTGACGCGATTCCCCTTGAGAGTCTTCAACCTAATCGATAAAATATATCGAATGCTACGCGGTTATCAGTTAGATTGCGAAAAGAGAATGGTCCCAATCGGGGGATCGAACCGTGAGCTTAGAGAGAGGCAAGGGGATGGGCTGGTTATGACGACCGATATCAAGAGGCAGAAGGGGCTTGCCGAAGTCCGGCGGGATGCTAGGCTCGGCAGCCTATGAAATTATTGGTAACCGGATCCTCGGGGCTGATTGGCTCTGAAGTCTGTTTGTATTTCTCGCAGAGGGGGGCGGCGATTCACGGCGTTGACAACAATCAGCGCGCCGCCTTTTTCGGCGAGGCCGGGGACACTCGATGGAATCAGGACCGTCTCCAGCAATGTCTGAAGGACTTCCGGCATCACGAGCTGGACATCCGGGACCGGGCGGGCGTTCTTTCGCTCGTGGAAATGATCCGTCCAGATGTTCTGGTCCATACGGCAGCCCAGCCCAGCCACGATTTGGCGGCGACGATCCCGTTCGACGATTTTGATACGAATGCAGTGGGCACTCTCAATCTCCTTGAGGCGGTCCGCCGCCATTGCCCGGAATCGGTCTTTATTCACATGTCCACGAACAAGGTATATGGCGACGCGCCGAACCGAATTCCGCTAAAGGAACTCGATACCCGATGGGACTACGATGATCCGGCCTTCGCCGGGGGCATCGCGGAAACCTTTACAATTGACCAGTGCAAGCACAGCCTCTTCGGTGCCTCCAAGGTTGCTGCGGATGTCATGGTGCAGGAATACGGACGCTACTTCGGCATTCCCACCTGCTGCCTGCGCGGGGGCTGCCTGACCGGCCCCAACCACAGTGGCGTGGAGTTGCATGGCTTTCTCAGCTACCTGGTAAAGTGCAATCTCGAGAGGAAGCCCTATACGGTCTTTGGCTACAAGGCGAAGCAAGTGCGCGACAACATCCACTCCCACGACGTGGCCCGGTTTATGTGGGAGTTTGCCCAGGCACCCCGGTGTGGCGAGGTCTACAATCTTGGGGGAGGAAAGGCGAACAGTTGCTCTATGCTGGAAGCTTTTGCCAAGGTGGAGGAGCTAACCGGCATCCCCATGGATTGGTCCTATAGCGAAAAAAACCGCGAGGGCGATCATATCTGCTATTACAGCGACCTGCGCAAGATGCGGGAGCACTATCCGAACTGGGACATTGATCGGACTCTCGATGGGATCTTCGAGGAGATCGTCGAGGCATGGAGAACACGGACGAGGACATGAACAATGAGTAAGCATTCGCATTCGCAATCCAATGTTCTGGCGGAAGCGTTTAATCATCGCAGTCCCTCTGCCTGAATTCAGTACCTTGCACCATGCGTATACTGATCACCGGAATCTGCGGCTTTGTTGGAAGTTCTCTGGCCCATCAACTGCTCGGCTGCATTGAGGGGTTGTCGCTTTACGGACTGGACAATTTCATCCGGCCCGGCAGCGAGCGAAATCGTCGATGCCTGACCGCTGCAGGGGCGAAGCTGTTTCATGCCGACATACGGAACGCCTCCGACCTGGAAACCCTTCCGGCGGTGGACTGGGTAATCGATGCGGCCGCAAACCCCAGTGTTCTGGCCGGGATCGACGGGCGTTCGAGCTCCCGCCAAGTGGTCGAACACAATCTGGGCGGGACCATCAACCTGCTCGAGTTTTGCCGGAAACACGGAGCCGGTTTCTTGCTTTTGAGCACCAGCCGGGTTTATTCGATTCCGGGCTTAAGCGATTTGCGAATGATTCTGGACCAAGGTGCCTATACCCCTGATCCAGACCAGGTGTTCCCACCCGGAATTTCGACCGATGGTGTCTCGGAGGTCTACTCCACCACTCCCCCGGTTTCTCTTTACGGTTCCACGAAGGTAGCTTCCGAATCCCTCGCCCTCGAATACGGCGCGACCTTCGGATTCCCCGTCCGCGTTAACCGTTGCGGGGTGCTCGCCGGGGCGGGACAATTCGGACGCCCGGACCAAGGCATCTTCTCGTTCTGGATTCACTCGTGGAAACAGAGGAGACCGCTGAAATATATCGGCTTCGACGGGAAGGGGCACCAGGCCCGGGACTGCCTGCATCCGGAAGACCTCGCCATGATGGTGCGGATGCAGCTCGAGGCGGGCAGTGATTCCACAAGACCATCTCTCCAGAATCTTTCCGGCGGCAGCGTTAACACAATGTCCCTGCGACAGCTTTCCGCCTGGTGCGCCGAACGCTTTGGCCAGCAACCCGTCGATACAGAACCGGCCCATCGACCTTTCGACATCCCCTGGATGGTTCTCGACTCCCGGCGCGCCCACGCTGCCTGGGGTTGGAAACCGGAGCGAGACCTTGAATCTATCCTTGCGGAAATCGCCCGCCACGCAGAGGAAAATCCGGATTGGCTCGAAGTCTCCGCGCCGTACGGATAAAGATCCAGAATCCGATTCCCTTGCGCTATTGAACTCCAGCAGCTTTCAACTTTGTCTCCCATTCTAGTTTACGAATTCAGGAAAATGACTATGCCAGATCCCCACCCGAAGCCTTCGCTCCCACCGCTGAAACTCCTCACGATCGTCATCCCCGCACTGGACGAAGAGGGGTGCATCGAACCGACCGTGCGGCATCTGCAACTCGAATTGTCGCTCAAGAAGGTGCCGCACGAAATCGTCGTGGTCGACGACGGGAGTTCGGATCGGACCTGGGAGATTCTCCAAACGCTTCGCTCTGAGGTCGCCGAACTGGTGCCTGTGCGCAACCCCGGCCCCCACGGCTTCGGGCGCGCGATTACCTATGGATTCGAGCATTCGACAGGGGACGCCATCGTCATCATGATGGCCGACGAGTCGGACGATCCCCGCGATGTTGTCCGGTATTGGAACCTGCTCAACGAAGGGTGGGAGTGTGTCTTCGGCAGCCGATTCGTGGCCGGCGGAGGGGTGATCGACTACCCTCGGATCAAGCGGTTCCTGAACCGGTCCGTCAATACCTTCATCCGCCTCTTGTTTCGTATTAAGCTGAACGATACTACGAACGCCTTCAAAGCCTACCGGCGAACCGTTATCGACGGCTGCCGTCCCTTTCTATCTCCGCACTTCAACCTAACCGTCGAGATCCCCCTGAAGGCCATCGTCCGCAGCTACACCTGGACGGTCATGCCCATCACCTGGAGAAACCGCACCACAGGTGTGCCCAAACTGAAGCTCAAGGAAATGGGAAGTCGTTATTTCTTTATCATCATCTACTGCTGGATGGAGAAATACTTCAGCCGCGGCGACTATAAGAAGCAGCTTCCCGCCAGCCCCGCCGAATGACTTCTCCCCGTAGCAGACGACGTGAGGAGACCGGGAATCCGCGTAGCAGGCGACGTGAGGAGACCGGGAATCCGCGTAGCAGACGACGTGAGGAGACTCTCCCGGCAATGGCGGGATCTTTCTGATCGTCCGGGGGTCTCCTCACGTCGACGACTACGAAAATGCTTTCCATCTCGTTCTTTCTCGTAGTAGGCGACGTGAGGAGACTCTCCCGGCAA
>CAZWFJ010000204.1:0-7979 GCA_964633135.1 uncultured Puniceicoccaceae bacterium | reverse complement strand
CGAAACTTTTTCGGACTGGCCTGGGGGTCTCCTCACGTCGACCACTACGAGGAAGCTTCTTTTTCTCTCGTCGCGTAGCAGGCGACGTGAGGAGACTCCGCGCCTGTCCGCGAAGAGTTCGAAGGGGGTGGATGTTACTCTGTATTTCGCAGTTCAGGGAGTCGCTGGGAGTGGACTTCGCGTCCGAGCCACTCTGCGAACTCCACCACGGTCAGGCTCGCGGGTGCACCGGGGTCGATCCGGCTGCGCAGGGAGACCGTTCCCTCCTCTCTCTCTCGTTTTCCGAGGATCAACATGTGCGGCACCTTGGCCGTCTCGGCCCGGCGGATTTTGGAACCGAGCTTATCCGCCTGGAAGTCCGTGCCGACCCGAAACCCACGGATTTTCAGTCCCGCCTCGATCTCCTCTGCATAGGGGACGATCTCATCATTCATCGGCAGCAGCCGTACCTGTTCTGGAGCCAGCCAGGTCGGAAAGTTGCCGGCGAAATGCTCGGTGAGAACCCCGGTAAAGCGCTCGAGCGATCCGAACGGAGCGCGGTGGATCATCACTGGCCGGTGTTTCTGGTTGTCCGTGCCAATGTAGTGCAGATCAAAGCGCTCTGGAAGGTTGTAGTCGACCTGCACGGTGCCCAGCTGCCATTCCCTTCCGATGACATCCTCGACCACGAAATCGATCTTCGGCCCGTAGAAGGCGGCCTCGCCCGTCTCTTCAGAATACGGAATGCCGAGTGATTGAACTGCTTCCTTGAGGGTGGCTTCCGCCTTGTTCCAGTTCTCGTCGCTGCCCGTATACTTGCTGGATTCGGGGTCACGCAGGCCGAGGCGGACCCGGTATTCCTTCATGCCCAGGGCCTCGAAGACCTCGCGGACCAGATCGAGACAGCCCCGAATCTCGGAGTCGACTTGATCCGGCGTGCAAAAGATGTGCGCATCGTCCTGGGTAAAGCCGCGGACCCGGGTCAGCCCGTTGAGTTCGCCCGATTGCTCCCATCGATAGACGGTGCCGAACTCGGCGAGACGCACCGGCAGGTCGCGGTAGGAGTGTGGTTGGCTGTCGAAAATGCGAATATGCATCGGGCAGTTCATCGGCTTGAGCAGGTACCCATCGACGTCTCCCTCTGCGAGCCGATTGGCGAGTTCCCCACAGGAGCATCCTTCGTGGGCCAGTGCTTCAAGGCTGTCGTGTTCGAGCACTGGCGAGAACTGGCTCTCCCGATAGTAGGGGAAATGTCCTGAGGTGCGGAACAGTCCGAGCTTTCCGATATGCGGCGTGAACACCTGCTGGTATCCCTGCCGAGTCAGCTTGCGACTGATAAAATCCTGCAGTTCCTGGCGGATGATTGCCCCGTTTGGTGCCCACAGGACCAAGCCCTGGCCCACTTGTTCGTCGATGTGAAAGAGCTTCAGGTCACGCCCTATCTTACGGTGGTCGCGCGCCCGGGCTTCCTCGAGATTGCGCAAGTATGCCTCCAGCTCCTCTTTTGAGGGGAAGGCCGTGCCGTAGATGCGCTGCAGCTGCTTGTTCTTCTCGTCCCCGCGGTGGTAGGCCCCGGCCACGTTCAGCAGCTTAAAAGCCTTCACTTTCTTGGTGTACCCTACATGGGTCCCGGCGCAGAGGTCGACGAATTCCCCGTTGCGGTAGAATGAGATCGGCTCGCCTTCCGGGATGTCGGCCAGACGGCCCAGCTTGTAGGTTTCCTGCCCGATCTCCCGGATCAGCTCCTCCGCCTCCTCCCGGGGCAGCTCGAAGCGCTCGAAGCGCTGGTTCTCCTTGATCACCCGCCTCATCTCGGCTTCGATCTTTTCCAGATCCTCGGCCGTAAGGGAATGGTCCAGGTCAATATCGTAGTAAAAGCCATCTTTTGTGGGCGGCCCGATATCGAGCTGAGCCTTCGGGTAAAGGCGCAAAAGAGCCGTCGCCAGAATATGGGCGCTTGAGTGGCGAATTTCCTCCAGTGGTGTCATTACGGACATCCTGTTATGTTGCTAAGAACCCGGGAGAAAATCGCAATCCCGAAAACAATCCTTGCCGGAGTTCCTTTTCAGGGGTTTTCTTGGCCCTGCTATGTCTGGCCAGGATTTGACGATGAACGAGCTGAATCCCGAAAGCGTCTCTGCCTATCTGGCTTTCGCCGAGGGGATCGCGCAGGAGGCGGGGGAGGGAATCGCAAAACGTTTCCGAAATCGCACCTTTTCCGTCGTGAACAAGGAGGACGGCTCTCCGGTGACCGAGGCAGATCGGGAGGCAGAGACATTGCTGCGAAGCCGGATCGAGGCGAGATTTCCCGGGCACGGAATCATCGGGGAGGAATTCGGGGCCAAAGGCACGGGCGAGGAATTTATCTGGGTGATCGACCCGATTGATGGGACCAAAAGCTTCGTCCACGGCGTGCCTCTTTTCGGAATCCTCATCGGCTTGCTCTATCGCAAACGTCCGATTGTCGGCGTGATTCACCAGCCGATCCTCAATCGGCTGGCTTCCGGTGACAACCGACAAACCAGGATCAATGGAGAGCTGGCAAAGGTGCGCAACGAGCGTCCCCTCCGGGAGGCCACCCTTTTGCTGACCGACCCGGGCGATCCCCTCTTGCTGGATCGGGGTCCGTCATTTCAGCATCTCATCCGGGAGGCCGGGGTGGTTCGTTCCTGGGGCGACTGCTTTGGCTATCTCCAGCTGGTTTCCGGTCTTGCAGACGTGATGCTCGACCCCGTCCTCAGCCCGTGGGATCTCCTTCCCCTGCTCCCCGTGCTCAGGGGCGCGGGGGCGGTGGTAACGGACTGCCGGGGCGGCCCCCCCGAGGAGGGGACCTCACTCGTCGCCTCGGCCTCCCGCAGCCTTCATGAAGAAGTCCTGAAGGGGCTTGGCGATTTTCCGCACGTTGCTCGATGACCAGCTCCCGCAGGCACAACCTCATGGCTCTCGCTGGCAAGGTCGTCGAGAAAACGCTACAAGAACTGCCGCCCGAACTCCGTGATCTCGCCCTGGAAATCCCGACACTTCTCTTCGAGAAAATCCCCGACCGTCTTCTTCGCGAAGGCTTGGATGACGACACCCTCGGACTTTTCGAGGGCGGAGACCTGGGCGAAGAATCGGAACCCGGGCAGGCCCGCATCTACCTCTTTCTGGAAAACCTCTTCGAGTTTGCCGAACGGGATCTTTCCGCCTATGCCGACGAAGTCCGCATCACCCTCCTCCACGAACTCGGTCACCTTCTGGGCTTCGATGAAGACGCCCTGACCGACCGCGGCCTTGATTAGGAGGTACTCCACGGAGGAAGATGGCGAATATCGAGCACGGGCTTTTCCATACATTTGTGGGATGGTTGAAATCGGTTTCCTGTGGTAAAAACCTATCTTTCCTGCATACTCTCTCCCGAACTCACCCAATCATGATCCAGAGCCTCCCTTCCCTCACCGCAACCGTACTTCTTGCAGCCTCAACCTTCTGCACCAGCCTGCTCGCTCAAAAGGAAGAACCGCCGACCTTCGTCTGGTGGGAAGCGGAGGATACCGCCTCTTCCACCCACGCCGGTGTGCAGCATTATAAAGCGGACAGCGACTTCGGCGCGGTTGCCTCCGGGCGGGCCTTGCTTTGGCCGGACAGGGATTCTTCGGGCATGATGTCCGCCACCTACGATCTCGAAGTTCCCAAGAGCGGAAGCTACCACCTCTGGGTGCGGAAGTTCTGGAAACATGGGCCTTTCAAGTGGCGCTTCAACGGCGGCCAGTGGAATGAGCTGGGCAGGGATATTGTCTTGCACGACAGCTCTTTCATCAAGCTACACCACAGTGCGAACTGGGTCTACATCGGCCAGGTCGCCCTCGACCAGGGTGAGCAAACCTTTGAAATCGAGAGTTTGGACAACAAGGGCTTCCTCGACGCCTTTCTTCTGATCGACGGTCTTTTCCAGCCTGCCGGAGCGCTCAAACCGGGCGAAAAGAGCGGCAAGGCGGAAGAGGGCTACTTCGCCTGGGAACCCGGCGGAGACCCCTTTACCGATGAATCCGCTATCGACTTGCGCTGGATCAACGAGGAATACGCTGGAGCCAATGGCTACATTCGTCGGGAGGGCAACCGATTTGTCCGTGGTGACGGGGTCGAGGTGCGCTTTTGGATGACTCAGGCCGACGCAGTGGGCCAGGGGATGCAGCCGAAAATGCAGGAAGTACACGCCCGCCGCCTCGCCAAGTACGGCGTCAATCTCGTGCGGGTGTCCTTCATGGATATGTTCAAGACGTGGAGACAGGGCGACGAGGAAGCCTTCGCCAGGCAGTTGGACAGCCTGCACCATGGCGTTGCCGCGCTCAAGGCGGAGGGAATTTACACCTACTTTGGCCACCTCTTTTGGGACACGCACGTGCCGTCCCTCAGCGACGACGATCTTCCCGGCCTCAAAAAGGGCGAGAAGCCCATCGCAGCCATGTTCGTAAATGAGCCTCTGCAGAGCTATTATCTGGAGTTTGTCCGAGATCTGATGACGCCTGTTAACCCCCACACGAACCTGAGTTTGGCGGAGGATCCGGCTGTGGCCATCATTGAGGTGCAAAACGAAAGCAACTCCCTCTTCTGGACGTTCAACCCCAATCGCCTGGCACCGGATACGCTTGAGCGGATGCAGCGGAGATTTGGCGAATTTGCCTCCGAAAAACATGGATCCCTCAAGAAAGCATTCGATCACTGGGGGCAGCCCCTCAAGGGCGACGACCTCAATGCGGGCAAGGCGCAGGTGTTGCCTGCCTACAACATGACGCAGCAGGGCTACAGCCAACACGCCAAACGCAGTGCGGACCAGATCGAGTTTCTGACTGAGCTGCAATACGATACTTACGCCAAAATGAAGGCCGCCTTCCACGAGATGGGTATTCGCAAGATGGTCGCGGGCAGCAACTGGAAAACCGCAGATCCAAGCACGCTCGGCCCCCTCGAACACTACTCCTACACCGCCACCGATATGGTGAACCGAAACGAGTATTTCGGCCCGGAAAAAGTGCAGGACTTGCGAGGGTATGCCGTGGATGTCGGCGATGTCTTCAAGCCAGTCACCGCCATGTATAACCCGCAGAGTGCCGGGCCGCTCATCACCAACCAGCAGGCTGACTGGCCCTACATGATCACGGAAAACAACTGGGACAACCCCAACCCTTACCGTGCCGAATGGCCCTTCCTCGTAGCCACCTATGGTTCCATGGCTGGAATCGACGGCTGGAACTTCTTCGTCTACAACTCTGCCATGTGGGTCTCCAGCCTTGACGTCTGGGACACCAGCAGCCCCATTATCCTTGGGCAATATCCCGCTTACGCGCTGATGTATCGACGTGGCGATGTGAAGACCGGGCCGACCGCCGTGCTCGAACAGGTGTCGCCCGAATCACTCTATCAAAACGATCCGATCGCCTTGCCCGAAATCCAATACAAGGACTTTGTGGCGGAACAGATGGTCGGCGATGCCCAAGCCGAATTCGAGTCCGAAATCGACCCTAGAGCCTTCTTCGTCGGACCAGTTCAGCTCGATATGCACTCGGGCGAAAAAGCTCTCGAAACCGTCGACCTGTCAACCTATATCGACGATGCCGGCGAGCAAATCCGCAACACCAACGGACAACTGGTCTGGAACTACGGCCTGGGCTTTGCCAGCGTCGATACTCCGACCAGCCAGGGTGCCAGCGGCTTCCTCGGGCAAGCAGGCCCAATCCGCCTCAGTGATGTGATCATTCAGTCGGGCAACGAATACGCCTCGATCGTCGCTGTGGCGATGGACAACCGCCCGCTCGCCGAATCCGGCAAAATCCTGATTCAGGCCGCCACCCAGGAGAAGCTCTACGGTTATAAAACGATTGATGCAGGAGATGGTGCCAAAAAAATCACCGCCATGGGCGGCTACCCCATGAACGTCGAGAAAATCCGGGCCACCGTCATACTCCGCGGCATGGCCGGGCGCGAGGTAACAGCGCTCGACGAGTTGGGCTACCCCATCGACAAATCGGTCGAAACCAAGACCATGGGAGATCGCCTGGTCATCACCCTACCGGAAGACAGCCTTTATACGCTGATCCGGTAGACTCTCACTTTTTCGCATAACGAAACGAAAGACAGAACCTGTTTCTGGCTCGCCCCCAACGCAAGGGCACTTTGTTGAGGCCTGAATCAGGTTTGGGCTACTTTTTTTCTGTGAGTTTTCCCTGGGAGTCTGTTAAGCCCAAATCGATGAAATTCATCGTTTCCCAGTTTACCTATTTCCTGAAGGATCGACAGGCACGCCGAAATCTGGGCGCGTTGCGCACCTACTTGCTGGCCCTGGCGGGTATCATTATCCTCTACTCGGTGCTCTTCCATCTGGTGATGGTCTACGAGGGCCAGGATCATTCGTGGCTGACCGGGTTATATTGGACCCTCACGGTTATGAGTACGCTGGGGTTCGGTGACATCACTTTTCAAAGTGATCTGGGCCGGATGTTCAGCGTGGTCGTTCTTTCTTCGGGAGTTATCCTTCTCCTGATCATGCTGCCGTTCGCTTTCATCCGGTTCTTTTACGCCCCCTGGCTCGATGCACAGATCCGCGCATCCGTTCCGAGGAGCCTTCCGGATGAGGTCGCAAACCATGTGATCATCGCCCGGAGGGACTGGATCACCAACGGACTCGTGCGGAAATTCAAACTGGCCAATATTCCCTACTGCATCCTTGAGGAAGATCACGAAGAAGCCAACCGCCTTCGGGAGGAAGGTTTGACTGTAGTGCTGGGGGAAATCGACGACCCGGAAACCTATGAGGCGGTAAACATCCGGCGGGCAAGGCTCCTGCTCGCCAACGCGGAGGATCCAATCAATACCAACATTCTCCTCACCGTGCGATCCATTCACGCGACTCTTCCCATCATTGCGCTGGCGGAGGAAGATGACTCCACCGACATTTTCACCCTCAGTGGAGCGACTTACCCACTCGCCTTAAAAACGAGACTTGGCGAACATTTGGCGAATCGAGTGAGCGCCGGCGCAGGCCAGGCGCAAGAGGTCGGGCGCTTCCGGGATCTGATCATCGTCGAGTTTCTCGTGCATGACACGCCTTTGGAGGGCGCACTCCTGCGGGAGGCTGGCCTGCGGGAGAAAACAGGAGTCAATGTCATTGGAGTTTGGGAGAGCGGCCGATTCCGCGCCGTGGATCCCAATCGACCTCTCGGGAAAACCAGCGTCCCGGTCGCCGTCGGGCGGGAGGCCCAGATCGAAAAGCTCAATGGTCTCCTCGGTGGTGGGAGCGATCAGCAGCATGAGGTCCTGGTGGTGGGCGGTGGTAAAGTTGGCCGCGCAACCGCCACAACTCTGATGAAACGAGGTGTCCGGGTCCGTATCCTCGACCGCAATCCCGCCCTGCGCGAGGAATTGGAGGCCTTTTGCGATGAGGTTTGCATCGGGAATGCAGCCGATCGGAAAACCCTTGAGCGGGCAGGCATCGACAAAGTTAGCGCGGTTGCCCTGACCACCAATGATGACGCGCAAAACATTCATCTGGCTGTGTATTTTCGGCGCCTCAAATCCGCTCTGGGCATCGTCAGCCGAATCACCCGCGAGCGCAACATTGATGCGATCTACCGGGCCGGTGCCGATTATGTCCTCAGCTATGCCTCCCTCGGGTGCGAATTCATTACCGCGTACCTGGCCGGACGCGAACCGGTGATGCTCGGAGAGGGTGTCGAGGTCTTCTCAGCCTCCGTTCCGCCGCCTCTCATTGGGAAGACCATCGCCGAAAGCGGCATTGGTGCCAAGACCGGTATGGTGGTTCTCGCCCTTGAGATAGGAGACGAGACGCTGACCAACCCACCCGCCAATCAGCTCCTCCCGGAAGAGGCAAAAATACTCCTGCTGGGCACCCATCTGCAAAGGGAGCAGTTTGAAATCTCAATGGGCGTCAAATGAATCCGATTGTTGGGAAAATAATCCAAATCGAAATCGGGATCGGGATCGAAATCGAAAAAACATGGCCT
>CAZWFJ010000203.1:0-7979 GCA_964633135.1 uncultured Puniceicoccaceae bacterium | reverse complement strand
TGAGAATACTAGCAGCCGGGGAAAATTGGAATATGTGGGAAAAGAGCACTTACGTCGAGATCACTAATCTCAAAAATCTCCCCACTACGGATTCTTTGGAGTAGATCGAAAATTTCTGAGGCAGAACGATCTCCTGGCTGGTTAAAGAAATCTCGCCAAAGTTGATTGAATGGACCCCCAGACCTGAAACGAGGGAGGTTACTCCAGCTATCGTGGATCCGCTTTTGAATCCAGCGGCCATTGTCTCCATGGTTTGGGTCGATTCCTGCGGCAATAAACCGATCTTCAAAGGCTGTAGGCAAGTCGTGGTGTGCAATCGCTCCCCGGGGGCGAGCCCCTTTTCCTACTCTCACCATATCATTGGCCAATAATTGTGATGGTCGAGACTTGGCCATCAAGAATCCACTGTCATAAAGAGCCTCGACCGTATTCCGGTCAATCGTCCCATCTGCAATCTTCGGGCCGAGGATGTCCATGCGGTGCAGGCGTGACGTTGCCTGCCAGGCTTCGGCAAGAGCCTCGGTTGCCTCCGCGTTCAAGTGAATCAAGCCGGAAGGCAGGTTGATGGAAACCGCTTTTTCGTAGCGAACCGCTTGCACGGAAAGGAACGGAAGGGCCGCGGCCAACGAGAGGTATTCGCCCTCGCTGACATCGTTGGCGATGAATACGAAATCGGCGGCATCCCCACCGATCATCGAGATACCACCAAGGTAAGCTTCTGCCAAAAGCGCTGCGGTTCTTCCCCCGGTCTGCACAAGCTCCTGCTGGAGGTCGGCGTATTTTTGCGGGTCCCACTGGGTGACCTCGTAGTATTCGGCCCGCACGTCGCGATTCCAGATGATGTGCTGGTGCAATCCTTCATAGAGGCAGAGAGCGGCCTCGGGAGGGGTTTGATCCCGCTCGATGACGACCTCGGGCGGGCCTTTCCAGGAGAACCAGGCGTGGTTGGCCTCGTAGCCGTCGAAGTCGAACCAGCCCAGGCTGTCGTGCCGCCAAGTGCCGCCCTCGTGGGTGAATGCCTCCAGATATTCCTGTCCCAGCTCTCCGGTAAGGAGGTCGAAGAAGAGGAGGACCTGCTCTTCCCATTCCGCGTCGGGATCGGCGGGTGCGGATGCCCCCTGAGCCATCGCCATCATCGGTGCGGCGGCAAAGTCGCCCGTTTGCAAATAGACCGTCGAGGTAGCGAAGGGCTCGGTCGCCTGACTCCAAACCAGACCGATCTCCAGCGGCCCCGGATCGGTCCCTTGAGGAACCGGGAGCAAGCCGCTCGCTTCGTTGAGGAAAACTTTAGGCACCGAGCCCTCGGCCACGAAGTATTCCGGCTTCCGATCCTGCGGGATGCCGCTGGGCAAATACTCCACGGTGCTGATGGCCTGACCGTTGAGGCTCAATGAAAAGTCGGTGCTCTGGTCCGAGAAAATCTCAGGCAGCGCATGGGAGTTTTCAATGCTCACCATATAGGGCAGCACATGCAGAGGGTTTCTATCAGAGAAAACCTCATCGCAACCCAGTCCGGTTGAAACTGCCTCCCACTTCATTTCGTGCACATCTTGCAGTCTCATACGTGATCATGAATCTACAAACGCAGCCGTCCGTCTTCTTTTTCATGATAAAAAAATATGTTTCCTTTTGCATATTTCTCCAACTTGGCCTTTGCCCGTTCCGTGCAATATCGCATGGCTGTGTGGCATAATTTATCTAAATAAAAAAAATCAGTGTCAGGATCGATGGATTCTCGATCCACAGTGATGTAACTTACCCTCCCTAAGGCTGAACCTGCATTGTAAACGGTTTCTCCAAACTCCTCGTAGAAGGGAAGCTCTTCCCCTGCTTCATTCACAATGGAGATAACCTTAACTTCCTCCTCAATCTTCACCCAAAAGTATCGGGGAGCTTCGTCCGGTTGAAGAAATTTCGCCTCGGAATTTTTTACCACAGCCGGAAAAAATCGGATTCCATTGAACTGATCGAAAAGCTCTTTCAAATCTTTCCGGATAAAGATAGCTGACAGTGCATTTGTCGCATAGAGAATTTTCGGCCAGTTCTTCGCCTTGGATTGTTTAATATCCAGTTCCACCACGGTGTCGGTGGGGTAGTTCCTTCTAGCGTAGTGAGAGATCGTCTCTAGCCGGTCGTTCAATAAATAGGCTAATGCAGCCGGGCGAGAGTCAGTTTGTATTCGGTAAAGCTTCATCTTAGTCAAATCTGATTGGGAGATCGGGAAGGCCGCCAAGCCGTTCGAGATTATATACATGGCCGCTGCGGATTTCATCGAGTTTATTGAGGATTTGCGTGCTCGTAGCCTCAGGAAACCGCTGAAAAAACTCCCTCCAAACCTGATTGAAAGGTCCACCAGAAATGAAGCCCGGAGCATTGCTCCAGCCGTCATGAACCGACTTCTGAATCCATCGGCCATTATCACCGTGGTTCGGATCGATTCCAGCAGCTATGAATCTATCTTCGAACGCTGTCGGTAAGTCGTGATGGGCAATGGCTCCTCTTGGCCGTATGCCTTTGCCTACTCTTTCCAGATCCTTCGCAAGAAGGCTCGACGGACTTGATTTAGCTTTCAGGAATCCTGTTCGATACAGAGCCTCGACCGTATTCCGATCAATCGTTCCGTCTGCAATCTTCGGGCCGAGGATGTCCATGCGGTGCAGGCGGGTCGTTGCCTGCCAGGCTTCGGCTAGGGCCTCGGTTGCCTCCGCGTTCAAGTGAATCAAACCGGAAGGCAGGTTGATGGAAACCGCTTTTCCGTAGCGAACCGCTTGCACGGAAAGGAACGGAAGGGCCGCTGCCAACGATAGGTATTCGCCCTCGCTGACATCGTTGGCGATGAATACGAAATCGGCGGCATCCCCACCGATCATCGAGATACCACCAAGGTAAGCTTCTGCCAAAAGCGCTGCGGTTCTTCCCCCGGTCTGCACAAGCTCCTGCTGGAGGTCGGCGTATTTTTGCGGGTCCCACTGGGTGACCTCGTAGTATTCGGCCCGCACGTCGCGATTCCAGATGATGTGCTGGTGCAATCCTTCATAGAGGCAGAGAGCGGCCTCGGGAGGGGTTTGATCCCGCTCGATGACGACCTCGGGCGGGCCTTTCCAGGAGAACCAGGCGTGATTGGCCTCGTAGCCGTCGAAGTCGAACCAGCCTAGGCTGTCGTGCCGCCAGGTGCCGCCCTCGTGGGTGAACGCCTCCAGGTATTCCTCCCCCAGCTCTCCGGTGAGGAGGTCGAAGAAGAGGAGGACCTGCTCTTCCCACTCCGCATCGGGATCCGGCGGAGCGGAGGCCCCTTGGGCCATCGCCATTGTTGGGGCAGCGGCCACTTCGCCTGTCTGCAAATAGACCGTCGAGCTCGCGAAGGCCTCGGTCGCCTGACTCCAGACCAGTCCGATTTCCAGCGGCCCCGGATCGGCCCCCTGAGGGGCCGGGAGCAAGCCGCTCGCATCGTTGAGAAAGACTTCGGGTGAAGAGCCCTCGGCCACGAAATATTCCGGCTTCCGATCCTGCGGGATGCCGCTGGGCAAATATTCCACGGTGCTGATGGCCTGACCGTTGAGGCTCAACGAAAAGTCGGTGCTTTGGTCCGAGAAAATCTCGGGTAGGGCATGGGAGTTCTCGATGCTCACCATGTAGGGCAGCACATGCCCCCGGCCGGTGCCTTCCAGCGGACTGATTGAATCGACCACCGTGACCATCACCGGTTCACGCAGGACGTAGGAGGATGGGAAAAACCGCAGGGTGTTGTTTCCGGTCTCCGTCCAATCCATACAGACATCGATTTCCGTCCCGCTGTCGTCGAGATAGGTCATCCCTCCCCGGAATTCGTCGGGAGTGCTCGGGTCGAAGGTCGGACTGGCATCGACGATCATCCAGAAGCGCGTGGCCCGAACCTGGCCGTCGATTTCCATGGACCCGTCGAAGACCAGACTGTCTTGCCCGCTCTCGGTCGCGGCGAGGTCGGAGGGCAGCGGCGCGCGGTCTCCACTATAGATCAGGACCGAATCGGCAGTCGCCTGATCGGGCGATGTCGTGAAAACAACGGATGCAGGGATTCCCGGTGCCGCAGGCTGTTGTGCCGCCGGAACCTGTTTTAGCGCCACAGCCGCGGCCGCTCGCCCCGTCTTTCCTGCGGCGTTGGGCCCTGCCTCAATCGACACAACATAGGAGCGGCGGTGCGGAGGGGAGATCGTGATCTGCCGCGAGATGGATGCCGAGGAATTGTAGGTTTGCCAGTCCGGGTCGAAGGAGCCGGAAGCCATTGACTCCAGATTGGAAATGGTTTCATGAGGAACTCCGTTGATCTTGATGACCGCCTCGCCGAGCCGGGAGACACCTCCCAACTCCGAGAGTGGATCGCGGAAATCGGCGGTCAGGTCGATGACGAGGTCGCCGTTGGAGGAAATCGTCGCATCGTCAATCTCAATAGCGAGTTCCGGGACGGGGTTTGATTCAGGGACAACGCCTCCCGCATCGAAAATCTCGTCCGTGGAAAGGTCTTTGACGGTAATTCGTTGCGAGAGTCCGGCTAGAAGCAGGGAATGCCGCTCATCCGTTTCCCGATTGGTGGCGGTTGCCGCCATGAATAACCCGTTGTCCGACACCTCGTAGATCGAGACATCAGTCCACTGGGCAATATCCGGGCGATCCGCGTTCGGAAGCGAAATCAATTGTTCCGGTTCCCAGGACGTGAATTCTGTATCAGCGTTCAGTGCCAAGTAGTCGCCTGTCTCGTCCGGTTTTTGCAAGAAAACTTCGGAAGACGTTAGAATTGTTTGAGGCTGCTCAACAGCAGCTGGTGAACTAACACCCCACAATGAATTCGTTGACGGCAACGGATAGAATTGACCGTCCGCATACCAGCCGATTTGGTCATCGCGTTCGCCGAAAACGGTGTCGTCTTCGGTGATAAACCTTGGCCAAAAGTCGACCTGTTCCGTTCCCACGGAATCGCCGAGAATATCCCGAGAATCCATTCCGGTGTATGATTCGCCGGTGTCGCCGTAGAAGGAGTCTCCTGAATCCAAGATCGTAATGAAATCCGGCGTAACATACTCCCGAGTCTCACCTGCCGCCAGACCGGAGTTGGAAAGGTCAAAAGGATAATATCGAGTTCCTCGGAGACGAAACCGCCAACCGTAATCCCAATAATCGGGGTCTTGATCCGGATAGTAGCGCGCAACTGAAACTCCCACTACATCGTCAACCAGTTCCGTCCAGCCAGAGCTGACGTTCCCCTTCCACGTCACCGTTCTATTGCCAAGATTTTCATCGCGCCGGTAGCCAATGAAATCCCCCGGGTCGTTCACGAGATCGATATGGGAAATACCCCACTCGGTCTTCTGGTCGATCAGAACGGGCTCTGTCGAATCCGCGGGCCAGTAAGCGGCGACCGTTTCCGTGCCATCGCTGTAATACCAGCGGTCCGCGCCTCCATACTCATGATTGAGAACCGCACCGACAACAAGGCCCTCGTTGTTCATGTCTAAGGCGACACCTTCATCGATATTCAGTTCTTCCAGGCCGTTCTCGGGACTCCACCGATGGGCTCGTTCAAACCAAACTGAGGATGACAGCAGGACCTTACCGGTATTGGCAACAGCCACCGGATAATCGACATCGGATGTTCGACCGAGGTCGACAACGGCAAAAACGAATGGCGCGACGGGAAAGCTGCTTGCCCCGTCTTGGGTTGGATCATCGGAGGTCCCTGCAAGTTGCTCTTGGTGAGCGGTGAAGCCATCTCCGTCGAGATCCAGCGAACCATTCTGAGAGCCGAAGGCGATTTCCCAATCGTCGGAGAGTCCGTCGCCGTCCGAGTCAATGAAGCCTCCGAAGGGATCGGTCCCATTCATGATCTCCGTTAGATTGTCCACGCCGTCGCCGTCGAAGTCGGCCGTTTGCGCGTTGGTGGTTGCAAGGTCGGCAAACTCCAGCCGGAGAAATAGTTTGTCCCCGTTCATCGAGAAACCCCACTCCACCCAATCCCCAATACCCGGCTCAATGATGGGAACATAACTCCAATCAACGAGATTCTCGGAAGATTGGATGAAGTAGGTGCGGCCGCTTTTACCCCACCACTGGTAGGTGAAATTACCGGTGGCCTGATCTAGGCTCAGGCTCTGCCCTTCGTTCTGCCACGGCTCGGTGGGTTGAGCAAAGCCTGCGACACTCGTTGAAAGGGCAAGGGCTGCGAGGCCAAGAAGTTTTCGTAGCTTCACCGGGCACCTCCTTCCACTTCGGTCGTGGAGGCAGGTCGTGACGCCGGGCGGGTCGATTGGCCGGGGGCGGCACCGGAATGACTCCGTATCGGCCAGAAGTTGATCACCGTGTCCTTGGGCTCTTCGGGGTTTTCCTCCCGCCACTTGCGCTGTGCCTCGGCGAGGGCGGTGGCGCGCTGGTGCTCGATGGCGAGGCGGCGTTCGTTGGTGAGGTAGTAAACGTGGATGGCGTCGAGTTGAGCGATGACCGCCTCGGGGACGGTCAGTCCGCGCTCCGCGAGGAGGAGGTATTCGGGCTCTTCGAGCGAGGCGAAGAGGGTTTTGTCCGGTCGGGGGCGCGGGGTGTAGTCGTAGCCGAAGGCACGGGCTTGTTCCGCGATTCTCGACTCCTCTTCACTGTCAACGGAATCGACCATGCCGACGAAGCTCCAGTGGGCGGTCTCGTCCTCGAAATTGCCGATGAATTGCAGGTGGTTGAAGGCGACGTTGCTCAGGGCGCGGTATTGTTCGCCCTCGTGCCAGAGCCGGATCTCCGTGATCTCGCGGTCGTAAACCGTCGCCGACAGCGAAATGTTCACCGACGGCTTCCGCTCGGCCTCCAGCCGGAGGAATTCGGCGATCTCGGCTTCGGTCCATTCGCGTTGAACGGTTTCGGCCTGGCGGGTGACCGGCGGCGCGGGCGGCGGGGCGACCCGGCGGTAGATGGTCTTGGTGCCGTCGCCTTTCGCAGCTTCCCACTCGGCATAAGCAGCCTCGGCCTCCAAAGCCTCCCGGCGGGCGGTTTCGGCGGCGGCGCGGGCGTTCATCCGCGCCTCAACGATGGCATCCGCTTCACCTGTGCTCAGCGGGGTTGGCTCGGGGGCAACGGCCCGCTCTTCCGCCATGCAGAAGGAACTGATCGCTCCGGTAAGTAGTATAAGTATTGGTAATTTCCGCATGACGTGCCTTGACACGTCGAAGGACACCAAACCTTGCTCCAACTTGCCATGAAAATCGAAGCTGTTTTGTGACGCTTATGTGAAGAACGGCGGCAACCCCGCTAAAACCGCAGGAGTCTGGAAAATTTAGAAACGCACCTGATGGATGCCTCTACTTTTGCTTATCCGGGGTCGGTGAGAACAGGCCTTTCTCATAGAGCCAGTAGCCGGTTCCGGCCACGGCAAAGACCCCGAGCGCAACCGCGATCCGTCCCCCGTAGGCGGGCATGCCTGTCCTCCGAAGCCCCGCGGACGCGGTGGGCGAAGGGGGAAGATGCGCCCAGCCTCCCAGGCCGACAGCCAGGGCGATCAGGGTCAAGCCCCAGCGGTTCGGCAGGAACCCAGTCCCGAGGATGACCGTCCCGACGATGGCGCAGGCAACGGCCGCTACATGGTAGATGTTGAAGGCTCCGAACATCTCCTTGAGTTTTCCGAAGGTGTTCTCGTAGGTCTCACCGGTCGAGGCCTCGATGACGGGACCATCTGCGGAATCCAACACCCTGAGCGAAGCTCCTGTCCGGGGATTGTCGGATTGGGAAACCACGACCTCGGCTCCCGAGGAAGTTTTCGCCCGGATCGATCCGCCCTCGTTGAAGCCCCGCGTCGGGAAGTATGAACGTTTTGCGGAAATACTATTGACGCCGAACGGAAATGCCGTAGGGTGAGGCGTAAGTGCTCTTTTCCCGCATCTTCCAGTTTTCCCCGGCTGCCAGTATTCTCAGCGCTATGGAAAGCAAATCAGAGAAGACAAAGCGTGTGCGGCGTAGCCGCGCGGAGATCG
>CAZWFJ010000202.1:0-8171 GCA_964633135.1 uncultured Puniceicoccaceae bacterium | reverse complement strand
AGAACCAACGACTTACGTAAAATATACCCTAAAACAGCTTAAGTCGGGCTAAAGCAACCCTGCTACTGATCGATGCGAACCGATGCGGGGTGCGCGACACCAAGTGGTGGCGGCCGGTGCGTGGGGTTGCGGTGGGGGGATTTTTAAACCGCGGATTTCGCGGATGGGCGCGGATGGGGAGCGAGAGAATCTCATGAGACTTTTGCTCGGATACCAAAAATGGGAAGTGCGAGAAAATGGGTGTTCGCCGGTGTGTGGCACGGTGAATCCGCGAATGAAAAAAGGGAAAGGGTCCGGTCCGGGCATGCCTGCCGATCCCAGTGTTCATCCCCCTGCCTTTCATCCGCGCTCATCCGCGCGATCCGCGGTCCTCTCAAACACGATTGCCAAAACCGTCGCGAAGGTTCGCGGCGGCTGCGTCCGGGTCGTGGCGTTGGAGAGGAGGGGATTTTTAAACCGCGGATCACGCGGATGGGCGCGGATGGGGGAAAGGCAATAACGGGTTGGAAAACCCGTTCTCCCTTTGGAAACGGGGAACGGACATTCCTGTCCGTTTGCGGATGGCAAAACCAGCCCCTGATTTTCGGGATGGGCGCGGATGGAGTCCCTCGAAACACATTTTGGGGAATCGGCGGTTTTCGGATTGCGGCAGGCATCCTGCTCCTCTAAGAATTTTTTCTGAGTGTTTTCACTCCTTCCGTCCCCGTTTTCAACCGCCATGCCAACCATCATGATCCAGCCAACATTCTTCTCCGCCGCCCTTCGCTTCCGCGCCCGCCGCTCCCGTGCGGTCGGACGCCCGCCCGCCGGGAAACGTCCCGTCCCGCACCAAGAATCGTATCGCGCCAGGCAACCCGGGATCGCCCGCCTCTCCCCGCTGCGCGGGATGGCAGGTCTCGGCCGGCAACTGGTTCTCGCGGCCCTGTGCTTGCTGCCTGTGAAGGGCTATATGGTAATAATGACAAGCCCGAATGGGATTATTGAAAACAGTTCACTTGTAAGTATAGATGCCGATATTACTAATAATGATACTGGAGCTACGTACGATTCTTTACGACTTGATTCGCAACTTGCTGATCTATTATGGTCTTCCTATCAAGTTCCAACGTTGTATGGCAATGATTTTCAAACATTTTTAAGTTCAGGAGACATTGGATATGGTATTGAACCTGGAAGTCCAACAACTAATGTTTACAATGGTTGGAATGCTAATTTTGATAGTAATGGTGCTGTTGATATAGACAATATTGGCGGTCCATCTGACGTATTCTCATCGGGGAAAACCATGGATGGTAACTTTTTTTTCGATAAACAAATCCTTGATGCAGATAATGACGGTTTGGCAAACTATGATTTAAAATTCCTTACTGATTTGACAACAAGCGAATTAAACGACCCACTAACAATAGTTGGTTCGGTTGGCTCACATAACAACGGCAACTTCGTTGAAGCTTATGATGGTCTTTTTACAGCAACATCCGGCGGAAATGCATACGCATTAGTACCAACTGCAGATCATCCAGCTGTTCCAGAACCAGCGGTCACGGGTCTGGCCCTCGGGGTGTTGGCGGGCGGGTGGTCCCTGCTGCGCCGAAGGGGTCGCCGGGGGGAATCGGCTAGCTGCCTTTCATCCGCGCCCGCCTGTCCCGGCGCAGGTCCCCGGAGACGGATCCGCGCGATCCGCGGTCCTCTCAAAACGTCAGGAAACGATGATTTGCCAAGCAGGGCGGAATCACCTAGATTTTGACCCATTATGAGCATCATTGAAAGCATCGTCGAAGACCTCCGCCATCTGCCCAAAGACCGCTTCGCCGCCGTCGCCAAAACGATCCATTAAATGCGCGAGGATTACCGGGCCGAGCGGAACCGAGTTCTCGAGGAATCCGCCGGTTGCATGAGCGACGAAGAGGCCGCCGTCTTCGAAAAAGCCCTGAAGGAGAGCCGCCGCATCGATGCCAACTGAGACCGAGACGAGCGCGGTTCTGCTCGACACCGGCGCAGTAATCGCCCATCTGCGCGGCCATCCGGAAATCACGGAGCGGATCCGGGCCGCCGGAAGATGCTTCTTTCCCTTAACCGCATTGGGCGAACTCCGCCATGGCGTCCACAAGAACGAAAGGCTCGGTCGTAGCGGCGAAGCCGCCAAAGTCGAAGGTATCCTGCGGATTTCCGAAATCTTGAAAATTTGTGGGAGCGGGTTTACCCCGCGATTTCAGGGGTCTGAATGCGACATCACCGCAAGAAATCGGGGCATAAAGCCCCTCCCACTCCCCCCACTTCTGGTTACACCCAAACCTCTGCCGCCCTTTGATCATTTCAAGGTATGGAACTCGGGTCGGGCTATGGAGGTCAAGAGCAACCCTGCTACGGATGAGGAAAGGGAATGGGTTGATTCGGGGCAAATCCGTCGGATTCATTCCTGCCGACCAAGGGTTGGCGGCGCACCCGCCCCGGGGCATGGATTTCAGCCTTGGATCGCCCGCCTTGCCCAGACTTCGATGAGGCTGGCGGCGTATTCGGCATCCTTGGGGTCGCTCAGGAGATGGTCGGCTTCCCCCAGGGAAACGAAGGATTTCGGGTGCTTGAGGGCGGTGAAGATCCTGGCCGCGTTGTCGATGCCGACGGTCGTGTCCTTCGGAGCGTGCAGGATCAACACGTCGATGTCGCGGAGGCTTTCCAACTCCTCGAGGTGGTCGAGGGTTTCGAGATCGTCGAGGAAACGGCGGCCGATCACGAAGGACCGTCCGGCCAACTTCACTTCCGCTTCGCCCCGGTCCCGGATTTCGTCGATCCGGGAACCGAACAGTTCCGTCACGTGGGCCGGGTCCGCCGGCGCCCCGATCGTCGCGACGGCGCGGATCCCGGGAATCTCGTCGGCCGCGGCCAGGACGGCCGCTCCGCCGAGGGAGTGGCCGACCAAGAACTTGGGAGCGGCGAGGTGGTCGCGGAGCCAGTCGGCCGCCCGCACGAGATCGTCGAGATTGGTCAGGAAGGAGGAGTCCTTGAACTCGCCTTCCGACTTGCCGAGTCCGGCGAAATCGATCCGCAGGGTCGCGATCCCCCGGTCGGCGAGATGGCGGGTGATCCGTTTCTCCGGAAGGAAGTCCTTCCCGCAGGTGAAGCAGTGCGCGAACAGGGCGTAGGCCCGGGGGGCGTCGTCCGGCATTTCGAGCACTCCCGCCAGCGCGCCGTTTTCGCCTTCGATGCGGACGGTGTTGGAGCCGGACGCGAAGGAGGCGGCGCGGAAAACCGCCAGGCCTCCGGCGAGTTCCTCGTGGTCGCGGTCGCCGCGCGCGGCGAAAAGAAGGGCCAGGAGCATCCCGCGCGCCGAGCCGTCGCCACCCGCCAGCGCGTTGTCGCTCAGGGTTTCGAGGAGACCGGTTCCGGGACGGAGGGCGAAGAAGAGAGTCAGCGGAAACGCCTCGGGGACGTGGCAGGTGAGGCCCATCCTCTTGGCCGTGCCCGCCGCGTCCTCCGGATCGGCGGCCGAGGCCGATTCGAGGTGCGCCGCGGGATCAAGCGCGTCGTAACGGCCCTCGTTCGCGGCCCGGGCGAACGCTTCGCGGAATCCGCTTCCGTCCCGGATTGCGAAAACCGCCCGCACGAAGAACTCGGCGGCGTCGGCGACCGAGGGATCTCCGTGGGTCAGCGAAGTCTGCCGCCGGGCCGCTTCCACCGTCTCGGCGAGGGGAAGATCGAGGTCGAGGAGGGGTCCGATCCGGGCCGCTCCGGCGAGATCGTTGGAATTCGAGGGGGTGCGCCCCCGCAAGGCGAGCGTTTCCTTCGTCGCTCCATCACGATAGCCGTCGTAGTCCTCCATGGCCGCGAGCCAGTCGTCGCGCCATTCTTCGGGGCAAAAGCCGCCGCGCCGCCGGACGGATTCGTGGAGGAACCACGCCTGGTCCCCGTAGTGGGTGAACTCGCCCGCCTTCCGGTTGGGGTGAAAGTCGCTTTGCGGGTCGGTAAAGGCGACGACGCCCTCCGGGTAGAGGCGGGCGATTTTCGACGGGTTGTAGATCCAGTGCGGTCCGAGCGAAAGGGCGTCGGCAACGAGGCTGGCGGTGGTGAAGGGTCCGGGTGTCATGGGATGGGATCTAAGGGTGGTTAGGCTTTTTGTTAAATATTTTTCCGCCAGTTTAACAGGCGATAATCTCCCGGGGTCGTACCGAGCGCCTCGATAGCGATTTGGAAATCCTTGGATCGTCTACCGGGTGTAATTCGAAAAGTTGTCAAAACCTCGCTTGAGCGGTGCGCCTGCCGAAGGAGGCGGAAAATCGGAAAGCTGCCGGATTTCGGGAATGTTCCGGGCAAGGCTCAAGCCATGCCCCACAGTGGGTGGGTTGCTTTAGCGCCCACGGAAGGCGGCGGAAGACGGGAAAGCTCTCGGGTTCCGGAGACGTTCCGGACAAAGCCAACCCGCTTACGATTCCGCATCTGGCAACTTCTTGAATTACACTCTCGTCTACTTGGGACGCCGGGTTATTGATTGCAAGCGCAAGCGGCAAGATGCCGCTTCCACTTTTGCTTGCCTGCCATTCGAGTCCATTTCGCAACCTCCCGACCAATCTGTTCGGCGCAAGCTTGACTGCCTCATTCATCCGGCTGGAATAAGAGCTTTGTTTATTCGTCATTTTCCCTGAATCCCATTGTCCATGACCTCACCTTCCAAAAATCGCCGTTCGACAGATCGGAGCGAACGGCGGGATGCAACCGCTGATCCGCTGCGCTCGCTCCGCGACGGATTGCGACGGATTCCGGTTCCGCGCGAGGGGCTGGCGCGGGTGTTGCGGGCCAATCCCTTTGATCCTCCTTCATCGCCGGACCGGTCACGACATCCCTGAGACGGCGTCTTTCTCTTTCGTCCCGTTCTCCAGGATCTTGCGCAAGGCATCCTTGGCGCGGCGAAGGCGAGACATGACGGTTCCGATCGGCACTTCCAGCGTCGCGGCGATTTCGCGGTAGCTCAGATCCTGCAAGAAGAACAAAGCCGCCGGGGCGCGGTAGTGTTCGGGCAGACTTTCCAGTGCTTCAAGCGCTGCCTCGGCGTCCAAGCGTTCCCCTCCGCGCGAGCCCGCTTCGCCGATTTCGGGCGGAAATTTGGCGTCGAGGGACAACTTGGGAAATTTCTTGCGGTGACGGTAGCCGTCGACGAATTCCCGGTAGGCCACCCGAAAGAGCCAGCTTTTCACCCGCTGACGCTCGTGCAGTTTTTCGGCGTTTCGGGCGAATTTCAGGAAGGCGTTTTGGGTGAGATCCATGGCGTCTTCGTCGGTAAAAACGAGGGTGCGACAGAATCGATACAAATCGTCGTAGTGGCACCGGGCCACTTCTTCGAACCACTGTCTCGGATCCGTATGGCTCCCGTCCGATTCCATCGGAAGGGTGGCGGTTTGTTTGGCGGAGTCTTGCATGGTTTAGCGGGATTCGGTTTCGAGATTCCGGAGGCGGTCGAGGAGGTCCGAAGGAGCAAGCCGCCGGGTTACATCCGAAGGCAGGTGAAAATCACGGACCACCCCGGCTTTCGAGACGATGACGGTCCCGGGAAGAGTGATCCGGTCGCCGTTTCCTTGTCCCAGAAGTGGCAGAAACCAGGGGATCCGGTTCGCAAGGGTGTGAAAGCGGGGTGCCAGCTCCATCCGGAATCCGCACCCGGCCGCCCACTTGCCGTTTTGATCCACGATCAGGGCCAAACCATGATCGACGCTCTTTGACGGCGGGTCTTCGGGCGGAAACAGGCAGGCGAAGGCGGCACGGTGCCGCCGGAGTTCTTCCCCGATCGCGGAAACATGGGCAAAGGCCAGGCGGCAGAACGGATAAGAAGCCCCGAAGCTGAAGGCGATGACATACCAGCGGGGTTCCGGGGAGGATGATTGGCCCAAAAGCCCGTCGATTTGAACGCGGAGTTCGTCGAAGCGCGGAAACGGTTCGCCAACGGCCAGCGGCGGACAAGACCGCAGCGCATGGTTGGCGGTGTCCTCGACGAATTCGATCCAAAGGCGGCGGTCCTCCCCCCGGAGATCGCTCATCAAGCGTTGGTAGGTATCGGCTGCCTCCGTGGAATAGGATGAGGAATCGGAGTGTTCGAGCATGCTTCCTTATTGAAAGAAGCGTGCCAGCTCTATTTATGAATTCATAACACGTTATTAATTAACGGTATAAAAATTTAAAAGACAACGGCTGGTATCACAGCCCACGGGTACCGTGGAATTTCCGCGCATTTCGTGGCCACGCTTCGGTCGGAGGGTCTCGTGGCGGGATGCGGGTCGCTCCAGGTGTAATTCAGAAAGTTGTCAAAACCGCGCATGAGCGGTGCGCCTGCCGAAGGAGGCGAAAAACCGGAAAGCTGCCGGGTTCCGGGAATGTTCCGGGCAAGGCTCAAGCCATGCCCCACAGTGGGTGGGTTGCTCCCCGGCTATGGTTCTTCGTCGAGGCCCCATTTGCGGATTCGATCCCGCAGGGTGCTCGGAGCGATCTCCAGTTGCCGGGCTGCCCCGTTCTTGCCCTCGATGACGCCGTTGCAGGCGGCGAGGGCGGACCGGATGGCTTCGGCCTCCAGTTTTCGTAAGGACTGTCGGGTCTCCACCGGGGTCGGCGCGGCCGCTTGCGGTTTCCGGCGGGGAATCTCTGCCGCCGCCCTGGGGAGTGCCAAGGCTTCGGGCAAAAGGGTTTTCCCCGTAGAAAGGATCAAGGCCCGTTCGATGACATTCTCCAGCTCGCGAACGTTCCCGGGCCAGGAATAGGCGCACAGCCGGTCTGCGGTGTCCCCGCCGATCGATTCGACCCGGCTTCCCGCACGCGCACCGTGTTTCCGGAGAAAATGTTCGGCCAGGGGCCGAATATCGCCGGGCCTTTCGCGCAACGGGGGCAAGCGCAGCGGAAACACTTGCAGACGGTAGTAAAGGTCTTCGCGGAACCCTCCCGCCGCGACTTCGGCCCGCAGGTCGCGGTTGGTCGCGGCCACCACGCGCACATCGGTGTGGATGGTTTCGTTGCCGCCGATCCGCTCGAAGTCGCCCTCCTGCAGGACTCTCAGCAATTTGGGTTGGAGGTCGACCGGAATCTCGCCCACCTCGTCGAGAAAGAGGGTTCCCCCGTCGGCGATTTCAAAGCGGCCTTTCCGACGCGAATGGGCACCCGAAAAGGCACCTTTTTCGTGTCCGAACCACTCGCTCTCGATCAGGTCTTTCGACAGGGCGGCGCAGTTGACCTTGACCATCGCCCGATCCCGGCGCGGGCTGTGTTCGTGGAGCAGGCGCGCAACCAGCTCCTTGCCGGTCCCGGTTTCTCCCTCCAGAAGCACGGTGGAGCTGGTCGGGGCGACCCGTTTGGCGGTCTCCAACATCCCGGCGAAAGCCCGATCCCGGGTGACGATTCCGGTCTGCGCGAGAGCGTCCCGTCCTTCCACTTCCTCCCTCAAGTAGCGGTTTTCCTCGGCCAGCCGTTCCTGCAGCCTGCGGATTTCGGCGGTGGCGTCCCGCAGTTCCTTTTCCGCCCGCTTTCGTTCCGTGATGTCGCGGACGAAGACGGCGGCGGAATCCCGATCCTCTCCCGGAACGAAGATGATGGTTTCGTCCGTTGGAAAGCGTTCGCCATTGGCCCGCAAGTGGTAGCTTTCGAGGCGAATGGTTTTGCTCGCCCGGAGGCGTTCCCAGAACCCTTCCCAATCGGTCCGCTCGAATTCGTCGGTCAGGTCAAAAACGGTCAGGCGCAGGATTTCCTCTTCGGAGTAGCCGTGCATGGTGAGGGCGGCCCGGTTGACCCGGATCAATTTCGACTGGTCGTTGACCCAGAAGACGGCGTCGGGGGAGTTGGCGATCGTCTCGTGTTCCAAACGATCAATCAACTCCGCTCCCGCAAGTGGGTATTCCAGATTCTCTTCCGACACGGACAAGAGGAAAGCGTAGAGGATTGGCTTCTTCAAGAGTTTCCGATTGGCAGTTGCCGGTTTCCGTCCCGGCCTGGCTCCCTTCAGCGATTTAGCCTTCGAGCCTTTTGGCTGCGCTCTCGGCAATCATGAGCCAATAAAGACGCAAGGGTTTGCACTCGGAAGGTAACAAATTTAAAACTGGCTATGGAGGTCAAGAGCAACCCACCCACTGTGGGACACGGCTTTAGACTTGCCCGTGAGCGGCGGTGCAGCTGACTTCTGGCCACTCGTAAGCGAACTGCCA
>CAZWFJ010000201.1:0-8174 GCA_964633135.1 uncultured Puniceicoccaceae bacterium | reverse complement strand
AAGGAAAGTCATCTGGCGATTTCTCGCTCCTGACAACTCCTCCCATGTCATCTTCAGTCGGCCAACTGTGGAAAACGACCTCGCAGCTGTGCCCTTGTTATCGCTCGAAGCTTTGATCAATGCCGCCTATCAGGAAGGACCCAGCTCCGGGCGGGTGCGCATCGGTCGAAGCGGCGACACCAGCCACCCCGCCTCCTTTCCGATCGAGATCAGCGGCGACGCCCGACCGGGGGTCGATTATGCGATCAGCCCCGCCATCAATGGAAGCCTTGCGTTTGATGCCGGAATGGCGGCGGTCGATCTCTCCGTCGTCCCCTTGCAACCTGCTGAGGTCACCGGTGACCGTTCGGTTGTTTTTACGCTCCCCGGAGGAGAGGACCATGGAGTGACCACCCCCTCTAGTGTCACCGTCAGTCTGATTGACCACCCCGTCAACCACTGGCGGGCCGAGGTATTCGCGGAGCTACCCGGCGGGGCAAATGACCCCCTCGCCCAGGACCTTGCCGACGCTTCGGGTGACAGCCTGGTCAACCTCCTCGCGTATGCCCTCGGACTCGATCCGCTTGCCAACAATTCGGGAGAAACACCCGGCCTCACCTCAGTCATGCACGAAGGTGAGACCTACCCCGCCTTCACCTACCGCCGCCGAGCCGGAGGCACCGGGACGCCGGAGAATTATCGTGCAGCTGGTGTCCACTACCGTGTTCTCGGATCCAGTGCCTTGGAAACATGGGGCACTACCCCTACCGGCCTGCTGATACCTCATGGAGATCCAATCGCCCATGAAGACGGCACCGAGACGGTCACACTGCGCCTCGCGCTTCCCTATGAAAACCTCAACCGATATTTCCTCAGCCTCGGGGTGCAGCGCGAGTGAACCTACAATCAGGAGTCAGGAGTCAGGAGAAGTTTGTGGGGGGCGGGTCAGAGCGGGGCTTTTGCCCAATGGCACTCGGTTAAGCGATGATTCGCTATCGAAATCGGGATCGGGATCGAAATCGAGAATTATTAAGTAATTGCTTAGCAACAGGTAATAATAATCGAAACCCGATAGCGATTTCGATAGCGATTTTGATTCAGGCCTTAACCGAGTGCCATTGGGGCGTTTGCCAAGGCCAGAACGGGTCTTTGAGTTAATACCGCATCTTTCCTTTCTTTGGTAAATGCCATTTTCCCAAAAGAATAAACCGAGTGGTGAGGCGGGGGCGGGGACAGAAGAACCAATGGGTGCAGGAAGAATCCCCCCACTTCATCTACAGAACTTGAATTTTGACATTCAAGGGCTTGCCGCCAGCCAGTTTGTAAGTCAGGGGTAGTGCTTCGAAACCCGGCACGAAATTGAAAGTGCGTTCGTGATTTTCAGGTAATCCGGCAGGATTGGTGGAAGCGATCGTTACATCTGCCTGATCTTTTTTAATGGTCACCGCACGCTCATCCGCCTCAACCATTTCCAAATGATTGGAAATTACCGGTAGAACAAATCTCACCTCGTCGACTCCTATTTGGTGGTCGACGCCCACGGTAATGGAAACGCCGTCCACATGAAAATCGTAGAGGATTTCAAATACAATGGGGCCGCTGTCGGGAATCTGATAATCATGGTCAACCAAATTTCCGGTGCTCTTTAATGTGGTGGCTTGGGGGTTGTCGATTGGGTTGTCGATTTTACTGATTTCAGCCGACAAGTCGTTGATATTGTCAAAAATCCGACCGTCGACCACCGCCTCGATTCTCGGGGTCAGTGCCATGCTGTTCTTCTCATACATGGGCTGCATATTGTCCTTCTCATACATGACATAGTTGGAGAGACTGGCCGAAAGGATGGGACCCACTTTCGCGTGCCACAGCATGGAAATCGCACCTCCGCTGGCGTGATCGTTTTTCAAAAAGGTCCAGTCATAGCCGGTGATGGTGGCTTTCCAGCCGCCTTTGGAAATCAGCCAGGTGTCGATTTCGGAGTAATGCTTGATCTTGTCTTCCTTTTCTCGGGGCAGCGGGGCGGATTCGTCGGGAATCGTGACCCCCATCATCAGGCAGGTGGCCAGCGCTTTGGCATGGCAAAATGTATGGTGTATACTGGGGTCTGCGCCGTGAACTTTCAAATGCGGGCCACCGTATAAAATGCCGTCATGGGTGCACTGGTCAAGCAGCTGCAAGTTGCGGTAAGCCGCCTCGGCAAAGGCGGGGTCCTTATCCGCCAGCAAGCCGTAAGCCACCTGGCAGCCGTCCGTCGTGCGGCTGCCCCAGTAGGTCCACTTGAAATTTCGTGTGCCCCAGCTATTATCCCAGGCACCGTCCGGCAGCATGAACTCCAGATGGGTCTTCAGCGAGGTGATCACGGTTTCGAGCACTTCCTCGTCGTTCAACATTTTGGCATACAATACCAGACTCGGTAAAGACTCCTCGACATTGTAGCCCAAATCCACCGGATAACATCCCTTGGGACTTCTGCGGTCTCTCGGTTTTCCCTCTCCGAACAAGATTTTGTTTTCCGGGGTGAAATACTCCAACGACCCCCGGGCCAGATGACGCGCTCTTTCCGTGTATTTGCTGTCGTCGAATAACACTCCGGCCAGTGCCATGGCGAAGGAAGTGCTGACCGGGTAGTTGATGTTCGAATTGAAGCTGAAGGTGATATTCGCGTAAACCCATTCCGCAGCTTTCCGGCTACGATCCATCCACTTCTCCCTGTCCGCATTCTCCAGCAAATGGCCAAAGTGGATCAACGACTCGGCCATCGCGATGAATGAAAAAACCGTGGTGGCTCGCCAGCCGGAGGTAATCGGTTCATTGACCCAACTACCATCCGGCAGCGAGACATGATCGGACCAATTCTGCAGCTGTATCGCACCCTCAAGGAAACTGCTATCCTTTCGGCGATCCGCCATGTAAAGGAAAGGCAAAATGCCAACGAAGCACCGCCCGCGGATGCGAGCTCCTGCCGGACACAGGATCCCGCCTTTCACCTGGGGCATGTCGATTTCCTTGACCTGTAAATCAAGCAAAGCTTCCGACCATCTGAACAACAAATCCTCATATAGATTCCCCTGCCCGCCTTTTCCACCAGTGAAAGGCACATGGGTTTCGGCCAAAGGATCCGTCTGATTTTGGTCGGCGGAAAACAACCAGGGTGTGGCCGACAGGCCTATCGAGGCCTTGAGGAATTTTCTACGTGAGACGGTCATTTATTTATAGTGGCTTCAAAGAACTCACGAAGACTGTCGATAGCCTCTATACAGGTCTTCTCCCACGCATCGTTGAATTTTATCGAAAATTTCATTGATCACCTTTGCAGAACGTAATCCCCGGATGGCTTGAGATATTGATGGATAATCGGCCTCCCGTTTCAACTTCTTTTTTGGCAGAACGGGAGTTTCAGGAAACGGGAGTTTCAGAGAGGTTAAGGGATTTTCTTTTTGTGGAGTAGATTGCGAAGTTTTTCACAGGAAATAGATTCAAATTACCGTTTCGGCAGCGGCATCCTCCTGCTCCTGCAATGGAAAAAGCGGACCCCGGCCTAATTCCCTGTCACCCCTAAATTTCGCATCGAAGCGTAGTTCCGCGCACCCCCGCAATCGGAGCCAGGCCAGGCTGAAGCCATGCCCCACAGTAGGTGGGTTGCTTCAGCGCCCACCTGAGGCGGCGGCTGGCCCGCTTTCCGCACTCTCTTCACTCCCCGCGTAGCCGCAACCCTGCGTACCGCCCCAGGCCAGGCTGAAGCCACGCCCCACAGTAGGTGGGTTGCTTCAGCGCCCACCTCAGGCGGCGGCACCGCTTTCCGTACTCCCATCACTCCCCGCGTAGCCGCAACCCTGCGTACCGCCCCAGGCAAGGCTAAAGCCACGCCCCACAGTAGGCGGGTTGGGATTGAATGGATAGCCAACGATCGCGCAGACCGAACGGCAAGACAACCCGACCACGGACGATTGTGACTTACCCCCACGGAAAATCCTCCCGTCTCAAAAAACGACAATGAGATGTCCGATCGGACATCTCATTGTCGTTTTTTAGTCCCGGGGGTTACTGAGTCATCTTGAATGGTTCGGTTCCGCTTTTTTTCGATTCCTCGTTCCGCCTGATACCAAACCTGATCGGCCACCTTCTGCTCAGCTCCCGAAAACGCTTTCCATAAGAGGGATGGATTTCGAACCAGAAACCAGTCGCCGAACCAGTCGAATTTGCGGCACGAGGTTTCGAGGGATGAACGCCAGAGATGGCCGAATCTCTTTTTCTGATGCTTTCCTTCCCGACGAAGCCGGATTCCGAAGTCCACGTCTTCAACCGAGACCATATTCTCATTGAAGCCGCCGATTTTCCAAAAGGTCTCGGAGTGAACCCAAAAAAGCCCGCAGGAAATTCGATGGCGGAATGGCGGAGAAATGCCTCACCCACGCCGGGAACACACTTGACCGGAAGAGGCTCTACAGTATCATTACCGAAGTAAAATCACCCAATTTAAAGGAAGAAGCCATGACCATCGCAGAGCAACTTATCAAAGAGGGACGCCAGGAAGGGCGAGGGAGTTTCAGGACACCCACCGAAGCAACAGGCTCAGTTCCTGTGCATGGCGCACAACCTGATCCTTCTACTCTTGCTGGGGCTAAAAACCGATGATGGCATCACGGATGAAAAAAGCCGCCACCGAAGACTCGAAAGAAAAAAGCATGCAGCCGAACAGGCAGAGCGAAACGACCGGAAAATCAACTCACTTGTCTCACCCGGGGCAATGGCCTCACCGGCTCGTCCAAGGCCGCCTGCAAGCGATCATAGTCCCGCCGATTGAACGGGAGTTGCTCCGCTTCAGATACGGTTCGTGAGGCTGAACGCAAAATATGCCGCCGCACATACTGCGACCGCTTCGCCTGACTCAATTCAGCGGCGCGATTGATCAGTTCAAACTCGGATGACGAGACGCGGACCTCAAGCTTGTGTTTTTTTTCAACTAACAGAAAGCCTGACATTGTCATGACAAATTAACCAAGTCAAGCCCACGGAGCAGAGAATTTTTCTGCTTCAGGCCTCAAGTCTCAGGCCTCAGCCCTCAATGGCACTCGGATAAGGGTTAGTATCGTTGGATTTCATATTGTTTGAGCGGCGTTGATTTCGTCCCTCAAAACGGATCTGGGCCGCGTCATAAGCGGGAAGTTTTTCGGGCGCTCTTTGCGAACCCTGGGTTCGATTCTCCAAGGTCGTAACGGGAGGATATCGGAGGCGATGGCCGCGAGCATTTTTTCGTGTATTTGCCTGAAGGTTTTTTTTGTGAGCATCCGCCGAGATGAGCCATAAACTTGCACAGGGATTGAAGGACTCCCGCGAACGATACTCGCCGGGGATTAATACTCAGGGTGCAAACGGCTTGTCCGATGAGATAGCGGATAAGGTTGTAGGCGATGATGTGGGTGGTAAGGACTTTCCATGCCATTTGAGGGGACTTGGCATTGATTTTATCCAGGTTCAGGGTCGTCTTGATATCATCGAAACTCAGTTCGATTTCCCATCGGCGCAGGCAGAGTTCTCCGAGTTCTTCGGCAAACGCACAAGAGGGGGGCGAAAACCGCAAGGCGTCGTAACGCATCTCACGCCGTAGCGATAGCGAAGGAGGATAGCCATGGAACTTTACGCGACCATCCGCGAGACGAGCAAATACGGGCGGCAGGGACTCGATCCGGCCACGGGCAAGCCGTGCCTGTTCCGCGTCCAGGCGAGCAGGTTTTTTTCCTGGGCGGCTACGGCGAGCGCATGAGCGCCACCTACGTCGGCAACTGGGTGACAAGGACCGTCAAGGCCGCCGACATCGGCAAGCGCGGCAGTTGCCACCTCTTCCGCCACAGCTGCGCCACCCACATGCTTGAGAACGGGCCGACATCCGCCTGATCCAGCAACTCCTCGGCCACGCCCGGCTCGACACCACGCAGATTTACACCGAAGTGGCCATCAACGCCCTCAAGGAAGCCCACGCCAGGACGCATCCGTCTTCGAAGGCGAATGAAGCTTGAAGAATCCCGAAATACAGCCATGTTAGACACCATGAATGCTGCCCAGATTATCGAAGAAATCCAGCGTCTGCCCGAAGAAGAACGCGGCAAGGTGCTCGATTTTGCACGTCACCAGCCCAATGCCGAGACACTAAAGGCGATGCGTGAGCCTACCGACGACCTTCCGCGTTTTGAAACAGTCGAAGAGCTTTTTAAAGAGCTTCAGGACTGATGCTGCAAATCGTCCGCAAGAGTCAGTTCAAGAAGGACTTTAAGAAGCTTCTTTCTTCCGGCAAAGACCTCGATAGGTTGGCTTCTGCAATACTATCTTTGCAAGCGCAGGAGGCTTTGCCAGAGCGCAACTGCGATCATGCTTTGACCGGCAATTACATCGGCCACCGCGAATGCCATGTCAGCCCCGACTGGCTGTTGATCTATCAAACGACCGAGACAGAACTGATCCTCGTGCGCACTGGCTCGCACAGCGAGCTGTTCGGCTGATTTATCCCTTTTAGCCGCCCTATGCGTCTGAAAAGCCGCCAGAAAAGGCCTTGCTTTGAACGCTGGCCGCGTTCACTTTTGAAGCCGTTGCCATGGTCGCCCTGAACGAAAACTTTGCTCCCGAAAATCCCGCCCTCGGTTCGAAAAACTGCGTCGGAAATTTTTTTGCCTGCGGACAGAGGTTTTGGGCAGGATGTTCAACTGCTTGCCAGTGATTACACAGCGTGCCAGGGGCGTATGGCGAATGAGGTTTCAGGCTTTCTCTTGCGGCTGACGATCGAGTGCGGGGAGTATTTCGGCCTTTCCCGTGAGGAACAGTTGGCTCTTTTGCCGGATCCGGATATCTGTAGCAAGAGGTGGGCGTCGCTGGACTGGGCCGATTATTTTCCGCTGGTCAAAAAGGTGCTGGAAAGCGCCGGACGGAATTATGAATTGCCCGAGGCTGCAGCCCGTTTCCGCCAGGATTGTTTCGGAACCAGGCTGGATCATTACTTTTGGCATTTTATCTCCTGGGACAAAATGTGCTGGCTCACGCGGAATTTTGTTCTTCCGCGGACCTTGAGGGGCGCAACATTGGACTACGAGAAACTCTCAAGGTCCAGCTTCCACATCCGTCTGTCCTGTCATTAAGGAAGGAGTTGGAAGAAATCGCCCTTTTGACGCAGAAATGCCTCGAGTCCGGGGCTGAAATTACCAAACGCCTTGAGTCGAGTCGCGGGCAGGTTAGGGGCACGTAGGCCGGGGGCCAAGGCCCACCGACAACGGTTCTCGGTGTTTTCGGAACGGCTTGCCGTCCGATGCGGTGCGCTGGTGTTATGGTTGGGCGGAACGAGTGTATGACCACGGAGCGTAGGAGGTTTAAGGGTGTTGGATGCCTGCTCGACGAAACCCTTCAAAAGGAATCATCTCTTTAGGACGGACAGAGTTGACAATCAAGCAACCAGACAGTTGGTTGGTTGAATGAAAGACGTCGGTATATTTGAGGCTAAAACGAAGTTTCCTGGACTGTGCGACCAAGTGGCAAGCAGTGGGTTGCCTGTGTTGGTGCGGCGGCGTGGAAGACCGCTGGTGGTCATCAGCCCGGCTTCCGCCGACGTTTCTTCCAAGCGGGTGGGGATTCTCGACGAGGTGCGTGCTTGGGAACAGCATCACCCGGAGGCGGATGGGGGTGAGTTTCCCCAGGTGTGGAAGATGCGATGCGACCGCGCGGAGCATCCCCTGGCTGAATAAACGGTGCGATACCTCCTGGACACATCGGTATTTTCGCAGCCGATACGCCGCCGTCCGGTTCTCGCCGCCCTTCAACGATGGCAAGAAGTGGGAGATGAACAGTGTGCGGCATCCGTCGTCTCGATCAGCGAAGTGGAATGGGGCTTGCACTACGAAAGTAATCCTCTCCGATGGGAGAAATATTCCGCACTTTTAGAGAATCGGCTGAGCACTCTCCCGGCAGACCAAGGCGTATGGTCGCTCTTCGCGAAGATGAAAGCACGGCAACAAAAGCTTGGTGAGCCAGTCAGTGACTTGGATCTCCTGATCGCAGCGACCGCCAAAGATCGGCAGATGACCGTAGCAACCTTGAACAAAAATGACTTTTCGAGAATCGAAGGCGTTGCCTGGGAGGACTGGAGTTCTTTTACCCAGTGAACGGTGTTGGAAAGACTCAGAAAAAAATTGCGCCAGACCGGCCAACAACGG
>CAZWFJ010000200.1:0-8252 GCA_964633135.1 uncultured Puniceicoccaceae bacterium | reverse complement strand
TTTCATGATCACACTAGTCGGGTGGCCTTGGCCCCCGGCACCCAAAGCGATGATTCAGCCGAAAGGGATCGGACGGCAAGCCGGTCCGACTACGAAAGAAGAACTGTTACAAGATACTAGTTTTCGTGCCACAGACCGTAAAAATCAACCAACGCGGGTCACTCACCCTGCCCGCAATGGCCCCCGGCACCCAAAGCGATGATTCGCTATCGAAATCGGGATCGGGATCGAAAATCGAGAATTATTAAGTAATTGCTTAGCAACAGGTAATAATAATCGAAACCCGATAGCGATTTGTTGATGTCGCTCCGCTCGGTACGATAGCGATTTCGATTCAGGCCCTATCCGAGTGCCATTGTGGCATGGCTGGCCGAGGCTGACCGTCTTCGGAAGGTTGAAAGTCGCCAGTTTTGGAGGTCTTCCTCAAATTTTACACCTTCAGGCATTGAGCATTGACGCGAAACTATAAGGAGCGTCATCTTCTTGACATGAAGAAGCTAGGAGATGCCATACGCCGATTGATGGAGGCCAAAGAGGTCACCGGCGTTCAGTTGGCTGCCGACATCGGGCTGACGCCTGCGTCGATCAGTCGCATCCTCAACGGGGCCAGCCGCCCCCGTCAGGTGACCTTGAGTCGCCTCATGAAACGCCTTTGCGAGACCCGAGAGGAAGAGCAGTCTATTCTTCGGGCCTATTCCAGTATCCTCGAAGGAATCCCGGAGGAATCCGTCATTGAAGATGGGGAAAACCGCTGCGAGGAGATCGCTCGCTGCGAGCGCTTTCTCGAGATCAAGACCCAGTCCATCTCCTTCAAAAACTCGGTCGCCCGCGAGCTGGCCAAGGCTGGCATCGAGGCGAAGCAGGACTACTGCGAGGGCATCGTCTCCACCGATTTCCTGATCGAACGTGACGGCAAACGCATTGCCCTAGAGTGCAAGTTCAACGTCCACCGGGACCTTGAGAAGACTCGCATTACCGCTGGGATCATCCGTGACCGCCTAAAGTGCGAAATGGTCTTCGTGGTGGTGCCATTTCTTCAAGAAACCGACCGCGATCTACTTGGACAGAATCTGAAACTGGTGGAGGTGGGCGATCTCTCTGAGGTATTACTGTCTTCCCTGAAGCACCAGGACGAAAACTGAACTCAACTTACTTTCACTAGTCATGCTAAACCTCTCTCTCAGGCCTGAATTTCGCGGAAAAACCCTCAAGGGCACCGTTATCGAGTTGCGAAACAGCAAGTCGACTGGAGCCATCCAAAAGACTGCCAGCGAGTTTCTCGATATAACCTACCCCTCTATTGACCTGTTGAAGATGGCTGAGGCCATTCAGCCGGAGAAGAGTCGCACGATTGTCCTTAAGGGCGGTCGCGGTCAGGGTAAATCCCACATGATGGCTGCAGCTTACCACCTCCTGAAGGACCACGGCGCAGCGTCCGCTTGGCGGGATTACTGGGGCAATCGATTGAAGGATGAGACCGTCAAAGCACTAAACTTTCGAGAAGGTTTTCTAGTTATCGCCGAGGCTCTGCACAATCAGCGCTACAAGTTCCTTTGGGACCCGATCTTCGAGCAGCACCCGAAGGGGGAATACGTTCGGGGGAAGTGGGAGGCTCGCGGCACCGATGTTCCAAGCAATGAGGACATGATCGAGTTGTTCTCGCAACGGCCCACCGTGCTCATCTTTGATGAATTTCAAACGTGGTTCGACGGGCTCACCAACACCAAGCAACACCCGCGTCGGAACTGGGCCTTCAACTTTATCCAGACCCTCAGTGAGGTTGCGGAGAATCACCCGGATAAACTCGCGCTAATCGTGTCCGTCCGAGATGGCAGCACGGAAGCCTACCAGCAGATTCACCGCGTCAACCCGATAGTGATCGATTTTACGGGGCCGTTGGTCAAACGCGACCGCCGCCGCCTCCTTCTCTACCGGATGTTTGAGAATCGCTTCAACATCCCGGAATCGGATGTCGAAGCCTGTCTGGCCCCGCACTTCTCAGAGTATTGCCGCATTCGCCAGATTCCCGGCAATGAAATCGACAAGGAGAAGGCCGACTTCATAGAAGCGTGGCCTTACTCGCCCAAGCTGCTCCAACTTTTGGATGATCAAGTATTGATGGCGACCGAGGCTCAGGAAACACGGGACCTGATCAAGCTCCTCGTGGAGACCTTCAAGGTTGCCGGAGACCACAGCCCAGTCCTCACTGCGGCTGACTTCCGAATCGACAGCGATATCAGCGCGGTCGGCTCGCTCATCGATAGCGTTGCAAATCAGCTCCACCGCGACCTTCGTGAGAAGGCCCTTCGCAATCTGCAGAACATTCGGGAAACGGTAAACAATCCTGCCACCGATGTTCCGCATGCAGCCGAAGTCATTAGCTCCCTATGGCTTAGATCATTGACCGTTGACCGGGTCACAGGTGCTCACCCAACGGATATCCAGATCGACATTACCCAATCAAAACCCATCGACGAAAATGCCTTTCGGGTGGAGCTGGGAACCATTCGCGACGGAAGCTTTAACGTCCATGAAGTGGGCGACCGCTTGGTCTTCAAGAACGAGGAGAACAACGAGACGAAGCTCATCGCCCACGCCCGCAACAATAAGCTCTTCGCAGATGGCTCGGATGTGGAGTATCTCGCCAAGATGATCCACAGCCTTCTGGCTGGATCGGATCATTCCCCTTATCGCATCATTGTCCTGCGCAAGAAGTGGGAGAGTGACCCTTG
This sequence comes from uncultured Puniceicoccaceae bacterium, assembly GCA_964633135.1. Lineage (GTDB taxonomy): Bacteria > Verrucomicrobiota > Verrucomicrobiia > Opitutales > Puniceicoccaceae > Puniceicoccus. The sequence goes on along the minus strand of CAZWFJ010000200.1, from coordinate 5,520 downwards.
GAGTGAGCTTTCTCCGGACGATCATCCGCAAGCCTGGGACAATCGCATCCCTGTGATCGTGCTGCCCGAGTTTCCGGACAACGAGAATGAGCGCATTGGGCGCTGGTTGGCTAAACATCTGGATCAGCGGCGTAACACCCCGCGTTTCCTCCTGCCTCAAAAAGGCGTGGGAAGCATCTTTTTCGATCAGGACATTCTTATCGAAGCCCGTGCGGCGAAGCTCGCTGCCGACTGGAAGGCGACTGATCGGGAGTTTGCACCCCTGCAGACCAAGTTTGAAAGAGAGGTGAACAACAAACTCAAGGGCTACTTCCCTTCTTTCTGTATCCTCGATATTTGGGATTACGAGACGGCCAGGAACTGCCAGTTCCAGTATGCAAAGCACAGCAAAATGGGCGCACAGATTCCGGCTGGCATCCACGAAACCATCAAGGAGACGCACTTCATTCCCGAGGAATTTGAGGAAGTCGTGGCTGCCTTTGCCAAAAGCAATTCAAGTCTTTCGGACCTACTGAAGGATCTGCAAGAACCGCTTTCCGGGGGGCGGCATTCCATCCCTTGGATCGGTGAGGCAGAAGTGAAGGACTACCTCGAGCGCATGGCTGCGCGGGGCCTCATCGCCTTCAACGTTCGCGGTTCTACGTGGGTGCAGGCGCAAGCAGGTGAATCGGAAGCGGACGCCTATCCCCGGATTCGTGGCAAGCTGGCAAACGTCTCTGGTTCTCACATGGCGCAGACCACCTTGCATGAGCCGAGCGCGACAGGGGCCGCTGGCGGCTACACCCCGCCTCCGCCACGGACTGGCGGGACGCCAACTTCTGGGGGCGGTGGTCCCGCCGGTGCTACAGGTGAAACCCCACCAAATCCATTCGGAGGAGGCGCGATTCCGCCTGCTCCGACTCCGGGCGGCGGGAGCGGAGGTATCACCGGGGCGGTCCCGACAAGCTCACATTTTTCCGACGCCAACTCTCCCCTCAACTTGCTCGGAAAGATCGAAAGCTGGGGCGTCTCGGGAGCCACCAAGGTGCGGACCATCGAGATCGGGACCTCCGAATTCAGCGGCAAGCAGTTGCAGGAACTGATTCGCAAACTTCCCGAGGGGAAATATTCCTTGAAGATCGAAAAGGAGGAGAACGTCTAGATGGCCTTATCATCAACAACCCTTGATTCGTTGCTCATGGCCTCGTCCCGCGATGCGTGGAAGGCCATTCGCGATGAGCTGAAAAGGCTTTGCTGCGAGCCACTGTCCGGCAATTTCGTGGACGAGATCGTTCGCCGCGAAAAGCAATGTGAGCCTCTCGAACTTGCCCTTTCTGGCGGGTCGTGGACTCTGTGGAATACCTTTCTTCAAGATGTCCCACTGGGCAGCGGTCAACTGCTTGACTGGTGGAATTCTGGACACGGAGGCAAAGCGGTTTTGATCCTTGATGGCCTGTCGGTTCGCGAGCTTCCGATCTTGATCGCAGAAGCGGCAGCACGGGGCTTCGGCGTCTCAGGCTGTGAGGTTGTGGGGTCCGAGTTGCCCGCCGAAACGAACGCCTTTGCCAAGGCGCTCGGTTTCAGCCATCGCGGTGCACTCGATAACGATGGGGCTGGCGGAGCACACCAACTCACCGGTGCCTACACCCTCACCAACGACCTTCCGTGGAAAGATCTTGCTGAAGCCATCCCCTCCGAACCGAGAATCGTCGTCTGGCATGAATGGCCGGACAACCGCGTTCACGACTTCAGTGACCAAGGGGAAGGTATTCGGAAACTCCTGCCCGAGGTGGTGCAGCAACTCGCTTCCGAGGACTTTTGGATTTTGGTGGCAAAGCTCTGCCAAGGCCGTGAGTTGGTCATCACCTCCGACCACGGCTATGCCAACACGGGCGCATTCCGGGATGCTGATGCCGAGGAGAAAGCATTCTTCCGCGACAACTTCGGCGGTTATCGCTACAAGCAGACGGAACTGACCAGCCAGGAATGGCTCCCTCCGCTCGCCCTGACCCTCGATTGCCCGACCGGACGCTACAGCCTCGCCCTTGGCCGCAGCAAATGGGCCGTTCAAGGCGGCAACCGAACCCTCTCTCACGGCGGGCTGAGTCTTTTTGAGACCTTCGTCCCCTTTATCCGCCTTCACAAGAACTGATTGTTTTTGATGCGTAGCGAATCCGAAATCTCTCAGCTCTTGCAAACCTTGATCGCCTCATGGGAAAACGAGGTTGTCGAGTTCAAGCAGGCTGATGCCACTTTCAAAACTTCGGAGATCGGCCATTACTTTTCCGCCCTCTCCAATGAAGCCAACCTGCGGGGAGTGGATTCCGCGTGGCTGGTCTTTGGCGTCGACAACAAGACGCGCAAGGTCGTCGGCACAAACTATAAGCCCAAGCACGATCACTTGATGGCGGTGAAGAACGATGTGCGCAATGGCTTGGAACCTTCCCTCACATTCCGCGATATACACGAATTATCCCTGCCCGAGGGACGCGTCGTCTTGTTCGAGATTCCCCCCGCTCCAGCCGGAATGCCGGTTGGATGGCATGGGCACCGCTATGCTCGGGCGGGCGAGAGCCTCTCCGCACTTGGAGTAGATAAAGAGGATGCGATTCGGGGGCAATCTTCCGCTAAGGAATGGAGTGCGGGACTCGTTGGAAATGCAAGTCTCTCGGACCTCGACCCACAGGCCTTGCTGCGGGCGCGGGAAGTTTTTGCGAAGAAACATGAGGATCAGTTCGATGCTGCTGAGGTAGGCCGTTGGGACGACAACGTGTTTTTGGATCGTATTGGCCTGCTTGTGGAGGGACAGCTAACACGGGCTGCGCTTCTCCTGCTAGGAAAACCCCAATCTGCGAATCTATTGAATCCGCATCCGTGCCAAATTACATGGAAACTGGTCGCCGATGAGGAAGCCTATGAGCATTACGGCCCTCCGTTCATCCTTTCAACGAGCAAAATCTACCAGCGAATCCGCAACCTGAAGGTTCGCCTCCTGCCCGCTAACGAGCTAATCGGCGAAGATGTTGCCAAATATGAGCAAAAGGTCGTGCTCGAAGCACTGCACAACGCCATTGGCCACCAAGACTACCGTCAAAACGGGCGAATTCTTGTCACAGAGTTCACCGACGCTCTGGAGATTGAAAATGTTGGATCCTTTTACGAAGGCACTCCGGAGCTTTATATTGTGGGAACTCGCACCCCGAAGCGGTATCGCAACACCGTATTGGTCAAAGCCATGAGCCTGTTGGGCATGATCGACACCATGGGCTATGGCATTCACCGGATGTATCGCGCCCAGGCGGCGCGCTCCTTTCCTTTACCCGACTACGAATTGGGTGAACCGAATCTGGTCCGGCTGCGGATCTATGGAAAGATTGTTGATCCGGCTTACACCCGACTCCTCCTGCAAAAAACGGATATTCCCCTCCACGATGTCCTCGCCCTCGACCGGATCCAGAAGGGCCTGCCCGCCGATGAGCAGGTCGTGAAGCGCCTCCGCAAGGCCGGGTGGATCGAGGGACGCAAGCCCAACCTCCACATCTCCGCCGAGATCGCCGACGTCACCTCCAGCCGGGCCGACTACATCCGCACCCGCGCCCAGGACGACGACCACTACGAAAAGCTGATCCTCGACTATCTCGGCAAGTTCAAGACCGCCACCCGCGCCGAGATCGACAAACTCCTCCTCGACAAGCTCAGTGATGCCTTGGACGAGAACCAAAAGGGCAGCAAGGTGCATAATCTGCTTACCCGGCTGCGCAAGAGGGAAGAGATCGTCAACCAAGGTTCCCGAGGGCATCCCCAATGGGCTTTGTTAAAGGCGGGAAATCCAACCAAAGAACGGGCTCGTTTAACAAAGAAACCAGGGAGTCAAGATGCGTAAGTTGCTGAAAATCAGCCTTGTTTCATTGGTTTCGAAGGGGAAACCCAAACAAAGGAATGCCCCTCAGAGCCAACACCGCATCCCGCCCGAATCCGGACACGATCCGGACATGGCGAGCCACATGCGAACGAGTGTCGATTTCCACGGAAAGCGTCTAATAACAACAACTTGCGTAATCAATAAGCCGCCTCATTCCAACCGAATCCGGACACGTTCCGGACAAAACCCAACCCATTTCACTCTTCACTCTTCAAATTTCACTCTTTAATTCCATGCCCAAGAAAACCAAACAAGAACAGCTCGCTGAGGACATCGCCGCGCTCGTCGGTGCGGGCAAGGAGTGGCATCTGGAGTCGGTTGATTTCTCTGACCCGAATCGCCCCAAGACCTGTCTGGAGGTGGACTTTCCCATCGTGCCGATCAATGAGATCGCGCAGATTGAGGGCAACGCGGGCAAGCCGATTTACCAGATGTCGAAATGGTGGGCTCGGCGACGCTCCAGCGTCTTCCGGGCCATGCTGCTGGCGGCGGCGACCAAGGCACCGGAGGATGAGTCTGAAGCCGCTTCATTGATTTGGAACGCCTATTACGGCAATCACCAGAAGAACCCCGCCTTCCAAAAGCTCAAGGTCGCCGAGTCCTTTATGGGCGGCGGCACGACCCTCGTCGAAGGCTCGCGGCTGGGCATGCAGCTCTTCGGCTGCGACCTCAACCCGGTGGCGTGGTTCGTGGTGAAGAACGAAATCACACCGGTGGACCTCGACGAGGTGAAACGCCTCCTCGCCGAGATCGAGGAAGAGGTGAAGCCCTACGTCATGCCTTACTTCGCCTGCGACGGTCCGCATGGGGAGAAAGGCAAGTGGTTCCAAAAGGAGGCCGGTGCGCGGAAGGGCTGGAAGGAGCTGCCGGAGGATTTCGACATCTTCACCGTCCCGTGGCAGGAGCGCCCGAACTATCGCTACGAGGGGCCGGAGATCATCTACACCTTCTGGGCGAAGCATGGTCCCTGCGCCGCCCAGGGCTGCGGACACCGCACGCCTTTGCTGACGACGCCGGTCGTCGCGATCAAGACCCTGACCGTAAAGTATTGGGCAGACTACACCTGCCAGAAGTGCGGCAAGGAATTTGATGTCGAGCAGCACGAGGCCCGCATGGCCCCGGACTGGCCGCTGGCGGTCGCCGATGGCGAAACGCCGTTCGCCGCCATGAATGCGCGAGGTGAATTCAAATGCCCCCATTGTGGGCACCAGCACACCGACCTTGCCGGACGCATCAATGGAGACTCCGTCTCGCTGGGCGGAAAGGCGAAGAAGAAAAAGGTCGACCTCACGCTGCTCATGCATCCCGACTGGATGAAGGGCTGTGGCCCGAAAGATGCCGCTGGAAGTCCGCTCGGCGGTTCGGCGACCGACGATCCCGAGGCGACGGTTCGCTGGCTGGAGGAGCGGGCGAAGACACTGCGATTGTTGGAGGTGCGCGGAAAACTTCCTGACGAGGTTACCTGCCCAGAGACAGGGGTGACGTTTCCAACCGTAAAAGGAGAAGGTAACAGTGACGGGCGCGGCAAGTTTGTTTGCCAAGAACCGACGTGCGGAAGGAAACAGGCTAACCCGACTTAAGCTGTTTTAGGGTATATTTTACGTAAGTCGTTGGTTCTC
>CAZWFJ010000199.1:6898-8291 GCA_964633135.1 uncultured Puniceicoccaceae bacterium | reverse complement strand
CGCCGGAAATCGGGGCATAAAGCCCCTCCCACTCCCCGCACTTGTGGTTACACCCACTCTGTCCTCCCGGATCCGATAAGGGGAGGCGAACCTGCGTAAAAGGAGTAGAGTCTTCCAGCTGAACCGACCATGAGCCAGCCTGCGAGTCCGCACTGGTGACAACGGCGCTGCCTTGGTCAACAACCCAATCATTCTGTCCATCAAGACTTCCCAGTGAGAAACCTTCGGAAGATTCAAAATCGGTTGCGTGGGGCAGTGAAACCTGAGAATGCGCGGTTTGGAAAACGAGCAAGACTAAAAAGGTGATAAGAGTTTTCATCGAGAGATTGCGGACTGTGAGGTGGAGGTGGAAGTCAACGACAACTGAGAATAAGGAGGCGGCAGTAGAATGTAAGTGCCACTCTGATCGCATGGTGTTTTGCCAAAATCAGTGCAACAAAACTGTCACGTAAAGATCACACTTCTTTTACGAGGCTGGCTCTCATTCCACAGCACGATACGGAGGGCGCTAAAGCAACCCTCCCACCAAACACCGCCCGCGTCGGCGGTTCGCCGATTCCACACGCCCTGCGCAATTGCATCAAACTCAGGGGTAGAAGAACTGGCGGGACTGGGGGCTGTCCATGCTCTCGGCTTGCAAAGCTTTGCCGGAGTTTTTCTGGTGGCAGCTGCCTGCTACCGGAGGAGAGGATTCTAGCGTGGATACAAATCTTCAGCGGACGATGACCAGCTCTGCCTTACGGTCGAGTGCCCGGCCTTCCGGGCCGGCGTTTGGATCGGCTTCGAGGTCGCCTTTTGAGAGGATTTCGATCCGCGAGGGGTCAATTCCGAGGCTCACGATGTAGTCTTTCACGCTGGTGGCACGGCGGTCGCCAAGCGCGAGGTTATACTCGGTGGTGCCTTTCCAGTCGCAGTATCCCTCGACAAGAAGATAATCGCCGGGGGCAGCGCGGAGGGCTTCGGCGACTTCCTCGAGAGCAGGGCGGTCGGCGGGGCGGATAAAACTCTGGTCAAAGTCAAAGTAGACGGTGGGGAAGACATCGCGAAACTGCTCCCCTTCAAGGATATTAAAATTCGGATTCCGCTCGGTGAGGCCCTGGTTAAAGAGGTCCTCACGGTAGGGATCGTTCTCGACCAGGGGAAATGGGTTGTCGTCGCTGACGAAGCCCTCGGGTCGGGTGGGGCTTTGCGGGCCGATCACGGTTGCGCTCGGGTCGGGCTTGGGCGGTTTGCTGCAACCCGCAAAGGCGGAGAGGATTACGATTCCGAGAAGAAAATGAAAGTGAAGGCGCATACGACTATAAGTTGAGGAAATTCGGTCGAGCGTAAAGCCTTTCTTTGCGAAGGGGAACGAAAATCGGTGGCGGATCGGGAAAAAGGTGGGGGATTCGAA
>CAZWFJ010000199.1:0-6798 GCA_964633135.1 uncultured Puniceicoccaceae bacterium | reverse complement strand
ACGGGTTCCCCGTTCCGCTACGGGGATCGAAACGGGTTCCCCGTTCCGCTACGGGATTCGAAACGGGTTCCCCGTTCCGCTACGGGGATCGAAACGGGTTCCCCGTTCCGCTACGGGGATTCGAAACGGGTTCCCCGTTCCGCTACGGGGATCGAAGAGATACTAGAGGGCCTTTCCGGTCCAGCGGCGATATTCCTCGGCGAAGGTTCCGTTGTGGATGGAGCGTCGGATTTCACCGGCCATCCAGGTGAGGAAGGCGATATTGTGGATGGCGAGCAGTTGTCCTCCCAGGGTTTCGCCCGCTTTAAACAAGTGGTGGATATAGGCGCGGGAAAAATTGCGCGAGGCCGGGGCGGCTAGTCGATCGTCGAGGGGGGAGAGATCCTCGCGAAAGCGGGCGTTTTTCAGGTTCAGGTGTTCGCGGCCATCGTTTTCCCATGGACGGCAGAGGGCACCGGCGTGGCGTGCGAGGCGGGTGGGATGAACGCAGTCGAAGGTGTCGATGCCCAGGGCCGCGCCTTCCCAGAGGTCGAGCAAGCCGCCGATGCCGAGGAGATGGGTGGGGCGGTCGTCGCGGAGGTGACGGCGTGCCCAGGCGGTCACTTCCCGCATTTGGGATTTGTCGGAACCGAGAGAACCGCCGATGGCTTGGCCGAAGAAGGGCTGGTCGGAGACGAATTGGGCACTCTCGCGGCGCAGGTCTTCGTAGACACCCCCCTGGACGATTCCGTAGAGAGCCTGGGTTCCATCGTCGCTCCGGTCAAATTCCTCGCGGCTCCGGACGGCCCAGCGGTGGCTCATTTGCATCGAGCGGGCGGTGTACTCGCGTTCGACGTGAAAAGGGGTGCATTCGTCGAGGACGAGAATGAGGTCGGCACCGATTTGGCGTTGGGCCTGGATGGATCGCTCCGGGGTGAGGAGGATCGGCTCGCCATTTACGTAGGAGTGAAAGCGGGCACCCTCCTCGGTGATTTTGACACCGGGTCCCTGGGCACCAATTTTGCGGCGGCCCTTGATCTCGTCGGCGATCCATCCGTGGCCGATGCTGAAGATCTGGAATCCCCCGGAATCGGTCAGCATGGGGCCGTTCCAACCCATCATCCGGTGGAGGCCTCCGTGGCGGGCGACGATTTCGGGGCCAGGCTGCAGGAGGAGGTGATAGGTGTTGGAGAGAATGATATCGGCACCGGCCTCGCGCACCTGGTCGATGGTAACGCCCTTGATGGCGGCCTTGGTGGCGCAGAAGATGAAATTGGGGGTTTCGATGGTGCCGTGTGGGGTTCGCAGGCGACCGGTCCGGGCAGCCGAGTGCGGGTCGGCTTGGAGGACATCGAAGGCGAAAGCGGAACCAGTATTCATGAGCGGACGGTGTCGGCAGGCTTGGGGGGACGGGCGAGGTAGACGACGGGGCTGTCGAGAATGGCGACTACCACGCGCAGGCCATAGGTTCCGAGGATGTAGGTGAAGATCAGAGGCTTCCAGCCGACTGGCTCGGGCGCAAAAACCACGAAGGCCAGAAGGCTGAAGACGATGCTGTCGATCAGGGCGGAGATCCAGGTTGAGAGGTTGTTGCGAAGCCAGAGGTAGCGGCCCCCGGTGGCGGCACGCAGGCGGCTGAAGACCCAGATGTCGTTGAACTGGCTTACCAGATAGGCGGTCAGGCTGGCGACTAGGATGCCGGGGGCAGGGAGAAAGATCGTCTCCATGCTTTCCTGCATCCGTGCGGCATACGCGCCAAGATCGCCGTCTGCCGGGTCGAGCGGGCGGAAGGCGAGGGCCGCGAACAGGAAGAGGTTGAACAGGATCAGCCCGGCAAACCCGAGGACCACCCCTTTGCGGGCCGCCTGTGGTCCGTGGTACTCGGTAAGGATGTCTGTGCAGAGGAAGGTGGTCGAGAAGAGGATAGTACCGAGGGCGACCGGATCGGGAAAGACGGAGAACTGGGTCAACTTGAGTACATGCAGGTTCCCCCCGATGATGGCCACGGTCATGTAGGTATACAGTCCGGCAGGCCCCAGCCAGCGGTGAAGGATCAGGATCGCGGCGAAAGAGAAGAGCAATAGGCCGACCCAGATTGCCTCCGGGGGGAGGGCGTGAAGCTGTTCCAGTAGTGCGGGCAAGGTTTTTTACGGGTGTTCGGGTCTCGGTGCGATGGGAGTATTTTCTGTCGATCGGGCTCGCCAGGCGAGACGGATGGACGCTCTGGTCAGATGAAATACCGGATGAAAGCCTTCTCGCGCAGCCGCTGGAGCCAGTTTTCCTGTGCCTCGCGGGCGATCTGGTCGGAAAGAATCTCCTCAATCGTACCCCGGACCTCGGAGAGGGGGATTGGCCCGGGTTCCCGCACCTCCGCCACCTCGAAGAAGAGGATGCTGTCCTGAAAAGGGATCGGATCGCTGACTTGCCCGGCTTCTAGGGCGAAAACAATGTCGCTGAATTCGCTTCGAAGATCCGAACGCTCGACCCATCCGAGACTTCCTCCGCGGCGGGCCAGGCTATCCATGCTCATGGTCCGGGCCACCTCTTGAAAGGTTTTGCCATTGGCGAGTTGCTCCTGCACGGCGGCAGATTTCTCCTCCACGGTGTCTCCATCCGGACTCGGATTCAAGGTGATCTGGAAAAGCCGCACTTCCTTGTCCCTTTGAAACTGCGAGATATTGGCCTCGTAGAATTCCTCAATCATGCGGGGGCTGATCTCCGCCTGGTTGCGCCGCATCTGTTGTCTCATCACTTGCACGATGATTCGTTCTTCGAGCTCCTCGCGAAAATCGCGGACGGTCTTGTCCTGCGACCTGAGATAACTCAGGAAGCGGTCGCGCTCGCCGTTGAAGTCCTTCTGGATCACGTCGTTGAACTCGCCCTCAAGGTAGGACTTGGGGATGGACATCTCCTTTGAGCGAAACTCCTCCACGATGAGGATCTGGTCGATCAAGTTCTGGAGGACGTCGCGCTGGAGCCGTTTCAGGTTCGCCATGTATTCCTGCTCGTTGGCGGAATCCCGCGAAACCTGCCTCATCAGAGGCTCCATCTCGCGCCGGACCTCCTCGAAGGTGATGATCCTCCCCTCCACCTTGGCGGCGATCGCATTAGGCCGGTCGGACTCCCAGCGCCCGTCCACGTTTTGCTGTGCGCACAGGAAAGTGCCGGTAAGGGCAAGAAACAGTAAGAGGCGCGTCGGCCTCTGCAAAATTGGAATTAGGTTCATAGGCTGGAGAGAATGCTATGGATTTCTGACAATCTGGAAAGCGGCTTTTTGCGGGTCAAGCGGGGAAAGCGGGAACCGATCTTCACAAAGCTGCCTTCCTTGTCCGATTTTCGGAGCCGGAGGAGCGAACCCTCGGTGCTGACTGAGCCGATTTGGTGGTATTCAGCTTCGATCCGGATCCGGGTGACGGCGAGCAGCACCTGGACTGGCTCCGGCATCTTGCCAAAGCGGTCGGCGATCTCGTTCTCCAACTTTTTCAACTCTTCGCGGGTGGAGACGAGTCCGAGTCGGCGGTAGAGATCGACCCGGATTCGCGATTCGGGGATATAGGCATCGGGAATCTCGGCTGCCACCGTTTTGATCCGGCCCTTGTCGAGCGTTTCCTTGCGAAAGACTTCGAAGCGCGCGTCTCCCTCGGGCCGGGAGCGTCCGCCCCCCAATCCCCGGTTGATAAAGTCAAGTCGCACCTCGGCGCGTACGTGAGAGGCGGTCTCCTCGCCTTTGAGCCGGGCGATACTCTGGCGCAGGAGCTGGCAATAGAGGTCGAATCCGACCCCGGCGATCTCCCCGCTCTGCTCGGGACCGATCAGGTTCCCGGCACCGCGCAGCTCGAGGTCCTTCATGGCGATCCGGTAGCCCGCGCCGAGCTGGTTGTATTGGCGGATCGCCGACAAACGCTTGCGGGCGGATTCGAGAACCCCCGTGTGGCGGTGCAGCAAAAGATAGGCATAGGCCTGGCGGTTGAAGCGCCCGACGCGTCCGCGCAGCTGGTAGAGTTGGGAGAGGCCGAAACGATCCGCTCCCTCAATGATCATGGTGTTGCAGTTTGGGATGTCCAGGCCCGACTCGATGATGGTGGTACACAGGAGGAGGTCGTAGCGCCCGGCAACGAAATCGGTCATCACCTGTTCGAGTTCGCCCTCCTGCATCTGGCCATGGCCGACCGCGATGCCGAGCTTGGGAAACAGGACCCGGAGATTCTTCTCGACCGTGCGGATGGTTTGGACGCGATTGTGCAGGTAGAAGACCTGCCCGCCCCGCGCGATTTCCTGGTCGATTGCGGACCGGACCAGAGCCTCCGAGTATGGCCGCACGTATGTCTCGACGGGAAGCCTGTCGCGCGGAGGAGTTTCGATAACGCTCAGGTCCCGTGCTCCCGCCAGCGCGAGATAGAGGGTGCGGGGGATCGGGGTGGCACTCATGCTCAGCACGTCGACGTGGATGCGCAGGCGCTTGAGTTCCTCCTTCTGGCGGACGCCGAAGCGATGTTCCTCGTCGATGACGAGTAGACCGAGATCCTTGAATTTGACCGCTCGCCCGAGGAGGCTATGGGTGCCGACGACGACATCTACGCGGCCTTCGCGCAGTTGCTTGCGGATCCGCGTTTGCTCTGCCGCGGTGCGGAAACGGCTGAGCATCTCCACGCTCACCGGAAAATCCGCAAAGCGGTCGCGGAAAGTCTGAAAATGCTGTTGGCAGAGTACGGTCGTGGGCACGAGCACGGCTGCCTGCTTGCCATCCATGATCGCCTTGAAGATGGCCCGGATCGCCACCTCGGTCTTGCCGAATCCCACATCCCCGCAGACAAGGCGGTCCATCGGGCGGGGCTTTTCCATGTCTTCCTTGGCGGCCCGGATCGCACTGATCTGGTCCGGCGTCTCGCGGAAGGGAAAGGATGCCTCAAAATCAGTCTGCCAGGGGGTGTCCTGGGAGAACGCATGCCCGGGGGTCGTTACCCGCTGGGCCTGGATTTCGAGAAGTTGGGCGGCGAGGTCGAGAGTCGAGTTTTCGGCGGAGCGGCGGGCCCTCTCCCAATTTCCAGAGCCGGGCTTGCCGAGCTTCGGGGAGGTTTTGCGCAGGCCGACATAGCGGGAGAGTAGGTGGGCTTCGGTGAGCGGGAGGGAGATACGGATGTTATCGGCAAATTCCAGCACGATGACCTCCCTGACCTCGCCGCGAATCTCCAGTGGGGAAATCCCCCGAAAGAGGCAGATCCCGTGGGTGAGGTGGACGAGGTGGTCCCCTTCGACGATCTCAGAGAAGTCGAGAAGGCCGTCTACGCCGCTACGGGCTGGCAGGGCTCTTTCGGAGATTCTCTCCAGCCGGGTGCGGTCGCGTCCGAATATCTCCCGGTCCGTAATGTACAGCTCCGACTCGCCGTCGTGCTCCCACCAGCTTCCGCGGCGGAGAGTTCCCTGAAGGATGGGAGGGCGGAAGTCCTTGAGGATCTCGTCTTGCCGCATCCATTCGCGAAAGCGGTTCTCCTCATTCTCGCCGGGGAAGACGAGGTGGACCTTTGCCCCCTCGCTGGCGATCGCAGCGAGCTTATGCAAAAAGCGCAGCCGGGTAGACTCCTCGTGCGCGGTGCGGTCGGCTCCCAGCAGGCCCCGGATCAGCTCGCCCCGCAATACCTCGGGGTCGCGGGTCAATAGCGGACGGTCCTCGCTCTTTGCGGCCAGCGGGAGTACCGTCTCGATCTCGGAGAGCAGCAGGGCGGAATCCTTCCCGGCACCCGTCCGCTCGAAAAGCCGGGCAAGGGTCGGAACTCCGGACGGGCCGGCGGGCGGAAACGGATCTTTTCCTCCGGTCGCCCCCTCCGGTTTCTCGAAAAGTACAGGATGCTCGCGTCGGAGTGAATCGGGCTCTTCGAGTATCCATGCCGTCGGGTGATCGAGGTATTCCGCCAGGGAGCCGCGCGAATCGCCGTCGCCTCCTCCATGGGTGCCCGCTCCTGTGGGGCCAATCCATACCTCCTGGAGCTGCCCTTTCGAGAGCTGGCTGGTCGGGTCAAAGGGCCGGATGCTCTCAATCTCGTCCCCAAAGAAATCAATCCGGATCGGGTGGGGCAGGCTGACCGGATAAACGTCGAGCAGATTGCCCCGCACGGCGAATTCGCCAGGACGCTCACAGACTGGCTCGTTATCGTAACCAAGATCTTCGGCGAGCGCGCGAACCAGCTCGGACGGCGGAATCTCCCCTCCGGTGCGGATGGCGATGCGGCGGGAGCGAAGCGCGGTCCGGGAAATCACCGGATCAAGAAGGGCCTCGGGGGTCGTCACGAAGAGGATGTGCTCCCCGCCCTGGCGATCGAGAAGCGCGGCCAGAGCTGCGGCCCGGTCCCACTCCGCTTCGATCCTAGCCCCGTCGCTCCCCCCACTCGCACCAGCAAGCGGGGGAAAGGGCAATACCTTCAGCGGGAACTCGTATCGAGCCGCGAAAAAACGAATCTCGCCCGCCCGCTCCGTCGCCGCACGGAACTGAGGGGCGATCCAGAACGCCTGCAAATGCCCGCACCCATGCAGCCAGCGCACGCCCTGCCAGGCCAGAGCGGATTCCACCACCCCAGAATGCCGGACCAGATTACCTGGAAACACGACCGGTTCCATTGCCTAAGCGGGAAGGGGAGGAGGGAAAAAGGCAAACCGAATTTCCAATAGGATGGGGGATGAGGGATGAATTATGAATTATGAATTGTGAAGGATGAAGGATGAAGGATGGAGGATGAATTATGAAGGATGAAGGATGAGGGATGAAGGATGAGGGATGAAGGATGAGGGATGAAGGATGAGGGATGAAGGATGAGGGATGAAGGA